>JAZOPN010000015.1:0-50267 GCA_045655565.1 Eubacteriales bacterium | reverse complement strand
CTTAAGGCTATGGATCTTACCGAGGATGTAACCATCACAGCAGGTGATAGCACCGTAACATTCAACTATGCGTGGTACGCAGCAGGACAGGATAAGGATAATACAGAGCTTCAGACTCTTCTTGCAGCAATCCAGGCATATTCAGCTGCATCTGCAGCATACAAGGTACAGTAAGGAGGAGTGACAGATGAAAACCTATGAAACACCAGTAATAGAGATAACAACTCTTGAAGCCTCCGATATAATTACCACCTCATCCGGAGATACTCCGGTATTCGAGTACGAGTGGTAAAAAAAGAGCCAGTCCAATATGGGCTGGCTTCTTTTTTTACCACTTGCACCCGGATACGACCTGGACCGGTATTAGATAATCAAGCGAAGCGAGTCGGCAAGCATGCTTGTCAGTGAGCGAGCGCAGATTGCTCTGCGAGCGTTTTGCTCTAGCAAAACAAAGCACAAAGTGCGCAAAGTATTTACTTTGCAGCTCGCAAAGAGTATTACGAGTGGTGACGAAGCCAAAAACTGTCGATGACAATTTTGGCGAGGAAGTCCGCAAAGTGCGAGACAACCGAGCCGCAGACTTGCGAAGGCGAAGCTGCGCGACTATGTGACGGGACGGGAAATAGGAAAAGCTAGCCCCCGTGGCTAGCTTTTCCTTGTAAAACGAAAACCACCGAGGCATAATACAATACCTCGGTGGTTTTATTTGGTTATGCTAAAATGCGAAAGTCGGGGCGAAAGGATTTTATTCGGTTATTCCAAAATGCAAAAACCCCACCAATACTAGTCTTTTATGAAAAGATGCCTCGGCAGTCCATCAACCATAAATGGTGACAACTCACCAATGATAAGCGGACGCGCATATGTGTCAAACTCCATCGAAACATTTGTACCGTCATTGATAATCCACGCGTCGGGCACGCATTTTTCCTTGTTTGCGACAAGGGCTATATCCATAATGTCGGTTACTATCGAGTATGGAGCATTTGAAATACGATTGAACACAACCATCTTGCCGCTCTCGCCCTTAAGCGCCCACATCATAGCATCGGCACCCGCCATAAACGCCTCGGTTATATCGCGACGAGATACCAGGTGAGATGCACAACGCTGAAGTGTCGATAGGACAATACCACGGGTCTTGATACCGGTCTTATCCTGAACATAGTCGGCTAGGTACAGTGCCGTACCGCCGAGAACCTTGTGACCGAAAGCATCTGTAAAGCTACTCTTCTTATTAGCCTCGCATACATATCTGCCATCGGCAGTCTTGATACCCTCGGAAACCGCAATAATGAGTTTCTTGTTCTTGGTAAGAGCCATACGGATGTGATCAAGGAACTTCTCGTGGTCGAATACGCGTTCGGGGAGATATATGAGGTCGGGACCTGTGCAGTCCTCGGAACGAGAGAGAGATGCGGCGGCGGTGAGCCAGCCTGCATTTCTACCCATAATCTCGACTATCGTAATAGAGGTATTCGGATAGGTCTTGGCATCGCGGATAATCTCCTTCATCGCGGTCGCGATATACTTAGCCGCAGAACCGTAGCCGGGAGTGTGGTCGGTGAGGTCTAGGTCGTTATCTATGGTCTTTGGAACACCCATAAAGCGTATGTCTGAACCTTTTTTCTTGCCGAATGCAGACAACTGCATTATCGTGTCCATCGAGTCGTTACCGCCAATGTAGAAAAAGAATTTTACCTCAAGTTTTTGAAGAATTGCAAAGATTTTTTCGTACAGCTCGGGAGCCTTGTCAGAGCTTGGAAGTTTATACCTACAAGTGCCGAGGAACGAGGACGGAGTTCTCTTAAGCAGCTCTATGTCGAGGTCATTTTTGATGTAGTCAGAGATGTTTATATACCTTTCCTCGAGCAGCCCCTCGATACCGTTGCGCATACCGTATACGATACCGCATCCCTCATCCTTTGCTGTTTTGAAGACGCCTACCAGACTGGCATTGATAACCGATGTAGGTCCTCCGGATTGGCCAACCATAACATTTCCTAGTTTCATAATGCTTTCTCCATTTTAATAAATTCTGGCGCTTGGGCACAGAGATGCTAATTATCTCTCGCCCACCGAGCCACGCTCGGATTTTGGAACTGTCATATTAATTATAGCACAGCACTCTCTGAAAAGTAAAGAGGAAATATTTGATTGGGCTACTCGCGCGATATATTAATGCGACATACTGAACTCGCGCAGCTAAATTATTCTATATTATCACTCGGTGCGATGAAGGCGTTAAGAATATCACTGCTATCTTCGGGTAGTTTTCTGAACTTATAATACGCCACAATACCGGCTATCATAGCATATAGCACCCAGGCGTGGAATAGTATATCTATTAGGTAGGATATATCGAAGCCACCGAGGACGAATATCATCACAGCGTCGATAGACATCAGCGCCGATGCCACTATCATCCATACCACTCTCCCACCGCGCGAGAGTAGCCACAAAACAAGGAATACCAGCGTTAAAACCACGGCCACCGCGAGCAGGGCGAAGTAGACCGTGTCGTCATAGAACATCATACCGTCTAGGCCTAATTCTGTATAATACTCGTCGGGATATTTGCCACAGATAACCATAGCGAGGCTTGAGAGGAATGTGGGCGTGAAGATAGAGAAGAGCATATACATATCTACACCGAAAATCGGCATAAAAATGTTAAAGCCTGTTAGCACTATTGCAATAAACAGATTTGTGCGACCGGTCTCGTATTTTTGGATAAGTGATGCGCGCATCCTCGCGCTATCCTGATTGCCTAAAGCCTCCGCGAATAATTTTGACATTTGCACCTCCCGGATATAGCATCGCGTTGTCTATAATTATTATACACCTCACCCGAGCACCCTGTCAAGTGAGAACTAAACTCGCAACTCTTGAATATAATAGTGTTGTGGGCATAGACACGATAGATAAAAACGCCGCATATATGGCACGCGGAAAATCTTTTTCCTCTTTTTTAATCTACTTTTTGATTTTTCTCTTGACAAATCTAAAATCTTTTGCTATAATGTTATAGCACAATTAATTACGGCGTCATAGCCAAGTGGTAAGGCAAAGGTCTGCAACACCTCTATCCCCCGGTTCAAATCCGGGTGACGCCTCCAGAGAACGAGCACCTCAAAAGAGGTGCTTTTTTCGTTCTCTGGAGGCGTCACCCCCGCTTGAATTGGGTTTGTGCCGCGCCTTGCGCAAGCAATCCGGTTCACATTCTCGCCGAAGACCGTGTCGAGCTAGCTTGTAAGCGGCGAGGCGAAAGAATCTTCGCTCTAGCGAATACCCGGGTGAAAACGAGCACCTCATTTGGGTTGCTTATTTTTTATCCAAGCCGACGAAGGAGTCTTGGCATGTAATCAACGTACTCTGCCAGTTGGATGTAATCTGCCCGTCTCGCACAGTATGGCATCTCGCGCAGGCGTTCTACATCGTCGTGTATTACGATTGGATAGAGAAATAATAGCAGATAATGTTCAAATATTCATCTGGACTTTCCTCTTCCTTTCGGTATAATGGTGTTTAACCAAACCGAAAGGAAGTTTTTATATGACAAACACGCTGAAACACTGTTATCAAATAAAAGCCTCGCTAATCCTTTTACTCTTGTATTCGGTACTGTTTAGGGCTTTTCGGATGATTTAACTCCTGCGTTGGCTTAATCGTCTGCGACCTCTTCGATGTCCTTATTGCTTTTGCCACTGATGTCTATGGCTTCGCCACGCTTGATACGTTCGCAATATTCTGCGGTAGCGCAGAATATTACATCGCCTGAGGAGTTGATAGCCGTCTCAAGCGAGTCCTGAACAACGCCGACGATGAAGCCGACGCCAACCATCTGCATAGCAATAGCACTATCTACGCCGAGAAGCGAGCATGCCATCGGGATAAGAAGAAGCGAGCCACCTGCGACACCGGATGCGCCGCACGCACCGAGCGTAGCAACGAACGAGAGAAGTATAGCGAGGATGATGTTTACATTAATGCCCTGCGAGAATGCCGCGGTGAGCGACATAACAGTGATGGTGATTGCCGCGCCATCCATATTAATGGTTGCACCAAGAGGAATGGCAACCGAGTAGTATTCCTTGTCAAGTCCGAGTTTTTCACAGAGAGACATATTGACAGGTATATTAGCCGCCGAGCTACGAGTGAAGAATGCAGTAACGCCCGACTCTCGGAAGCAACGGAATACAAGCGGATAGGGATTGCGACGGAGCGCGATAGCCACGATTAGTGGGTCTACAATGAGCGCAACCGCGAGCATACAACCAACGAGCAGTATTAGGAGCTTGCCATAATCGGTGAATATCTCGATACCGTACTCACTGACAGAGGAGAACACAAGTCCCATAATGCCGAATGGCGCGAGCTGGATAACCCAGCCGATAACAGCGGAAACCGCGCCCGAGAGGTCCGAGAGCACTTCCTTGGTTTTATCACTAGCAAGTTTGCGGAATGCGAGGCCGAGGATAACCGCCCAAGTTAGAATGCCGACATAGTTGCCGTTTATAATAGCACCGAGGGGGTTCTCTACCATATTGGTAAGCAGCTTGCCGAATACCTCGCTAAGGCCGGTCGGCGCAGAGCCTGTGCCGGCCTCAACACCAACAAGGGGAACGGTAACGCGGAATATGTAGCTGGCAATAACCGCCACAACCGCCGCAAGGAATGTGGATAGCATATAGAAGATTACTACCGTGCCAAATCTCTTGCCGATACCCTGACCTGCGCGAGCGAGCGATGCGATAACAAGCACGAAGACGAGCACAGGCGCCATAGCCTTTAGCGCGCCGACAAATACAGAGCCGAGCACCGCAACAAAGCTAATGTCGGGAAGAAATACTCCGAGAAGAATACCGATAGCAAGACCGATAGCAATACGGAGTATCAGGGGGAAGTTTACATAAGCTGATACAATTTTTTTCATAATTATTCTCCATATCATTAAAACTAGTAATATTATACCATATAATATGATACATTACAATAGCTTTTCTACTTGACGCGAGCACGGGTATATGATACAATCTATACGGACTTAGCTTAGATAATATGGAGGTAAATATGAGGTTTAAGGGCGTGATTTTCGATATGGACGGCACTCTGATAGATTCGCTTACATTCTGGGAGAGAATGTGGCGCAGTGTCGGAATAAAATATATGGGTGACGAGTCGTTTTATCCTGATGAGGTGGTAGACAAATATGCGAGGACAAGCATATATACGGAGGCTATGCGTTACTTCATCGACTATTACGGGCTGGATGTCGACTTTGACGAGTTTATGGGATTTGCAATGGATGAAATCGATGACTTTTACAGAAACTGTGTGACGCTTAAATCGGGCGCGCGCGAATTGCTTGACCACCTAAAGGCGGAGGGAGTGCCGATGTGCCTAGCCTCCGCTAGCGAGATGAAGCATATATTGATAGTGGCAGAGGCCTGTGGGTTAAAGGACTACTTTGACTATATCCTCTCCTGCAACGATATTGGATGTGGCAAGGACAAGCCCGATATATACATCCTGTCAATGGAAAAACTTGGGTTAAGCAAAGACGAGGTATGCGTCGTCGAGGACTCCTATGTCGCGATGGAAACAGCCAAAAAGCTCGGCATCTTCACCATAGGCGTATTTGATAAGAATAACTACGGTCAGGATAGGCTGAGAGCTGCCTCTGATATCTATCTCGGAGATGGAGAGTCTCTTTCTCTCCTGATTGAAAAAATATAAACAATAATCCCGATAACACATCATGTTGTGTTATCGGGATTATTTAATCCGTCGCTGCCACCGACGAAGAGTACGGCGAGAGAGGAAACGGCAAAAAATATATAAAACTGAGAAAAACATAGGTTTTCAATCTAGAAAATGATTAAAAGTAGAATAGTAAATAATTAGAGCGAAGATACCTATAAAAGCATCCTCGCTCCATTTTATTCGGTTATGTCGCCTAAATGCAACCGCCTTTTTTAGTTTGCTTCCCACATCCATAAACCATGCAGGTTGCAATATGCGAATGCCTTGATGACGCGTTCTCCCTTTCCGATATGGAACACCACTTCGGGGCGTGTGCCGGGGATGAGCATTTTTCTCTGCGTGCCATCTGTTGTGACAAGGCATACCCAGTTTATACCGTGCTCTGCTGTCATCGGGTGGATGTTTTCGCCTGTGCCAACCGTGACTGTTACAAGTCCGGGCTCTTCCTTGACCGAGGGTGTGTGTTTCTCGCGCGATGCCTCAACCACATTCGGCTTCACCTCATCCATATTTTTCGAGCAACAGCCAATCCTGCGACCGGTGTCATTTATCATAGCTACCAGATTCCCGCAACTTTTGCAAACATAATGCTTCATTTTCTTTCCTCCGTTTCTTTTTAGAGTTATTGTTAACACCTCACAGGAAAAATATTCATAAGAAAAAGCGGTCGCATTTACCGATTATAATTATTTTCCCGGTCATTTAAGCGTTGCTTGGGCTACTTCCCCTCGCAGTATAGGCAAATGATAATCTCGGGGAAGATATACCCAAAACAGGATATAACCCCCAAAATGCTAAAAGCAAATGCGATTAGCATAAAAATCCCCGTGAGCCAAGAATTAGGCACACGGGGAACTTTTTAACATGGGGCTGGGTATTCCGCCCCGCTTTCCTTTTTGCAGGCAGTTTTACTCACAACCGGATATTATAGACCTGAGAAAATGGAGATTGCCCTCTTTACATCATCCTTCATAGCGCGCTTAGCCGCAAGCTCTACATCGTGAAGATAACTTGTGCTGTCGGATTCTATGACTGCCTTGGCTGCCATATAGCCTGCCTTGGACATATAAGAGTAGTAGTTTATCTTGCGAATACCGCTCTCGATAGAGGTACGGAAGCCCTCCTCGCTTACACCGCTACCGCCATGCATTACAAGCGGAAGCCCGGTTGCTTCCTTAACCCTCTTGATAACATCAAAGTCGAGCTTAGGCTCTGCCTTGTAGAAGCCGTGCGATGTGCCGAATGCGATAGCAAGCGCATCAACTCCGGTAATACGGCAGAATTCCTTAGCCTCCTCAGCGTCGGTGTAGAAGTCCTCAGCCTTCATATCGGTGGGAGCTTCCTCATGACCGCCGGCCTCGCCTGTGACAAGTCTGCCAAGCTCTGCCTCCACCGACACGCCCATAGCGTGTGCTATTTCGGTGATGCTCTTGGTGAGCGCGAGGTTTTCCTCATAGGGAAGTGCCGATGCATCAATCATAACCGAGGTGAAGCCGAGTCGAAGCGCGCGATATATCATCTCCACGGATACACCGTGGTCGAGGTGTACGCATACAGGCACCTTTGCCTCTCTTGCTGCCGCAACCATAGCAGGACCGACAATCGAGATATCATTATACACATTGTGCACCTCCGCGTGTGCAATAATGACAGGCTGACCCAGCTCCTCTGCCGCTGATATAACAGCATCAAGGCTATCAAGGCCGGTTGCATTAAACATACCGATAGCGGTTCCGTTTTTCTCCGCTATCTCAAGTATTTCCTTAAGATTTACAAGCATATTTCTTCCCTTTCAAATTCTTTTATAGTCAATGCTAGCTCATCAAGCTCACGCATGCCGCTTATAGCATCTGTACGAGATAGCGCGCCTGTTGCCGATATTGTGGCAATCTCAAGTATCTGCTCATCACTCTTGCCCTCGTATATACCGAACAGCGCACCTGCGCAGAATGCATCGCCTGCACCCGTTGTGCCCTTGATGAAGCCCTCGGGCAGTTTGAACGATCCGAGAATGGTGACGCCTTTGCGTGTGGCGACGATACCGAGTGACTTCTCGTGGATAATAACGCGCTCTCCTACACCCATATCGAGCAGTTTATTTGCAATGTTAACAAGGTTTTCTCGCGCAGGATTTATGCCTGTGAGCTTACCCGCCTCCATTTCGTTGATGATAAGGTTATCTACATATTTTAAGCAGGGGATTACGAGAGAATACCTGTCGGAATTTTCGCTGACTAGGTCTATCGAGGTCTTGATGCCACGTCTTTTAGCCTCGCGAAGTATTTCCTCGCCCTCGCCGGAGTCTATACGGTCAAGCAACAGGAAGTATCCGAGGTGGAGCATATCGTATTCCGCCTCGTCGAAGTCGAAGTCGTGAATGCCGAAATCAGCACTCGCACCAGGGTAGGTGAAGAATGTGCGCTGTCCGCCCACCTCGCTCATAACCTCGGTGAAGCTGGTCTTGTCGGGTGAGTATTTTACGCCACTAACATCGACACCGTATTCCTCAAGTGTTGAGGTGGCAAACTCGCCGTCACCGTCCTCTCCTACCCTGCCGATAGCATACACAGGTAGGTGAGGCGCAAGACGCTTTAGGTCTATTGCAACATTGGGTACACAACCACCCGTGGCGAGCTTTACCGACAAAATCTTGGTTAACTCACCCGATGCTGGGTACTTTTCAATTTCATTGATACGGTCAACAAGTATGTTTCCCGCGATAGCTATACCACTCATAATCAGTTACACTCTGCAACCAGCGGACCTGCAAGCTCGGAGAGGAAGAACAGCCTGCCGGGAAGAGTGGGGATGTAGGAGGATGTAATCCAGGGTGTGGGGCCGTGACGGAGTGTCATCCAGAGCGACATACCCTGCCACTGCATACCACGTCCGAGAGTGCCGTCTGCGCCACCGATGGCATAATCAGCCTGAAGAATGATGCCGGGGCCGATGGTGTTCGCGCGACAGGGAACAAGGGTAGTGCGCGACTTGAAGCTTGTTAGGGCGTTCTGCTCTACGGTGAGGGGATGTATCTTAGCTGCGATACGATAGGGAGCAGCGCGCCACTCTTCCTCGGTAGCATAATCAGCTGCGAAGTGAGGCTCCCAGAATGCGATGTGACACATTCTGCCGATACCGTAGACGAGAACGAGCTTTGCGCCCTCACTCTTGAGTGCGGCAATCTTTTCGGGGTAGGTGGGAAGATTGGTCTTAGTAGCGAAGTTTCTCTGCTCCTTGGGCACTGTCAGAGCACCGAGGGGGTTGAAGAGAGCCTGCTCCATAGCATACTGGAATGCGCCGGGGTTGTCGGATGCAAGGGTGTTGCCCTCGCTGTCTGCCCACTCGTCCATATTGAAGGTGTAGACGTGCTCGCATGAAACCTTCCACTCGGTTAGGAAGTAAACCACCCACTTATACATACCCATAGGGCCAACGGGGAGGATGAAGGCTATCTTCTCTCCTCTATCCTTAGCAAGCTTAATTTGCATAGCAATCTCGTGACCCATATAGGTCTCGAACTCGCCGAGGCTCTCGCACATTTGGGGGGCGAAGCCCTCGTTCCAGAACGAACGACGCTCGAGGATCTTCTCGGGAGCATCGATGCACGCATCTATTTTGTCAAAATCCCAGCCGGCGGGGTAAAAGCCTTCGAGCATACTGCCCTTTACTGTTGAATTGAAGTTCATAATATAATCTCCTTTAGAAATTTTTAATTTGTTTTAGACGCCTGCGTCGGCGTAGAGCCTCTCGACCAGCTCCTGAATGCCTACCGCAACATCGGCAAAGGTGTAGTCGGGCGTGTCCGCCACGAGCATTTCTCTAAAGCGGTTAATCTGCTTTTGGTAGAGGTCACCACCCTCGCCAAGATAGGTGACCGCCTCGCCCGCGGTGCGATTTTGCATAGCAGAATAGTCGCCCTGCGGTGAGTAGAGGTGCTTCATCTCGCCCCCCTCGGTTTGTCCGAGTGTGCCGTGGCAGATTATGTAGCCAGAGGTGCCGTAAAGTTCAAATTTGCTCTCAGACGCCATATCGGGGATATTAAAGTTTACATCAATGTGACCAAGTATGCCACCCTCGGTCTTGAAGAGAAGTATCGCGTTGTCCTCAACCTCGTAGCTAAACGCCTGTGTCGCACACATTGCCTTAACCTCGGTGATTTTCTCACCTAGGACATACTCGATAAGCTCGGCACAATGAACGCCCAGATCCATAAATGCGCCGCCGCCACCAAGCTTCTTTGTCTGACGCCAAGCACCGGGTATATCGGGGTACCAGCAGGAGAACTGTGCTCTCACGCTTACCACCTTGCCGATGCCACCGTCCTTGATGAGCTCTCGCGCCTGCTCGTGTAGGTTGTGATGCTTCATCATATATCCGACACCTAGGGGGACTCTTGCCGCCTTGAATGCGTCGACAAGCTCTCTTGCTTCGGCACTCGTCATAGAGATGGGCTTCTCTACAAATACGGCTCTCTTATATTTGAGAGCGGTAAGCGCCTGCTCCTTATGGCAGAATACAGGGGTGGCGATATATACCGCGTCACACTCGACACTCCTTAGCATTTCGTCCTCGTCGGTAAAGTAGGGGACAGCATACTTCTCCCCGACAGTCTTCGCCATCTCGGGCGACTTATCCATAACCGCGACGAGTAAGCTCTTCTCGTCCCCCACTATTGCGGGTATCATTCTTCTGTCAGCGATGCCACCGGCACCAATGACACACCATTTAATTTTTCTCATATTTACCTCCTTATGGAAGAAGTCTCTCGGTCGTACCCTTTAGGTACACCTGGCAGGGTCTAAAGCCCTCGGCGTACTCCGCGCCACACTGATATCCCCTGAAGCGCGAGCAGGTCTTAACCATATCTGCGAAGTCTATTCCGTCGTGCTCACGCATCCAGGCGAGCTGGCTTTGATGGCACTCCAGCATCTGCATCTTTAGGTCGATGAATTCGCTGATGTCTACATATTCGGTGGGGTTGAAGCCGACACCTGCGAGTGTGTCCATATAATATATCGGCACAAGCTTAGCTACTGTCTTTTCCTTGGTGGGGTAGTTCGGTAGTGTTGCTGTGAAGCTTGCATCAAATACGAGTCTTGATACCGCGGTGTGGTCGGGCATATAGTCGTTGGGGTCGTGGGTGATGATGAGGTCGGGGTTAGCATACCTGATGACATCCACCATCTTGTCGCGCGCCTCTTTGTTGTCGGCATAAATCTCCAGGTCGTCAAATCCGCCCCAGATTACCTCGATGCCAGCCATAGCGCCGGCCTTCTTTGCCTCGCCCGCGCGAATTACCGTCAGCTCATCCGGCGGAATAATTACGTGGCCAAGGTTGCCACTCGATGCGTGACATACGATAACCGTGTCACCTCTGGCAACACATTTTGCCAGCGTTCCCGAGCAGGCAAGCTCTACATCGTCGGGATGTGTGCCTATTGCCAAAATTCTCATTGTGCTCTCCTTTTATGCCTTACGGCTTGATCTCTACTTTTATTTTAACAGATTAAGATGAAATCTTAAAGACACCATAATACACAAAAAGAGTAATTTAGTACACGCGCAATTTTCATCTGGTCTTATTGACATTTTTGCTCCTTTAATGTATAATTGAAGTATGAAAAGAAACGTAGGAAAAAAGTATTACAAATACAAAATCGAAAACCTTTTGCTAATCAGCAAAATTGTCACCATTCACTACTTTGAGTTAAGGAGTGGATTTAGAAGCGTTGGCGAGTCGCACGACTTTTGGGAGATGGTGTATGCCGATAAGAGTACGGTTATCTGCGAGCGAGATGATGAGAGGGTGCTCCTTAGAGAGGGGGAGGTCATCTTCCATAAGCCGAATGAGTACCACACTCATATGACACCGGAGGACGCGGGGGCGAGCATTTTCATCATTTCATTTGTTTGTAAGTCGGAGGCGGTGCACTTCTTCGAAAATAAGAAGATGACGCTCGGCAAGGATCTTTTGAAGTACATTTATATGCTTATCGAGGAGAGTCGCATCACCTTTGATTTGCGTGATACCAGCCATCGTACAAAGCGTATGCCACTGCTCTCGCACCCAGCTCTTGGTGGTACACAGGCTATTAAGAATATGCTTGAGCTGCTACTTATTGCGATAATGCGCAAGGATATGGTGAGTGAGGAGGGGCCGTCCTTTATTCTAAAGGAAAGCTTTGATGAGTATATAACGAACCAAGTGATAGAATATCTAGCAGAGCATATCCACGGCAGCGTACGCGTCGAGGATATTTGCCACCACTTAAATTATACAAAGTCCTATCTATTTAGGCAATTTAAGGCGGTGACAGGGCAGTCAATAATGGCATATTTCATCTCACTGAAAATAAAGGAGGCGAAGAGGCTTCTTCGCGAAACCGAGATGTCGGTCACGGATATAGCGAACGCCCTGGCATTCGATACACCGAACTACTTTTCTAAGACATTTAAGCGTATTAGCGGATATACCCCGATGCAGTATAAGAAGATGGTTAGAATACAGAACAGATAGAACGGTGGCAGACCTTCGGTGAAAAGCCAGCTAAACAGAAAGCGCTGACACACGCCATCGATTGGGGTTTGTCTTATAACCTTCTAAATGGCGAAAACACAACAAAATAATTAAACCGCCTAGGGCATGTGCTCTGGGCGGTTTTTTCAAAAAATGCAAATAATAGTTGTCAAATAAGGGCTAAATATGCTGCTCTAATCTCGTTTATTATAGCATTCTTATCGGTATTCCACTCCGGTGCGACAAGAAGTCCTCTTGGGCAGTCACCGGTTATGCGGTGTACCACTATATCGGGGTTAAGCCTTGCGAGTGAGCGAGCGGCGAGGTGTATATATTCCTCTCTGGTGGGGGGCGTGTAGAGTTTTTCGCGATATTCTGCCTCGAGCGCAGTGCCTCTCATAACATATACAGAGTGTATTTTTACACCCCAAGAGCCTGCTTTATTTATCATATCGACGGTTGCGTCGACATCTTTTTCACATTCACCGGGTAGTCCTATCATCATATGGGTGACAAAGGGAATGCCGTATTTTGTTAGAAGCTCTGCCGCCTTGAGATACATCTCGCTCTTATAGCCTCGGTTTATCCTCTCGGCTATATTATCATTTGCTGTTTGCAGTCCCAGCTCTACCCATAGGTCAAGGCGATCCTTGTATTCTCTAATGAGAGCGCATATGTTCTCATCTATACAATCCGGGCGTGTGCCTATCGCGAGCACCTTAATCCTGTCGTCAATCAGTGCCGCGTTATATCTTTCGCGAAGAGTGGCAACACTGGCATATGTGTTAGTGAAGCTCTGAAAATATGCTATATAGCCGTTGGCATTTGTGTTCTCAAGTGCCGTCAATACCTGCTCGCGAATGCTCCTTGTGCTGTCGATATGCTCACCCGCGCCACGCTCGCCACAATAGGTGCAACCGCCGATGCCGCAGCGACCGTCACGGTTAGGGCAGGTGAAGCCGCCGTCTATGCATATTTTCTTGATTTTTCCCTGATACTTTTCCTTCAGATATCTGCTTAGGGTTCTATACATAGCCTCTCCTGGATTTTTCTTTATTATATTCTAACACAGGGTTAGGAAAATTTTATTATATTCTAACATAAGGTTAGGAAAATTGCAAGGAAAAAGAAAAGGGGCAGCTATGCCACCCCTCAAAATTATCTATTAAGAATAAGCTTGGTAAGCTCAACGGGGTCGACAATCTTCCCGTCGCGGTAAACGCGCATATTGCCCGATGCAACCTCGTCAATGAGTATAACCTCGCCATTATTATAGCCGAACTCAAACTTGATATCCCATAAGTCAAGTCCTATGGATTTGAGGTCGTCTGCGACAACCTTTGTAATCTTGAGTGTCTGCTCCTTCATGCTTTCAAACATCTCGCCCGACATAACGCCGAGGGCTACAAGTCCCTCCTTGGTTACAAGCGGATCACCCTTCTCGTCATTCTTGAAGGTGCACTCGACATATCCGCCCTCGAGCGGTGTGCCGTCTTCTATGTACTCACCGTATCTGCGAATGAAACTACCGGTAGCAACAAGTCTGCATATTACCTCAAGACCGTGACCGAACACCTTGCCGGGAAGAACCTCCATCGTTGCCTCATCAAGGTTTGCGCTGACATAATGCGTCTTGACGCCTGCCGCCTTAAGTAGCTCGAAATAATAAACCGAGGTCTCAAGATTTGCTCTGCCAATGCCCTCAATGGTGAGACCGACAGCGTTTTCGCCGGGATCGAACTTTCCATCCTTGCCGGTGCAGTCATCCTTAAACTTGAGGCACACATTGCCCCCATCAAGCTCGTATACATCCTTGGTTTTGCCTGTGTAAATCTTCTTCATAGCATCCTCCGTATAGAAATTTTAACGCATATATTGTAGCACATATTTTTTCGTTTGTATACCCTTTTTTAAGAATTTTTTTGCTTTTTTTCGCACCGTCTGCGAACGGAGGTTTTCATCATGGTGCTCTGACTTTATTTAGCACAAATCTTTTGCTAAAATATCTTGACAATCACGCGTAGCGTATGCTATAATAAATAGAAAAATCGTGTGAACGCACAAGAGGGAGGAAAAGTATGAGAGCGCTATTTAAGTCTGCGAAGGTGTATATTGATGGCTCCCTCCAGGTTTTAGATATGCTTCTTGACGGGGCTACCCTTTCTGTTTTCTCGGGTGAGGCATCTTCTGTTAATTGTCCTGTATTTGATAATATTGCTATTTTCCCCGGTTTCTGTGATGTACATGTTCATCTCAGAGAGCCGGGTTTTTCTTATAAGGAGACCATAGCGTCGGGCACCGCAGCGTCGGCTAGGGGCGGATATACCGCTGTCTGCGCTATGCCTAACCTTTGTCCAACGCCCGACACGCGCGAGCATCTCGATGCGCAGCTGGATATCATCAGGCGTGATGCTGTTATTGCGGTCTACCCCTATGGCACAATCACTATGGGCGAGGCCGGCGAGACTCTATCGGATATGGCGGATATGGCTCCCGATGTCATAGCATTCTCGGATGATGGGCGAGGTGTGCAGTCCCCCGATATGATGAAAGAGGCAATGCTCCGTGCTAAGGCACTCGGCAAAATGATAGTCGCGCACTGCGAGGATAACTCGCTTCTTCGCGGTGGTTACATCCACGATGGCGAATATGCGAGAGCAAACGGACACAGGGGTATATGCTCCGAGAGCGAATGGGGCCCTATTGCGAGGGATATTGAGCTTGTTAAGGAAACAGGCGTCGCCTACCACGTTTGCCACATCTCCACCAAGGAGAGCGTCGATATAATAAGGCGCGCAAAGGCAGATGGCGTCAATATCACCTGTGAGACAGGTCCGCACTATCTCACTATGAATGACAGTATGCTTATGGAGGACGGTAGGTTCAAAATGAATCCGCCGATAAGGAGTGAGGCGGACAGGCTGGCACTGATTGAGGGCATACTTGACGGTACAATCGATGCGGTAGCCACCGACCACGCACCGCATTCCGCCGAGGAAAAGTCGCGCGGACTTGCCGGTAGTGCTATGGGTGTTGTAGGTATTGAGACGGCGTTTGCGGTGCTATATACCGACCTTGTTCTGCCCGGTGTCATCACGCTCGAGCGACTTGTCGAGCTTCTATCGACAAGACCGAGGGAGCGTTTCTCGATAAAGAGCGATGTCGGCTTCACAATATTTGACCTCGGGCGCGAGTATGAGATAGACCCCGAGGAGTTCCTGTCGCGCGGTAAGGCAACACCATTCCTTGGTAAGAAGGTGTATGGCAGATGCCTTGCTACGGTTTACGAGGGCGAGGTTGTCTATCTTGATCCCGAGTTTGGGACAATTAAATAAGTTAAAAAGTTTCTGGAGGATATAAAAATGGCAAAAAGAACAGACCTAAAGAGGATTATGATCATCGGCTCCGGACCTATTGTTATAGGTCAGGCGGCAGAGTTCGATTATGCAGGCACACAGGCCTGCCTTGCTCTCAAGGAGGAGGGGTACGAGGTTATACTCGTCAACTCTAATCCTGCGACGATTATGACCGACACAACCATCGCGGACAAGGTGTATATGGAGCCGCTTACGCTGGAGTACATCGCCAAGATTATCAGATACGAGAGACCTGATGCTATTCTCCCCGGTATTGGCGGACAGACAGGCCTTAATATGGCTATGCTCCTTGAGAAAAAGGGAATTCTCCGCGAGAGTGGCGTTGAGCTTCTCGGCACGTCCTCGGAGAGCATCGAGAGGGCAGAGGACAGAGAACTGTTTAAGGAGCTGTGCGAGTCGATAGGCGAGCCTGTTATCCCCTCGGATATTGCTAACACGCTTGATGAGGCGGTTGAGGTAGCGGCAAGGATTGGCTACCCCGTAGTGCTTCGCCCTGCGTTCACCCTCGGCGGTACCGGCGGTGGCTTCGCTTATAGCGAGGAGGAGCTTCGCGAGCTTGCTGTCGGTGCGCTTGCGGCATCTCCCGTTAACCAGGTTCTCGTAGAGAAGAGCGTGCGTGGATATAAGGAAATCGAGTTTGAGGTTATGCGTGACGGACAGGATAATGCTATCACCATATGCGGCATGGAGAATATTGACCCCGTTGGCGTGCATACCGGTGACAGTATGGTTGTCGCGCCCATCATGACGCTTAACGAGCACGACCTGCGTATGCTCAACGAGAGCGCAATTAAGCTTATTAGAGAACTAAAGATAGAGGGTGGATGCAATGTTCAGTTTGCCCTTAACCCCACATCCAGCGAGTATTACCTCATAGAGGTAAACCCGAGAGTATCGCGATCCTCGGCGCTTGCATCTAAGGCAAGTGGCTACCCGATCGCGAGAGTAACCGCCAAGATTGCTGTCGGTATGTCTCTTGATGAGATACCCCTCGCGGGAGATACCGCGCTTCGCGAGCCTGTGCTTGATTATATTGTTGCAAAGTTCCCGAGATTTCCGTTCGACAAGTTCACCTCTGTACCCAACAAGCTCGGTACGCAGATGAAGGCTACCGGTGAGTGTATGGGTATCGGCTCTAACCTTGAGGAGTGTATACTGAAGTCTGTGCGCTCACTCGAGACAGGTGTTTATCACCTCTATATGCCGAAGTGGGAGAACAAGCCCGACAAGGAGCTTCTCTCATACCTTGAGGAGTTCCACGATGACAACGCATTTGTTGTTGCGGAATTGCTCCGTCGAGGTCACTCGGTAGCAGAGCTTCATAGAATTACAATGATAACTCCATTCTTCCTTGAGACATTCAAGAACATAATAGATATGGAAGAAAAACTCTCATCGGCTGTCGGCAATGTCGATGTGCTTCGCATAGCTAAGGAGATGGGCTTCTCGGATAGATATATCGCTAAGCTCTGGGGTAAGCGCGAGATTGATGTTGCGGGTATTAGAAAGAAAGCGGGTATCGTCCCCTCGTTCCGTATGGTCGATACCGCGCACGTTGGCGCATATATTCCTTACTTCTATTCATCCTACACGGGCGAGTGTCAGTCTAGACTGACCGACAGAAAAAAGGTTCTCGTTCTCGGTGCAGGCCCCATCCGTATCGGGCAGGGTGTCGAGTTCGACTACTCCACAGTACACGCAGTGAACACCATACGCAACTGTGGCTATGAGGCAATAATCATAAACAATAACCCCGAGACGGTGTCTACCGACTATACCACGGCAGACAAGCTCTACTTTGAGCCGCTTACGGTCGAGGATGTAATGAGCGTTATTGAGTTTGAGAAGCCGGATGGCGTTATCGCATCTCTCGGTGGACAGACTGCTATCAACCTCGCAGCACCACTGCACGAGCGCGGTGTTAAGATAATCGGTACAGATTGCGAGGCAATTGATAGGGCAGAGAACCGCGACACATTCGAGAAGATTCTTGAGGCGCTTAACATCCCACAGCCTAAGGGACAGGCGGTAACCAAGATTGAGGACGGTGTCAGGGTTGCCGGTGAGATCGGCTATCCTGTGCTCGTTCGTCCGAGCTTTGTGCTTGGCGGTAGGGCAATGCAGCTGGTCGGAAACGAGGAGCAGCTCCGTCATTACCTGAGAACAGCGGTTGAGATTGATGAGGACAAGCCTGTGCTTGTTGACCACTATATCCAGGGTAAGGAGGTAGAGGTTGACGCTATCTGCGACGGCAGAGATGTGTTTGTAGCGGGTATTATGGAGCTTGTTGAGCGTACAGGCGTACACTCGGGTGACTCTATCAGCGTATACCCCTCCTACTCGATCTCGGATAAGGTAAAGGGCAAAATCCTCTCCTATTCCAAGGCTCTCGGCCTCGGGATTGGCATTGTTGGACTATTCAATATTCAGTTTATAGTCGATGATAAGGACGATGTTTACATCATCGAGGTTAACCCCCGTTCCTCGCGTACCGTTCCATTCCTCTCTAAGGCTACCGGCTACTCCCTTGCGGATATCGCGACCGAGGTTATTCTCGGCAAGTCGCTTAAGGAGCTTGGAATCTTCGACCTATATCCACCTGAGAAGAAGCGTTGGTATTGCAAGGTGCCTGTATTCTCGTTCAAGAAGATTAACGGCATTGACGCCTACCTGTCCCCCGAGATGAAGTCGACGGGTGAGGCTATTGGCTATGATGATGACCTCGACCGCGCTCTCTACAAGGCGCTTCAGGCATCGGGTATGGCGGTGCAGAACTACGGCACCGTGCTTGTCACCATCGCAGACCGTGATAAGGATGAGGCACTGCCTCTAATTCGCCGCTTCTACAACCTGGGCTTCAATATTGAAGCTACTCGCGGTACGGCAATGTTCCTAAAGGAAAACGGCATTAGAACCCGTATCAAGAATAAGATTAGCGAGGGATCGAGCGATATTCCTGAGGCTATTCGCGCAGGGCATATTGCCTATGTTATCAACACCTCCGACCTCAACTCTGCCGACCAGCAGAAGGACGGATATGAGATAAGACGCCTCGCTGTCGAGACGAACACCACGATGTTCACCTCTCTTGATACGGTTAGGGTGCTTCTTGATGTCCTCGAGGATATAACTATCACCATCTCAACTATTGACGCCTAAGACATCGAAGGGGGACTTCACAAGTGAAGGATACTACATTTAAGGTCGTTTCAAACAGAAAAATTGCGAAGAACACCTATGAGTGCGTGATGGAGGGCGATACCTCGGATATCACATCTTCGGGTCAGTTCGTGAATATTAAGCTTGACGGCTTCTACCTCCGTCGGCCAATCTCGGTTGCGAATGTCGAGGGCGATCGCCTCACCATTATCTATAAGGTGGTGGGTGCCGGCACAGAAAAAATGGCAGAGATGAGGGGCGGTGAGGAGCTACTCACGCTCACCGGGCTTGGCAACGGATATGACCTTTCGGTGTCGGGTGACTGTCCCCTGCTTATCGGCGGTGGCGCAGGTGTTCCACCGATGTACTACCTCTGCCGCAAGCTGATTGCAGAGGGAAAGCGTCCCTCGGTTATAATGGGTTTCGGCTCTTCCGACGAGGTGTTCTATAAGAACGAGTTTGAGGCACTTGGTGTCAAGGTGTATGTCACCACTGTTGACGGTAGCGAGGGCATACGCGGCTTTGTCACGAATGCTATGGATGAGGTGGACTACACCTACTTCTACACCTGTGGCCCCGAGCCAATGCTAAAAGCGGTATATGACAAGTCTAAGACGAGCGGTCAGTTCAGCTTCGAGGAGCGTATGGGATGTGGCTTTGGCGCGTGTATGGGCTGTACCTGTGAAACAAAATACGGCAAGAAGCGCATCTGTCGCGATGGTCCCGTCCTCGTAAAGGAGGAGATAATATGGTAAATACTAAGGTTACGCTATGCGGTGTAGAGATGGATAACCCCATCATACCTGCGAGTGGTACATTCGGCTTCGGCTACGAGTTCGCCGAGCTATATGACATCAATATCTTAGGCTCGCTCTCCTTCAAGGGAACGACGCTCAACCCCCGTTTCGGCAACCCGACACCACGCATTGCAGAGGTAAGTGCGGGTATGCTAAACGCGGTAGGTTTGCAAAACCCGGGTGTAGATAAGGTTATCTCGGAGGAGCTTCCGAGACTGCGCCGCGTATTTAATAAGCCCACTATGGCTAATGTATCGGGCTTCGGTATAGACGAGTATGTAGAGACGGTAAGACGCCTCGATGCGGTAGAGGATATAGGCTGGTTTGAGATTAACATCTCCTGCCCGAATGTCCACGGTGGCGGTATGAGCTTCGGCACCTCGCCCGAGGCTGCAGAGGAGGTTACTCGCGCGGTGCGCCGTGTGACTGACCGTCCGATTATAATCAAGCTATCGCCCAATGTCACCGATATAGCAGCCATCGCTAAGGCGTGTGAGGCTGGCGGTGCCGACGGTATCAGCCTTATCAACACGCTTCTCGGTATGAGAATAGACCTAAGGGCGAGAAAACCGCTTCTAGCGAACAAGACCGGTGGACTATCCGGCCCCGCAATCAAGCCTGTTGCCGTAAGAATGGTATATCAGGTGTATGAGGCGGTGAAAATCCCGATTGTCGGTATGGGCGGCGTTGCCACAGCAGAGGATGTAATCGAGTTTATGCTCGCAGGTGCAACCGCGGTTGAGGTTGGCGCAGAAAACCTCGTTAACCCCTATGCGTGTCGAGATATCATACTCGATCTACCAAGAGTAATGGAAAAATACAGAATAAACTCACTAAGCGAAATAATAGGAGGTGCCCACTGATGGGAAAGGATGTAATCATCGCCTGTGACTTCGACAGCGCGGAAAAGACATTTGCATTTTTGGATAAATTTACAGGTAAGAAGCCCTTCGTAAAGATAGGTATGGAGCTGTACTATGCCGAGGGCCCCAGCATCGTGCGCGAGATTAAGCGTCGCGGACACAAGATATTCCTTGACCTCAAGCTTCACGATATTCCTAACACGGTTAAGAAGTCTATGGCAGTGCTCTCAAGGCTTGATGTCGATATGACTAACCTACACGCCGCCGGTACAGGCAGAATGATGCAGGCGGCTATCGAGGGTCTCACCCGTGAGGATGGCACGCGCCCCCTGCTTATCGCGGTAACACAGCTTACCTCAACCGACGAGGAAACTATGAAGCGTGACCTGCTCATCGACGCACCTATCGCAGACGTCGTTATGCACTATGCATCGGTTGCGAAGGATGCCGGGCTTGACGGCGTTGTGTGCTCCCCCCTTGAGGCAGGTGCTGTTCATGAGAGATGCGGTAGCGGCTTCGTTACAGTTACACCGGGTGTAAGATTTGCCGATGGTGATATCGGTGACCAGAAGAGGGTTATGACCCCTGCCGAGGCTAAGAGAATAGGCTCTGACTACATAGTAGTTGGTAGACCCATCACCGCAGCCCCAGACCCCGTAGCGGCATACGAGAGATGCTGTCAGGAATTCATCGGCTAATAGCCGTGAGAGGCTATGTAGCCTCAAATAAAGGCGGGGTAAGCCCTGCCAAAACAGAAAATCTACCTAAAAGAAAGGTATATAACAATGACTAATACAGAGAAGCTTATAGCAAAAGACCTGCTCGAGATACAGGCAGTATTCTTCCGCCCCGAGGACCCATTCACCTGGGCGTCGGGTATAAAAAGCCCTATTTATTGCGACAACCGCCTCACCCTTACCGCGCCCAAGGTAAGATTTGATGTTGAGACGGCACTTGCCGAGACCGTAAAGAGAGAATATCCCGAGTGTGAGGTGCTTATGGGTACATCCACCGCAGGTATTGCTCACGCAGCTATAACAGCACATCTTCTTGATCTACCTATGGGCTATGTTCGCTCCGGTGCCAAGGATCACGGCAGACAGAACCAGATCGAGGGTAAGCTCCTTCCCGGGCAGAAGGTTGTCGTAGTTGAGGACCTTATCTCTACCGGTGGCTCGGTTATCGAGGTTGTAAATGTGCTTCGTGAGGCCGGTGCCGAGGTGCTTGGTATCGTGTCTATCTTCACTTACGGTATGAAGAAGGGTCTTGAGAGACTTGCTGCTGCTAATGTTAAGAATGTCAGCCTTACCAACTTCGATGTTATAGCAGAGGTAGCCGCAGAGTGCGGTTATGTTAAGCCTGAGGATGTCGCAAGGCTTATCCAGTTTAGAAACAACCCCTCTGACGAGTCCTGGATTAAGTAATCCTAAAGAATAAAAAAGAGACGCCTAAAATGCGCCTCACCGAGCTATACCCCCACCCGTGTAATATTATCCGGCAGAAAATCGAGTTTGTGCCAGCCCCAAGAAAAGCCAAGCCCGAAAATTCACCGAGGAGACAAAGTATGAGAAATCTAATAGATATTTTAGACCTTACAAAAGAGGAAATAGACAGCCTAATCTCTGTGGCAGAGGATATTATCGCCACGCCCGAGAAGTATGCGGAGCACTGTCGCGGCAAGATACTCGCAACCCTCTTCTTCGAGCCGTCGACGAGAACGCGCCTAAGCTTCACATCAGCTATGATGTCGCTCGGCGGTAGTGTGCTCGGCTTCGAGCAGGCAACCTCGACATCGGTATCGAAGGGCGAGACGGTTGCTGATACTCTGCGCATGGTGTCGGCATACTCGGATATTATCGCGATGCGCCACCCAAAGGAGGGCGCGCCTATTGTGGCGTCGGGCGTATCTGATGTCCCGGTTATAAACGCGGGCGATGGCGGACATTTCCACCCGACACAGACGCTCACCGACCTTCTCACCATTAAGGAGAAGTGTGGCAGGCTCGATAACCTGACCGTCGGTCTTGTCGGCGACCTCAAATATGGCAGAACGGTACACTCGCTAATATCGGCTATGGCTAGGTACGAGGGCACTAAATTCGTGCTCATATCCCCAAAGGAGCTGAAGCTCCCCGACTATGTCAAGGAGGACTTCCTCGGCGAGGGCAAATGCCCTTATGTAGAGACCCCCGACCTCGAGGGCGCAATCCCTGAGCTTGATATTCTCTATATGACGCGCATCCAGGAGGAACGCTTCGCAGACCGCGAGGAATACGAAAGGCTAAAGAACACCTATGAGCTAAGCGCGGCGAAGCTTGCTAACGCGAAGCCCACCCTCTCGATAATGCACCCCCTACCCCGTGTCACGGAAATCAATGTTGATGTAGACGATGACCCCCGCGCACACTACTTCGACCAGGCGAAGTACGGCAGATACATCAGGATGGCACTCATCCTGATGCTCCTAGACACCAAGGGTGTCGACGACCGCCGCACCAACGGCGCGCCCAACCCGGCCCTCAAGTGCCGCAATCCACACTGCATCTCGCGCACCGAGCGTGGCATCAAGCGCCTCTTCGACGGAGACCGCTGCATCTATTGCGACCAAACCGCCAAAAATGCGTGAAGCGTTGCATTACTAGTATAAAAGGGTATACAACCCACAAAAACCCAGCTTGCACCAAAGTGGAAGATCGGTTTTTGCTTTTAAGATATTCTATGTAAGCTTCCCCTACGGTATTTACCCGCGTTTGCGTTAGCAAATATATCGCTAAAGTCGTATACTTTATCTTCGCCCCTACCACATAAATCATTGCCGTTAGGCGATATGATGTTCACTTTGCGAATGATGTTTTGACTTCGCTTGATTATAACTTAACGTGCCGTCGCATACCACCCGTGTCGAGTTATTCGCGCTTATCACCCGCAAGTCGGCATCGATTATATGTAAACATCTATTGTCATATTACAGCGCCGAATGTAGGGATGAACGATGTTTGCCTTTCCATAGACGGCTTTGCTATCTGTCGGGATAACTTCACTTTGCCACAAGTAATGCTTTACGTAGCGCGTGCTCCTATGCGCGGTCGCCGCGCCTTGATGCGATGTATTATAATATTTTGGTATTATTTGCAGAATTTGTTCGCATTTTAGAGAAAACTTCATCCATAATATTGACAATAGGAAAAAGCTGTGTTATAATTGGGGGCGAATCCTCTTATTTATATTATATATTATGTGGGTGCGATAATTTTTTGTTTCCATCACCTATGTTTCTTGGTGATTTTGATATAGATTTAGCGTAGTTTCTAAGAGAAATACATAAAGTTAGACTCATTTTACAGCAAAGGAGCAGAAATGGCAAAATCAGTTTCACAGGACATGACACCGACCACGCTTCACGTCGTTATAGACCTGGGTAGTGACACCCTGAAGCTTGCGTTTGGCTTCGCTCAGAAGTCTGCAACTAAGATTAAGTCCGAATACCACTACGGTAAATTCGCTGACGAGCAGCTTATGATGCAGATAGGAATTCCCGCGATAGCCTTTCTTAGCAAGAAGACCGGAAAATGGATATTCGGTAACGATGTCGAGACCTCGGGAGAGGATGACTTCACGACGGTTGTCCACATCAAGAGCCTTATGTCACTCTTGGCTATGAACAGGGATCGCGATGTCTGGCAGTCGAATATGGAATACTATTTCAACAAGAAGGTGTTTCCGAAATTCTTCCTGCCCTCCGAGAGAAAGCATTTCGAGGATCTAGCTCTTGCCGAGGAGGCGGAGAAGACCTTTGTCGGCTCGACGACGCCGCAGAAGGTGTGCGAGAAGTTCTTCGAGTATGCTAAGGGAATAGTCGAGAGAAACCGTAAGAAGCTCGAGGGTGAGGTTGGCTTTGAGTTTGCCGACACTACATACTCTATAATCTACCCATCAAAGGTTGGTAAGGAGTACATCGACGAATTTACAAGGCTTGTTAATGATACATTCAACACAAAGGTATATAAGTCGCTAAGCTCGGTTAAGTCGCTGGGTATATACGCCTACAATGCGGGTATGGTTGAGGACGGCGAGTCCTTCCTCGTCTTTGATATTGGTGAGGAGTATATCTCGGTTGCTAAGGCGTGGTTCCAAGGTGGACAGCTTTTCATAGACGGTGCGGACGGTCACCAGGCTCCCGAGGAACTGGGTGGTATCACGATAGACGAGTCGATAAGACAGCATATTGAGGGCGAGATACACGACAGAGAGACCTTCGCGACGCCCCCTGCGGGTGACCCCGGTCATGTGAATGAGGAATGCCTCGACTCAAAGAAATATCAGCTCCTTAAGGATATCAAGGCGGCGAAGCATCTGCTCAGCACGCCGACATTCTCGGGCGCTAAGTGCCTTGAGCACGGCGTACCGCTCGTAATCTGCCGTGACTGCTATGTGCAGAGATATCTAACTAGGCGCGACCTCGAGGACTCTATCGGTATTATCAATGACGATGATGACGGAGCGGCAGGACTTATAACCGACTACATAGTTGATGAGACGATGAACAACATCAACTCGGATGTTCACAAGATACTTATCGCGGGCGGTGTTATCGAGACCTATGGTCTTGCGGATTATATCCGCGCCTCGTTCGAGTACGAGGACAGAGAGGTTGAGGTGCTTACATTCGACGCGGAGCAGGGCTCGGAGTTTTCCGATCACTTCAAGATAGCCGAGAACGAGAGTAGCGTTTACGCGGCGGTATTCGGCGGCGCGATAGTAGCGGCGAAGAATATGGTCATCAAGACGGTTCTATCTCTCTCCTATGGTACATGGGTATCGAAGCCGGTTACACTCGCAGACGGCACATCCTCGACGGTCAAGGTATTCTCTCCCTTTGTATTCAAGGGCGCGGTGCTTCACCCCGAGAGGCGCTCTGTCTTTACCGACAACACATACTCGCACCTACTCGGTAAGCACTCAAACGCAGGTGTCAGAATTCCTAAGGATGAGGTATTCTCGACCGTCGCATCCGAGTCTGACATTTCGAAAAGACGCGGAACAGAGGCTGGTAGCCGCGCACCTGCATATGGAATGTTCGAGGGCTCGGCCTGCCTGGTTATCGGTGAGCCGAATTCCGAGCAGCGTTCCCGCGCAGGAGCATATTACAACCTGCGTACCGTTATCAACAGCGATATAGGCTTCTACCACAAGGGTAGGAGAGTTATCGTGCGTAGGACGGCACACGACATAGAGAAGATGGTGCAGAGGAAGATCCTCTTCAGCCAGGGTATATCGGTTGACCCGAGCGGTGTCGCAGAGATGATCATCGAGACACAGGGTAACGACTTCATGGTATCTATCACCTATGAAGATCCGAAGACCGGCACCTGGAGCACTCGTCCACAGGACACTAAGATAGTAAACGCAGGCGAGATCACGATGGAATATACCGAGAAGGTTGACCCGATTTCCGTCGTAAGCACTAATGATTAAAGGATTTGGAGGATAAAATGGCTAAGAAACTAAGTAGTATCAAGTTTAACAGCGACGCGTTCATTCGTAGTGACGCCAGCAGTACACTTGAGGGTCATGAGCAGTTCACCTCCGAGGTTTATGAGTGGAACAAACTCGCAGAGGACCTCGACAGGCACGACCCGTTCTCGGAGCTTCTGATAGACCCCGAGTATTATTTCGAGAAGGAGATTGAGACCTCGACAGGTGAGAAGATCTCCTATGGTATCCCGCACCGTCCTATACACGACCAGTATGACGGTCTGCCAGTTCTGCCTCACCAGAGAGGCTCGGCGGCTGAGTTCCTAAGAAAGCTCCGCGGCTTCGGTCTTCTTGCCGATGTCGTCGGTAGTGGTAAGACCTTTGAGGCAGGTATAGTTCTCTCCGAGCTTGCTGTGCGCGGACTTGTATCCACCGTTCTGTTCATCGTCCCCAACCAGGTTTATGGTGCTTGGGTTCGTACGATGGAGCGCTTCTTCGGACTAGGTAAGTGGAACGGCACTAAGGTGAACCCCGACGATAAGGAGCCGGTTGTTCTTCAAAAGGTTGGCACGACATTCAACCCCGATGATTTCGAGACGGGTAAGGATGGCTATGTTCGTCCCCGTCGCCCGATGATAGTAACAATGGAGGACTTCGTACAGTGGAAGGAAAACTCTGTTGCTAACAAGCTCTTCGATGTCGTTATCGTCGACGAGGCGCATAACCTCAACTCGGATAAGGGTGAGTATGCAAGAGCCATGGGTCTGCTCTCCGAGCTTATGAAGACCAAGACAAAGGCAGGAATGTCCTATTGTCTTCTCCTCTCGGCAACACCTCACAAGGGTAACCTTGCTGATATGTTCCGTCTTTGGTACTTTATACGCTGTAAGGGTGGAGATCCTGCGGACTTCCGCGAGGGCGGTAAGCGCTCGGCGGCATACGAGGCAGAGCACGACTTCTACCTAAGGAGCATATGCCGTGGTGCTACCACGATAATGGACTTCGTCCGTAAGGAGAAAATCTCTGTTGTGCGCGGCGGTGACGCTCTGTTCTGCCGTCAGTTCAGAATGTACTTCTCCGACAATAAAGAGGAAATTATTGCCAAGTATGACAAGGAGGACTTCGACTCGCTCGGCACAGAGGAAAAGGATGAGGTGCTTACCAAATTCTTCGCGTCGCTTCCCGAGACCAAGTCGCTATCCCCCGAGGACATCGCTTCGGCTAAGAAGTATATAATCAAATTCAATAGCGAGGTTGCTCTCGCCCCCGACATCCGTGAGAAGTTCACAGCTTACCTTGAGAAGAACAAGGTTTCCGGCTTCGACTTCTTCTATGAGGGACTTAAGGAGCAGCACATCGACCAGTTCCTAAGAGATGACCACGAGATCCGCGATAGAGTAAAGAAGATGGTGGCAGAGTCCTACCACCACGGAGTTCTTCGTTCTATTATGATCCGTCAGCCGAAAAACAATGTTGCAGAGCCTGCGTCCAACAAGCACGCGGTTAACCTTATGTACTTCCGTACCGACAAGAAGCTTCCCGAGGCGGGCGGTGCGCGTACAATCGACATCGAGGGAGTGTCCGACGGAGAGGGACTTCGTGTTAGAATTGACACCTCGCTTATCGACTTCATGACTGCTAAGGATGCTATCACACCTCTTAAGGGTGGTAAGCCTGTGCGTGACGCGCTCGGTCAGGAGATTAAGCATTCGCTTCCATCGTATATTGAGCAGACCTGCAGAACAAATGCGGGCTTCAGCTATGAGACGGCATATTCGAGAGTTATAAGAAACTACCTTAAGGCGTTTGGCCTTTCGGATGGTGACCACGCTTATGATGAGCGCGACAAGGAGTACGGCATTCGCTTCCCGAGGAGCCAGTCTCTCGCGTTCTATGAGTCGCAGGTTGCGGGCAGCTCGCTCGCGGGCGGTGATGTTAAGTACAGCTTCGAGCCTGTGTTTGACAAGAATATGTCCGACTTCGACTTCAAGTTCGGTAAGCTCTGTGACATCCTCGACCTGCACAAGAAAGAGAGAGTTGTTATCTTCTTCGACTACGAGCTTGGTGACGACAAGAAGGTTTCGGGCGCTGTATTCGAGAAGCTTATTGGTGATAACAGGTATAAGAAGCGTGTCATTGACACGAGAGTACATACCAAGGAGGAGCTGGAGAAGCTCTTCGGTGAGCAGGAGGACGCTATCCTCGTTGCAGTTGAGCGTGAGCTTACCGAGGGTGCTAACTTCCAGGCAGGTAGCATTATTGTTAACTTCCAGGTTACTCCTAACCCCCTTGATATGCAGCAGAGAATCGGTCGTGTATTCCGTATCGGTCAGGAGCACGATATCACAATTTACTCTATTGCTAACCTGTTCGACCTCGAGGGTTATGTCCTCGCGTACTTCACCCTTATCGGCCTTATGAGCGGTAACACGGGTGATGCAGAGATTCTCGCAGGATGCAACAACGATAACATGGTCAGCGTCCGTTGTCCTAAGGCGGGCTGTGGCAACATCGAGCTTCTCTCAAAAGAGGACTTCGTCAGCCGTGGCACTATCACCTGCCCGAGATGTGGCGAGGGCGTAATGTCTATGATCTCCACAAGAAATGTTAAGTGTGATGACCCGTCGGGTAGATGTAAGGCGATTATGACCAGAGCCGGCAAGACCAGCGAGGATATGTATAGATGTCTTTCCGGTGGCGAGGGCTACATCTGCAACAACGGTAAGGCAGGCGACCGTACATACTACTGCTTGAAGATATGTGCTATTGCGCACTGTGACCGCTTTACAAGAGGCGATATGAAGGGTAAGTGCAAGGCTCTTGAGATTTACCAGACCTCAGGCGTTAGACCCGAGCTTGCTCTCGCTTGTGAGAGATGTAAGTATAGGGCTGACTGTGAGGCTAGAGGCTGTGTGCTCGGTGAGGGTCCCGAGGCTATACGCCGCTGCTCGACCTGTAAGAGCGCGACTTGTAGACCTAAGCCCTACGCAGTCACCTTCGACACCAACTGGGAGGCTAATTGCCCGTCTTGCAACCGTCATAGGCTCGCTCCTGTAAGAAACAGCAGCTTCGAGTCCTACATCCGCGGTCTGTTTGAGTTCACTCACGACCAGGGTAGGAGCTTCTGCGATACCTTCCAGGGTGAGATTGACAAGGTTGTTGATATACAGGACATCCTCAGAACAGACCATCTCATAGAGGAGGACTAATACTGAATTATGGAAATTTTAGTCGGTAATACTTATGTCAAGGAATTCTCCAGTATATTCCGCCTTGTTAAGGACTGTCCCGCGTTCTCGGGCCGTGACTTCAAGGCTGAGGGAGATATTGACCTGATAGATAGGGGTGAGCGTCTTACAGTTCGCGATGGCAACAATAGCTACACCTATGTTTCCTATATCCCTAACGCACAGTTCGTAGATGATGACGATGATGGCACAGATGACGAGATAGGCTTCTCCGAGAGTGGTGCGAGCTGGTTCCGCGGTCTTAGAGGTGAGTCGAGTGCCGAGTCTGCTGACGCACAGTGGATGCGCTTCATAGAGAAAGTGGCGGCTCAGTACCACAAGAGATATTCCATTATGGAGTATAAGCAGCAGAAGGGTGCGCAGATATCCTCCGATGACGCTTATCTCATCACAAAGAACCTCGTTAAGTTCCTGTTCGACATCTCTATGCCTCGTAAGGACTTCGAGGAGGTAACCAACACCAAGGTGCTCGAGGCTGAGGCTCTCGACGTATATGCGCTCTCGCTCCGTCTTGCTCTTAGCGGCGGTACGGGTGAGTCTAAGCGTATCCTTGGTAAGATCTACTTCGCGGCTAAGACCCGTGAGAACGGTGATCGCGTACTGCTTCCTATGTACACAAGGGATGCAGAGAACATTGATAAGGCATTCTCCGGCTTCACAGGCGAGGAGGGCGGCGAGGATATTGATCTTCACAGTGCTGATAGTAACGCTCGCTTCCTCACAATTCGTGATAACGCTCTTAATGCGCTTGAGAACCTTACCGTTAGTACAAGACACAACTTCGTTGACTTCCTGCTTATTGCCAAGGATGACGAAGAGGTTATACAGCAGATGCTTAAGCTTACTGCCCACACCACAAGCGATCTTCAGTGCAGCGAGATGAAGGTCCTCGGCATATCCCATATTGTGTGGCGTGTCAAGGCATTCGATTGCAAGATCGGTGGAGCACCTAAGCTCCGTGCTATATTCGGACTTAATAACAGCATCTCCCTTAGATGTCTCGGCTGCTCCGAGGCGTCCGACATCGTAACAAACAACTCTCTTGCAATGTTCCAGGATCCGAAAAACCCCTTCACTCAGATAACATTCCGTGACTTTGAGGATGAGGAGACGCTCGGCCTTACCGATGAGGAGATCGATGCCGTTGATGACTTCGGCGTGCATAACGAGCACCTTATCAAGGTATCCTGCCACAGAATCGGTCTTGGCGAGAGCTGTGTATGCTACCGTTGCGGCGGTCAGATCTTCTCCGCAGTATCTCCCATCACCGGTAAGGAGAGGGATTACTGTGCTGATTGTCACAGACCCGAGGTTGTATCTCATATACCCGGCACAGATGAGCCTATGCTTACCGCTACCGCTCGCTTCTCGATATCCAGCCGTATGATGGTGCCGGCGGCAGAGACCGCCACCTGTCAGCTCTGTGGCAGAAGCTTCGGTATCACGGATAAGAAGGCGACCTATTGCAGCCTCTGCCGTAGAGCTACCGAGGTACTCGGAGAGCACGAGATGACCAAGGAGGAGCTGAAGCCTGCTGTGGATTGCTACAACAGGTATGCTCAGGTTGTACCGCTTACCGCTCGTATGAATGCGGCTAAGAAGTACGCCTTTGAGGATGATGGTGTCATACTCCTCGTAATCGGTAAGAAGATATACAAGTTCGACAAGCTAGCGGCGGAGAATTCGGGTCAGATGCCATCGGCACTCAAGCTCGACTTCCAGCCTTAAGAGTATTATGATGTAAAAACGGAGAAAATTGCAATATGGCAACAAAACACAATTCTTCAATAACAGAGAAGAGAATAGAAAGCCCTAAGCTGCCGATCATCATCAGCACTCTGGCTATTCTTATCTCCAGCATCGCTGTTATCGTATCGTTGTCTATCGGTGGATATGATTTCATCTACTTCCTATTCCCGATACTTCTTCTCGTATGCGATGCAGTGTTCATAGTGTTAACACTATTTTCTAACTATCGTTTCCGTTATTCCATTCCTTTCCCGACGGCCTACCTCATTCTTACGGTTGCCTTGACGGTTGTTACCGTTCTAACCGACGGCGGCTCTAACGGAACACACCTCTTCACCCACTTCGCTATTTACTTCTTCCTTAGCCTGCACCTCTTCGCAGCGGTTGCGGTAGCTCTCGGCTATATGAACGCGGCTAAGGTTGGTAAGAAGCCCGCGGTGATTAGAAATATCTCTACTGTGACGGCGCTTCTGCTCGTTGTGGCAACCTGCGTTTACAGCTACACAGTATTCTATAGCGGTTGGTTTGGTCAGGGCGCAGTTGGCGTGCATAGACCCCTTCAGTACACCTACGATAGCGAGACCGACGGCTACAAGGTAGTTGGCGTGCTCTCCGGCCGTGGCGATACAGTATCGGTTCCCGAGACCTTCAATGATAAGCCTGTTACGGGCGTTGATTGCTCTATCTTCGAGACCGAGTTTATAAGAAACATCTACATCAGAGCCGACCTCAAGTATGAAGACCTTGAGAATAAGCATCTGCTCTGGTCGGGTGGCGAGCGTACAATCTACGCTAAGAACTTTGAGAATATCCGTCAGGGCTTCTTCGATGAGGCTGTGTCCACCGAGTCCGAGGTGAGCATTCATATCGCGAACGCGATTGTACCCGCAGACCTTGAGGACGGTAAGGTGTATGTTACATTCACCTATGACCTTGATGACCTTATTGCCGTAAAGGGAGAGGTTATCCCTGTTTGGATAGGTGACGCAGGCGATACAATCGGCCTCGACTTCCTTAAGGAGATCGGCTACATTGCTCACGCTCTTGAGGACGAGAATTATGACGCTAACCACTGGTCCTACGCTAATATAGGCAGACGCATCTTCAGCGGTATAAATGGTGTGGAAAAGGGCAAGGGGCTTGACAATATCAAGGTTAATGCAAGCGCGACGAACTACAAGGTTGAGTTTGAGGATCTTTACAAGATCGCCGTTGCCGAGGACAATGATACCGTTCACGCTGAGCCTGATGCCTTCAAGTTCTATGAGTACGAGGGCACAGCGGTTGACAATGTACTCACTCTCTCCGAGGCTACCGAATGGTTTGATACCTATGAGAGCCGTTCCGGCTTCGATATTGATTGGTATGTTAACTCTGCGTCCGGTGCTCACTTTGATGCAATTGAGGATGTTGTTGTTGACGGTATGACCATCGTTCCCGTTTGGACGATGAAGGCTCCGACCATTACCGACATTAAGAACCATAACAAGTATGATTCCAACCGTCCTAATCTCATTTACGGTCAGGATGTAACCTTCAACAATGAGTCTACTCTCGCATACGCGGGCTTCAACATCTCATACGAGTGGCGCTACAACGACTCTCTGGTATCGACAGAAAAGACATTTGATCTTGCAAATGTTCGTCCCAGCCAGTCGGGTACATACACTCTCACCGTAACATCTCACAACGACTCTATATCCTCTCTTACCTCGACAGCTACTAGGACTGTTGAGCTTAATGTAGGCAAGAGAACTCTAAAGCTTGATTGGACTCTTCCTACAAGTCAGGTTTATGATTCGCTCACTAAGAACGTGACCTTCGTTGCTAACACCCTCACAGATGAGGCAACCGACGATACCTATGGTATTATCAATGGCGATATCATCGAGTTTGTACAGACATCCTTCCCGATCAAGGATGTTAGAACGGCTTTAGTCGATGGTAAAAAGAATGTTGTAGCATACAAGTTCACAGCACAGCTTAAGGGTGAGTGCGCAGAGCTATATTCGCTATCGAGCGATGAGGCGGAAAATGAGTTTACTATCACTCCTGCACCTCTTACAGTTGTATGGGATAACACATCCTTCACCTATAATGCATCGAATCAGCTGCCCACGGCTACTGCCGGTGGTGTAGGCTCTGATGGTCTTATCAGCCTTAACATTCAGGGTGCCAGAAGAAATGCCGGTACAGGTACTGCTATCGCGAGCTCCGCTGATGACAACTACGCGGTTAAGAGCAACGGAACTACTCCGTTCACTATCGCACCCTACACGATAGATGTAAGCTGGGATAAGAACAGCTTCGTTTACAATGCTACTGCACAGTTCCCGAGAGCAAGTGCGACAGGTCTTGGTGACGATGGCGTTATCAACTTCGTAACCACCGGCGAGGGTACAACCGTACAGACCGGATATACCGCTACTGTCGGTATTGATGTTTCGGGTAACTATGAGGCATCAACCACCACAAATTCGACAACATTCAGCATTACTAAGCGTCCTATCACGCTTAACTGGAATCACCCCGCAAATGTTACCTACAACGGTACAGCGTGGGTATATTCTGCTACCGCAAATAACCTTGCCGGCAGCGATGTAGTTTCTTTCAACTACACATACACAGGTACTGCGAGTGCATCCGACGCACCTGTTAATGCAGGCACCGGCTACCTTGTAGCAGCAGCGCTCGATAGTGCTAATTCCATCAATGCTAACTATACTATCGAGGGACAGAATTCTCTTCCCATCACGATTAACAAGCTCCAGATTAAGCTTGTATGGAACACCAGCGCTCTTACATACAATGCACAGGAGCAGACGGTTTCGGTATCTACCTTTACAGGTCTTGCACCCGCACTTATAAGCGAGGCGACCTCAGACCTTATCTACTCCGGCAATACTAACACTTATGCTGACGACTATGTTGCATCGGTAACGCTTGCCTCCGACTCCAACTTCATTATAGAGAGTGGAGAAACACACAACTACACAATTAACAAGCGTCCGATCAGACTTACTTGGGGCGCATCCAGCTTCACATATGATGGCGACTATCACACCGTCACCGCGACAGTTGATAATCCTGCACCCGGTCATAGTGTTGGTGACATCTTCAACTACTCGGGCAACTCAAATGTTGATGCTGACACCTACACCGCATCCATCGCGCTTATAGATAACAACTACGAGGTAGTTAGTGGCGCGACCAAGACCTACACCATCGCTAAGCGTCAGCTTACTGTAAACTGGGCGCTTACCTCGGTTCGTGACTTCATTTATGATGGCAATGCATGGGAGTGGGAGGCTACTCTTGATAACGCTGTTTCGGGTGAATATCCCAGCGTTGTTGTTAGCTACAAGAAGGGCAACTCCGCGCTTGGCGCAGCTCCCACAGGTGCCGGCACAGGCTACTCTGCTGTTGCTGCTCTTGATGGCACGAACGACACCAACAAGAACTACACGCTTACCGGCACAACCAAGACATTCGCGGTTAATAAGAAGACTGTCAATGTCGTTTGGGCAGGTCTTACAGCTACTTATGATGGCAATGCTCATACACCTACCGCATCCTTCGAGGGTGTTGCAGCGGATGGCACAATCTCGCTTAATTCTTATATCATAGGTGGTAATAAGACCAACGCAAGCACATACAACGTAAGCATTCAGAACTTCACTAATGCTAACTATGAGCTTAACAGTGCGACAACATCCGCACAGTTCAAGATCAATCCTATGGATGTTACGATCGAGTGGAATACCAACAGCTTTGTATACAACGGCTCTGCTCAAAAGCCTACACCCACGGTATACAGCAACGGTAGCATCGTATCCGTAACACCTACCGTAAGCATCTCGAGCGATAATGCATCTACCACAAATGTTGGTAACTACACCGCGCGCGCTACGCTTAACAACAACTACAACATCACCTCCGGTGAGACACAGTCCTACCAGATCACCGCACGCGAGGTTACAATTCTTTGGGGTCAGACGACCTTCTCTTACTCCGGCTCTAAGCAGATACCCTCTCTTAGCGTTAAGGATCTTGGTGGCGGAACGCTTCCCGGCGCGATTGTAGTAACCGCTACTGCTAACGCAACAGGTGCTGTCAATGTAGGCACATACACCGCAACTGCAACTCTTAGCAACCCGAACCTTGTGATAGCAGAGAATAAGACCACATCCTTCGAGATCGTGCCTCTCAATGTAACGATCAGCTGGTCACCCTCTACATTCGTATATAACGGTGGTGTGCAGATGCCTGTACCTACCATCAAGAATGGAAGCGCGACAGTATCGACAAGCATCGCTCGCGCAACTGCGGCTCTTGCTTCGGGTGACGGCACAACCGTTGGGTCTCACACCGTTAAGGCAACCATCAACAACGCTAACCTTAATATCACATCCGGCGAGACCTACCAGTACACTATCACCGCTCTTAGCGTAAAAGTGAACTGGAGCTCCACCGCCTACACCTACAACGGTCAGGCGCAGATACCCACAGTTACTATTACCGCTACAAGCGGTGGTAAGGATGTTACTGCTCTCGCAGGTGCTCATGTAGCACTTGAGAGTGGCGCGGGTATCAATGCAGGCAGCTATAAGGCTATCGCAACTCTCGACAACACTAATATGACCATCAGCGGTGTAAACTACAAGGAATACACCATAAGCAAGATGACAGTCAAGATAGTATGGTCGGGCGCATCCTTCAAATATAGTGGCTCGGTACAGATGCCCACGGCGCAGGTTAAGACCACAAGCGGCGCATCTGTAAGTGGTGTTAGCGCATCTGTTAGCCTCACAATCGGTAATGGTAAGGACGCAGGTTCTCACACCGTTAAGGCTACACTTAGCGACACCACTAACTACCAGATCTCTGGTACAACCGGAACATACACCTACGAAATCGCTAAGGCGAATATCTCGCTCAGCTGGGATGCGGCAGGCACAACCCCCACAGCGAGTGGTGCTCCCTCATCTGCCTACGCGATTGAGTACTACGAGGGCACAACCAAGCTCTCCGGTCTTCCCACCGAGGCTGGTAGCTACACAGTTAAGGTCGTTATCAAGGACAACAACTACCAGTTCACACCGGGCACCACAAGCGTGCGCGACTTCGAGATCGAGGATTAAACCTCTACAATTGATATGATAAGAAGGAAAAAATAAGATGCCAACACCAATTTCAATTTCTAACAATCAGTCGGCTGGCCGCGTGCGTTGCACGCAGGCCGGCTGCGGCAGAGAGTTCGATTCACCTCTCGAGATATTTGACGGCCAGCTTATTTGTCCCCATTGCGGTAAGCAAATCGGTAAGAAGGAGTTCACTGTAACAAGCTACAATGATAATCTCACAAGACTTGCAGAGATGTACTTCGGTGAGTATCTCTCCCGTGCTTATGCCAAGGATGCTGACGGCAACTATGTAGAGAGCGGCGAGCTGTCCGCCGCTGAGGTAAGACTTCGTGAGAAGCTTCTTGCCGGCGCACTCTCGGCATTCCTTGAGGCGAGCCGTCTCGGCCATCCGGGCGCAACTCTTATGCTCGGCTACTTCTGGGAGGTAGGCTATATGGGGCGTGGTAGCGACCTCGACCGTTACAAGATGGCCTTTCATTATTATAATAATGTATGCGTTACAACCACCGCCAGCATTGTTGCTCCCGACAATGTCACGGAGATCGGTGGCTACACCAAGGGTGCTTGTCCTAAGCTTCTGGAGGTTCGTAAGCAGGCGGCGCAGTATCTTCTTAGAATGCTCGCCGGTGCTCCCTCGGAGTTTGAGAATATCAAGCGCGGTAGCCGTAGACCCTATTCGCTTGTTGATAACATCAGGAGAATGCAGGAGCTTGACCTTGTTACAGGCTTCAGTGCTAAGAAGACCGGTGCATCCGGCTCATCCAGCCGTCGCGATATGATACAGCGTACTCTTAACTCTGCTATCAAGAATGGCGACCACGCACCCCTGTTCGGTTACTTCATTATGCCTCGCTCGGAGTTCATTACTCTGTACGAAGAGGGCGAGGGTACAAAGTCCTTCTTCAAGTCCTTTGTAAGACGCGGTAAGAATGTCGAGATATTCTACGCCGCAGCTCCCGAGGAGCTTGAGGAGGCAGCGATATTCTACCGTATGGACGCAGTTGGTATAAAGGATGACTTCCTTGATGCCGAGAGTGAGGATGTTTACCTCTTCTTCGTGAATACTCAGCCGAAGCTCGAAAAGACCTTCTCCATCATCAAGGGTAGACTCTCCGAGGGTAAGAGCGGTGACATTCGTCGCGCGCTTGTATCCAGTACGGCAGAGGGTATTAACTCCCTGATGCGTGCTGAGGAGCGCCTAGTAGAGCACGTGTTCTACCCCGAGGATATCTTCTTCGCTGCAAAGCGTAATAAGTCTAAGCCCATTACCGCGCTTGCGGCATACCTCGAGGAGGCGTGGAATAATGAGGCCTAATGTAAAAGTACTTCTTAAAACTAAGACACCGCTTTTCAACTTCAAGTACGACGAGGATAAGTACAATACCTCAGGCGTGTTTGATTACGGTGCTGTGCTTATGAAAGAGATGAACGATGAGGAAATCATTGATAAGCTTGTTGAGATCGGCCTTAACTTCGGCTTCTCTCCCAAGGTTATCTCGCTCATAAAGAGTGCTGTTGAGGTTCGCCGTCGCCTGTGGGATAAGCGTATCCCGCAGGAGAGTGGTGTCGGCAAGAAACTGCGTCGTGAGCTTGATAGCGTGAAGCGCGGTCTATCCGAGGTAAAGACCGAGATACAGGGCGTGCGCGAGGCGTTGATTACATATATCAATGCCGGTCTCGGCTTCGCCAAGTCGCTCTCGGACAAGGACGGAATGTACGCATACCCCGACCTTGTAGAGGTGGCTACAAAGGCTGTTAAGCTATTCGAGTCGCTTAAAAAGCAGGTTGACCTCGCCGTTTCCATCACATCGGCAGAGGCGTACAAGACGGCTCTTCTCATAATAGATGCTATCGACGAGTGGGCAACAGGAAGTATGCTTGACGCGGTTGAAGATGGCTCTATTATCAACAAGGAGCTTGTTAACGCTCCTCTTGAGGATGCTGTTAAGCTTGCTAAAAAGTGGGCGAGCGAGATGCCTGAGGTTCAGGCTACCGTGACACCCGTCTCGGGTCAGACCGATCTCCCCGTTTATAGCGACACCACCGACCAGCTCGCGCAGTTGCTCTAAGGAGGTATTATGGCACTCGAAGAAATTAGAGGACAACTTGCAAAGGCTAAGGCAGATAATGATAGGCTTCTTATCGCTATCAAGGATAAGATGAACGCGATTATGATGCTGGATAAGGGCGGAGATATAAAAAATCTTCTCACCACTCAGCTTGCCAGATTTGATAGCCGTAAGACGGGAATTAGACTCTTCTTCGCTCTTAGCGGTGAGGAGTTCTTCAAGGCGAGAATTAAGAATGAGGAAGATTTTGCCGGCTTTGCCTCGGCATTTAACACCATCCTTGAGGACCTTGAGGAGGGAATCAGAACGCGCACTCTTAGCCATGATAACCGCACAGCACTTCTTAATAGAATAAAAACAATGTCCGACGCATGGATAGAAACAAAAAATGAAAGGTGGACCACAGAATTGAACGAATCACAGCTTAAAACACAGCTTCTTGCGCTCCTTGAGCAGACCAAGAAGAATATTGAGTCTCTCGGCAAGTATTCGCGTCATCTTGTTGATGAAGATACAACCGATATAAGAGCCAGAGCTACCGAGATCTATGAAAAGATGGAGGGCTACCAAAGACAGCTCGGTGCAGGCTATATTGCTGATACCCAGGAGAACTACGAGCTTGTTTCCGCAGTTAGAGACAGCATAAGCAGTGTAAGAGAGGATGTCGCAGGCTTCGCTACCAACATCAAGATGGAGATGACTCTCGAGGCACTGGATGAGCAGATGACAAGAGTTGCAGGCGCAAAGAGCGCTGGTAGAAAGCTCAACCCGAAGAAGGATGTTATTGTGCCCTTCACCGCCGTTACCCCCGATGCGCTTAAGAACGAGGAGGTTGACGAGCTTGGTTGTGCTATCTATATGATTCAGCAGCTTGGTATCGCCAACGAGACCTTCGCTAAGGTTAAGAGCATATTCGCTCCCGAGCTTACCGTGCAGAAGACACCCATGCCCACCCTCCCCAACTTCGCTACCGACCCCAACTGCCTCGCATTCGACAGTAATATCGCACAGCTGAAGGAGCAGGGTGCTGCGGCTATGGCAGCAGGCGAGATCGAAACCGCTCTTTCTATCAAGGAGATGCTTGATGAGATGACCGCGGACAAGGAGAGCTACAAGAGCGGCGCGATGGAGAACTATCGCGAGGCTATGAAGAGATGGAGAGAGGAAAACCGTCCATCTGCCAGCAAGAACCCCTATGCTACCATTATCTCGATGTTCGAGAAGACCTACGCTGTATTCAGCGGCAAGTCGCTTGTAAGCTACAAGACTCGTGCTAAGATTATGGCAGACCAGGAAGTGTACGATATGAACGAGCTCTTCCAGAGATATATCGACGCTTCTATGAAGGGCGACAGAACCACTCTTATCAACATAAGAGGCCTTCTTAAGACCGTTATTACAGAGTACAGCGCAGTTCGTACTCACCAGGGTCTTGAGGCAGATCCTGCGATTGCAGAGATCCTTGCTATGGAGAAGCAGCTTGACGAGCTTGATAAGCAGCCTGCTCAGAAAGAGGCTGAGAAGAGAGAGCTCACTCCCGAGCAGAGAGAGCAGCTTGCAAAGGCGTTTGGTGCGCCTGCGGCTACTCCCGGCACTGCACCTAAGGTGAACACAGAGCCTGAGGCTGCCCCAAAGGTAAATCTTGACGACCTTATGCGCGCATTCCAGTAATAAACCAACCTAAAAACTAGAGTGTTATATCCCGAGTGCGGGGGCAATAGCCCCCGCCTCGGGCGAGCACTTGTCACCTGGCAGAAATCCTTTTATGGTACTATGTACCCCCTAACTTCGAAAATAATTACGGGAAACCGTTTTACATATAATTTATCAATAATCATTTTTGACTAAAATGAAAGGCAGATATAATGAGTAGCAACGATTTTGAGTGGAAAGACGATGGCGTAGATATTGCAGAAGACTATGCTATGGTCAAGGCGATGCTGAAAAAGTGCGTCGACTCCGGCTACAAGATGGAGATTGTAAAGCCGACAGCCCTTCTAATAAGAAAATTGATAGACAAGGTTCCGCCCGCGGATCAGGAGAAGCTGATCATTGTTCTTAAGGAGCTTGCCGCGCGAGCAAAGGATAACGAGGCACCACCCCCACCCCCCGCCGCAAACTTCGATACCGTTCTTCCTCTAAGGAGTGCGGCACCGCTAAGAGAAGGTGCGCTATACAACACCACGGTTATAGACAGTAAAAATAAGCACCAGGATAACCTGCTTCTTATATACGGCCCGTTCCAAAAGGAGCTGGATTATATGTCGGAGTGCTATGCGGCGAAGTCCGGGCTTCCTATTCGTGTAGTAGATATGGCATATCTTGTTGCCTCATTCCCCTCTGATGTATCTAACCTTATTGCTAACCTAGCGGCTAAGGCTAATACGGCAAAGGAGCTTATCGTCTATAAGAATGTAGATGCGATGGCAGGAAATAGCAACCTTGAGGAAACATTCTTCTATTACCTAAGGAATATCAGACAGAACGGTAAGGATGTTCAGCAGTTAATTCTTTCGACAAATATTATATATGGTATTGAAACGAGATATAGGAACTTTATCGGCGAGAAGTACAAGGATGCAGGCTCGATACAGACCTACTTAAAGTCGATACCGTTCGACTTTGCACCGCTTGCCAGCCGTGAGAAGACCATATCCGCCCTGCGTACAAAGTTCCCGATTAACGAGAGCGAAATAACCCACGAGGTTTTGGCTAAGGACGGTCTATTCCTTGGTTGGCAGGGACTTACCGAGGCTATCTTCTATTGTAATAGCGAGGATGAGTTAAGAGAGCGTGTTGCTAAGGCGCGTGAGGAGGGTAAGCCACAGCTTGATGCATTTATAGATGCCTTTGGTGGCAGCTGTACATACGACTTCCTCGACTGGAGATATACTCACAAGACTAAGAAGAAAAATGAGCCTGTGGTCGATCCTAACGACCCGATTTTCCATCCTCAGTACAAGATCCGTCGCGACCTATATGACGGTCTGGCAGGAAATGATGAGATATTCGCTAAGGTTGAGCGTATACTCAACTATGACGGCGCGCCTGTGCGTGTTAAGTGTGCGTGGGCGGCTGAATATGCTATGAACGGCGGTGACTCGCTCAACATCATCAACCTACCGCCCGAGGACGCAAAGAGAATACTCACCGAGCGCTGGGAGGTCGCATATCGCGCGGTCGCAGAGCTTATGAGAGTGGATGCCGGCACTTTGGTATTCGATATCCCGGTTACAGGTACACTTCTCGGTCAGTGCTGTGACGGTGGTGCTACCATTAGAATGAGTAAGCGTTACCTTGAACCCAAGGCTAAGGATAATCTTGGCGAGGGCATTAACACCCTCTTGCACGAGCTGTTCCACGCCCTGCAATATAAGGCGATAGATGCTCGTAGAAGCGGTGATAACGAGAGGCTTGGTTATTACCTCGTTCACTTCGGCGTGCGCGGTCACATCACCGAGTGGGAGAAGAACTTCAGCCGTTATCGCGGTGGCGAGGGCGTTGAGTTTAAGGACTATGAGGACCAGGTGGTAGAGGCAGAGGCGAGAATTTTCGCCGCCGACTGCATCGAGGAAAACGGTGCATTTAACCACCCAAGACTTGAGGGTCTTTGATTTTGACCGAATAATTAAAAGGAGTATGACATAAGATGAGCAGAATTAGAAAGCAGCTTGAGGCTTGGCGCGACAGTTATATCAACATAACTATCCGTGGCAACAATATGCTGCATCAGGACATCTCGAATTCCAAGGCTATTCGCTTCTTGACTAACGATTATTTTACCTATCTGCACTTTTGGACTATCGCTACCGGTAAGGGTGACAGCGAGGACTATGCTCTTCGCTCTAGGGCGAATTCCGACCCCCGTTACAACCCGATAGCCTGGGAGGCGGTGCGTAATGTGCCTAATCCTACCGATATGGGACATCTCGACACACTTGTTAAGACAGGATATGACATCATAGTACAAAAGGGTGAGAACCCCATCTGCCTTACCTTTGGTAAATTGGATTGGAAGGTACAGAACCCCGACTATAAGGAGGGTGACGGCTCACCCGAGCAGATCACCATATCCACCCCGATAATCCTTATCCCAATAAAACTCAACAAGGTAGGCGTAAACTATTGGGTAAAGCCAGTTGATGACGAGGCGATGATGAACCCTGCGCTTATCCTTAGATTTGCGGCAGAAGGTTACAGAACATTCCCGATGCCTAAGTGCGGTCAGTGGATAGATAGTGCGAGCTTTGATATTGAGGAATACTTTGATACACTCGAGGAGCATTTCAGCGGAAACAGCAGCTGTCACTTCGATAAAAATCATATATCCCTCGATGTATTTAACTACAACAGGCTATGTATGTATCGTGATGTATCCCGTCATATGACCGAGATCGAGAACAACCCTATCATCAAGGCGATGTTTGGTGAGGCGATACCTACATATTCGACACCCAAGGGACTTGACCATGTTGACCCTCGTACAACATTCTCTATTCTGGACTCTAACACCAGCCAGAACAATGTTATAGAGCGTTTCCGCGCGGGCGAGAGCTTCGTTCTTGAAGGCCCTCCCGGCACAGGCAAGACACAGACTATCGTTAATATGATTTCCGAGGCACTTATGGCACATAAGAAGGTGCTGTTCGTCTCCGGTAAGATGTCTGCCGTTACTACGGTAATGAAGAAGCTCGATATGCCGGGTGTAAGCCTTGACCGTCACTGCCTGCTCATCAAGGGCGAGGGCGAGGATAAAAAGATTGATCTTACCGATACATACGGTAAGCTTAAGTCCGCGCTTGAAGCGCCCCGCGCTAATATTGATTACTCGGCATACGAGGATAATATCAGGGCGCTTATCGATGCGCGTGACACACTCGTCGGCTACAACAAGGAGTTTTATTCTACCGACAATTCGCTCGGTATGTCTATATATGATATAATAGGTAGGATGCTTGCTCTAGGCTACAACGAGAACAGTGCTATGTCGGTGGATATTGCGCCTGCCGCAATTTCCTGCCTTACCAAGGATGTTCTTCGCTCTACCGTTCTGCCTCTTCGCGAGATAGAGAAGCTTGTTATCGCTATCATCAATCGCTTCGGCTCTGTTGAGGGCGATGTTTGGTACGGTTATCGCGACTATGAGCTAACCTATGAGCGCGAGAGGGAGATCAAGGAGTTCATCACCGAGGTTAACTCTATTAAATCTCAGTTAGAGCGCATTGTTGACAATATCACGGGCGGTACCGAGGATCTTACCGGTCAGGTTATGAAGGTGCTCTTAGACTGTCCTATGTCCTCTATTGTTACACTGCTTGATGCGGATATCACTAAGGATCTGGGCTTCCTCTATCTCAAGGAAAATCTCAAGGAAGAGCGTCGCGCGCTTGAGCGCGAGGTTGCGTCCGCGGATATTTACCGTGAGGCTTCTGTGAGATATTATGCTAAGTGTATGGGTACGGCAGAGGTTGAGCCACGCGAGCTTGACGCGATGCTTAAGGAGGTCGGAGACTACAATAGCCTGACCATCACCGAGGCTAGAGCAGAGCTTGAACGCATCAATCGCATCGTAGCATTTACCGCGACACCTATGTTCCAGAGCGTAGCATCGGATACCGCTGTTCTCGAGAGCATTATCGCCTATGTTGACTCTCTTGCCACGGCTAGGGCGGGTGCAAACGAGCTACGCGAGAAGCTTCTCGCTCACTTCACCGATGATATTCTAACCTTTGAGCATCTTCCTCTTCTTAACAAGTTTAGAACTACATGGGAGAAAAACCTCAAGGAAAACAAGAAGCCGATGCTCTTCGATGTTATGCATCTCGGGCCTATAAAAAAGTGTTGTCGCGATGTGACAAATGTCGAGTTTGATATGAAGGGCGTGTATGAGATTCTTGAGGATCTTGACCGTTATCACAGGCTCACCGAATCCGAGAAGTCGACATCAGGCGAGCTTGAGAAACTTGGTATATCCGCAACCGTAAGCGCTGAAGAGCCACTTCTTGTGCTTAAGGATTATCTGAAATCCTACATCGTAGAGCTTGCCGAGCATAAGGCGTCCGGTCTTCTCTTCGGCGAGGTTAGCTTCAAGGAGCACGTGGATAAGAAGCGTTCCGCCCTTGACAGCATCGGCAGAGCTGCACGCGAAATCGCTCTTAAGATTGATATGCCTGTTTTAGAGCTTCGCATACTCGTCGGTGACTATGCGACGGTAAGAGACAACAACCGCCGTATCAAGGAAACCGACGGATATAAGAATATCTTCCCGTCCATCGAGAAGAATGTAAACACCAATTGGGGCGCGCTTCTCGGTATGGTAGAGCTTATTGAGCGCGTTCGTCACGATATTCGCGACGAGAATAGAAGCATAGCAGAGGATTACGAGGTCTTCGTTAAGACCATAGAGACGCTTACCGCAGGTGGCGTACAGCGCTATGCATCTATGCTTGTCGAGAAGTATGAGAGCTTCTATAATAATGACGCGTGGTTTGATAAGACTGTTATGGGTAATTCTCATAATGTCTCGAATATGACCATCCAAGGCTTTAACAAGTGGTTTGATAGCATCTCCGACTTCAATACAATAGCAGAGTACACCTCTTACAGAAACAAGGTTAAGGGGCTTGACAAGGTGGCACACGCCTTCTTCGATAAGTATATCCTCGAGGGCAGACGCGAGTATCCTATTGAGAAGATGGGTGATCACTACGAGCTCGCTCTTCTATATGCATATTATATGAAGAAGATATCCGAGAGCAAATATCTTGCTAAGATGAGCGGTAGAGATGGTCTTACCACCGTCCAGTCTATTATGGACGCATATTCCGCAGCCGACCTTCGCGCTATGGAGTTTAACCGTCAGGTGCTTGATGCTGAACTATATGACAGCATCACAAGGAGCGCATCGCCTCTCGGAAACATACACAATTATCTCTATTCTGTGCCCGCAGGCTCTAACGCCTCGGTGCGCCGTCTGTTCCGCAACAGGAGCGAGTCTATACAGGAGCTTGCACCCTGTATTATGATGAGCGTTTATTCGGTAAGTAAGCTGCTTGAGTTTGAGCAGTATAAGTTCGATGTCGTTATCTTTGATGAGGCGAGCCAGATACCGGCAGAGGATGCGCTAACCTCGCTTATGCGTGCGTCGCGGCAGGTTGTAATCGCAGGTGACCCAAAACAGATGCCCGCGATGAGATACTTCGATGAGAAGTCTGCTCTTGCACACTATGATATGGACGATGAAAACGATGCGGGCGAGTGTCCATCTATTCTCGACTTCATCATCAGCGCGCAGAATAACGCTATTAGCTACAACCGACTTGATATGCACTATCGTAGTAATCACGAGAGCCTTATCAAGTATTCGAACGAGCATCCCGACCTTTATGGTGGAAACCTCGTTACATTCCCCTCTCCGATTGCTCGCTCTCGCGACTTCGGTCTTGCGGATATCTCTGTTCTCGATGACCCGAGGTACGCAGGTAAGCCCATAATAGGTGGTGGCGGTAAAAATGTTGCAGAGGCAGAGGTTGTTATCGAGCTTATTAAGGAGCACTTCCGTAAGTACCCCGTACCCACCACAGAGGAGGAGATTGACAAGTATAACTCTCTTGGTGTTATCGTATTCGGTACAGCACAGAAGAAGTTGCTTCTTGATATGATGGCTAAGGATCCCGAGGCGGCAAAGATCGCCGGTATCACAAACAACCACATTTTCTTCATTACACCCGTCGATGAGGTTCAGGGTGACGAGATGTGCGAGATGATCCTTTCGCTTACATACGGTCACGATGCGGACGGTAAGATCTCGCAGGCTTGGGGTCACCTCAACCGTCTACCCGTTGCACTTTACAAGTTCAATGTTGCTGTAACCCGTGCCAAGGATAACCTTAAGTTCGTTCACTCTGTTCGAGCTAACGACATCGCGGGTGGCAACCTCTCCTATGTTGCCGACTACCTAAGAGGGCTTGAGGAGCTTGGTGACACACCGTTCGTCAGCCATCGTGAGTACAATACCTCGTTTGTTGAGGCTATTGGTAGGATATGCGAACAGATCGTTGGCAAGGATCGCGTGGTTTATAACTATGGAGAGAGCACAAGGTCCTATCGTGTACCGATCAGCATTCTGTCGGCAGACGGTCAGACGGTAGCCCTCGGTATTATGTGTGAGGTTAACCGTGCTAAAGAGGGCTTCTCTGTTCGTGAGTATTCTCGCACCTGTCAGTCGATACTTGCGGCACACGGTTGGGATAACCTCTATTCCACATTCGCTATGCAGTGGATACGTAACTACACCTTCGAGAAGAACACGCTTATAGCTAAGCTTAGGGAAGTTCTTTAATAAAAATAGGACGGGGCGTTTGCCCCGTCCCCGAAAGACGATAATAATAAATAATATATCAAGGAGAAAATTAGAAATGGCGGCAAAAGCAAAAGAACGCGAAATTAAAATGACTCCCGCTGCGATGGATATGCAGAACAAGATGGCTATGGCTAAGGTTCACGAGACCAAGTCCAAGGCAGAGCAGCAGCTCGAGAAGGAGTGGCGCAGGTTTAACGAGTTTATGGAGAAGGGCAACTATAAGGCGGCATACGAGGCTCTTAGAATGTGGACCTTCATTAACAAGATGTGCACACTTGCAGATCGTTTCGTTATCGCACTTGAGAGAGTGCAGTCTATACAGTCACTCTTCGATATGCTCCAGAGCACGAGCGAGGTGTTCGGTCAGATAATGAGCCTTGACAACGCCGGTGTCATGAAGGATATGAAGAAGAACCTCAGAACATTCAAGAAGAAGCTCAAGGAATATGAGCGCAATATGACCGAGATCTTCGATGTTCTTGATGATCTGTTCGATGATAAGCCCAATATCTTCGTCCGCTTCTTTAACTGGATCACAGGTAAGAAAGGTGAGAGCGACGAGGAAAAGATCGCGAAGCTTATGGAGGCATACAAGCCCCAGATGGATGAGTACAGCAAGAACAATGGTGGCGGTGACGCACCCGCGGCTCCTGCCGGTGGACAGGGCGGTGGCGCAGCTCCTGCAGCTCCTGCCGGTGGCGACGACTGGGCAGCATTCTGATATCTGTTACTGTATAAGAGTGGTGGCGTGGCGGGCGCTTCCGCCTATCTGCCACAAGAAAACTATTAAGTGAATCTGCCACATACACTGTGGCAAATGAAAGGAACAGTAAAATGGAAACCATTAGCGAATTAAAAACCCAATGGGCCGAAGTCGTTAAGAATTGGCAACAGGCCCTTGAAGAGTCCAAAAAGGACGAGAACCTCAGAGTAGAGGCTAGAAAATGGGCACAGCGCGGACTTGGACTAGCTATCCGTATTCGCAAGATTTATCAGGATATGGACAATGTCGAGCCTGGCAAGTACGAGAAGGAAATCAAGATGTTCGAGGGTCACGAGGCTCGTTGGCAGACAGAGCTTGAGAAGCTAGGCTCCTCGATGTCTGGTATTCCCAGCACCACATTCGATGATGTTGCAGGCCTTGAGGATGTTAAGACTGCGGTAAGAAACTACCTCTTCGCCCTCAAAAACCCCGAGATTGCAAAGAAGTATAGAATTGACACCAAGATTGGTCTATTGCTATACGGCCCTCCCGGTACGGGTAAGACCCTTATTGCAGAGGCTATCGCGCACGAGCTGGGTGTTCGTTACTTCGTCATCACCCCCTCGCACATCTTCGGCTCTTATGTAGGTGAGTCCGAGCGTAATGTTCGTGAGATTTTTGCAGAGCTTCGTGCCTGCGAGGATGGCGCGGTGCTTCTAGTCGACGAGTGTGAGTCCATCTTCAGCAAGCGTACCGGTGACAGTAACAAGGCGGCTATCGGTGTTGCTAACCAGCTTCTTCAGGAGATGAACGGTGCTAAGGACTCGGAGACCGAGCGTAGAGTTATTCTCGGTGCTACCAACCGTCCGCAGATGATAGACGAGGCTTATCTTCGTTATAAGCGTTTCTCGCTCCACTTCTACATAGGTATGCCGAACGGCGAGGCGAGAGAAAAGGTTATCCGCGGTAAGCTCGGCAAGCTTCCTCACGAGCTTATTGTTATTGACGAGATGCTCCGTGTGCTTGACGAGCATTACACCTGCGCGGATATCAGCAACATTATCGAGCAGTGTGCTAACCGTGCTATGCAGGAGCACAGAGAGCGCGTTGAGCGCGGTGAGAATATCACCGAGGTTAAGATTAACCTCACTCATTTCAATGATGTTATGAGAACCTTTAACCCAAGTGTTAAAAAGGAAGACCTCATACAGTATGAGGAGTTCAGAGACAGAAAGCCTGAGTGACGGGCTTTGGTATTTTGGCATAACCGAATAAGAGTGCTTATTCTATTGCCGTTCTTCACCCAAGCTCGCCGTATGTAAATACGCCTTCGGGGGGGCAGAACGACAATTTCTGCTCAAAATCCCTTCGTCCGGGCTTTGGTATTTCGGCATAACCGAATAAAAAACGAGCGAGGGCGCTTTGTTTCAGCATCTTCGCTCTTCTTTGTAAAACTTAACACGCCTATGGGTTAACCCCTAGGCGTGTTATTTTCGTGATTTGTTCGACATTTGTTTAGATTGTAGTGGTTATATTGTACCGTCCTCTAACTGCTTTAACAGTGCCTCGCATCCGAGAAGACAATCGCGGTATGTGGTGTCGAAGCCCCCACAGTACCACGGGTCAGCAACATCTGCGTCCGAGCCGACGAATGACATCATCTTATATATCCGTCCCTCGGCCTCTCGTCCAAGAATGTGCCTCATATCGTATATATTACCGCTATCCATCCCGATGAATATATCATATTTATCGAGGTCGCGCGCCTTTAGTTGTACTGCAACCTTGCCACTCGGGTCTATTCCGTGTTTGGATAGTTCGAGCCTTGCGGGAGGATACACCGGGTTTCCTATTTCCTCACGGCTTGTGGCAGATGAGGCGCATTCATACTTGTCACTAAGACCCGCATCGACTACCAAACGCCTAAAAATGAATTCTGCCATAGGCGAGCGACAAATGTTTCCGTAGCATACGAACATTATTCTTTTCATATCTGCCTAGCCCTCTAATAGTTCCAGAATAGATGCCTTTGGACGCGCACCAACTATCGCGTCATCTACATCACCATCGCGCATAACCACTAGCATCGGTATACTCCTGACACCAAATCTCATAGCTAGCTCGCCCTCTTCATCTACATTTACCTTGCCCACGAGATACTCGGGGTGCTCCTCTGCTATCTCGTCTACGATGGGTGACACCATCTTGCAGGGGCTACACCAATTCGCGTAAAAATCAAGTAAAACTGTCTTTTCGCTTTTCAGCACAACCTCGTCAAAATTGTTCTTTGTAATTATTATAGCCGACATTTTGATACCTTTCTTTTATGTATTATCCTCTATGCGTTCGACATAGTAGAGCATACAGTGGCAATATCCCTCATAGCTTGGATCTGCGACCTGCTCGCGAAATTCACGGCACATACACTTGTTGTCCTCGGATATGTCTAGACGGCAGGGACAGTATCCACCTTTGGCTCGAAGTCCCTCTTTAACCATAGCAACTATTTCCTCGTCCTCGTTAAGCCTGATTTTCGCTTTTTTAGCCATATCTATCTCGCCCCCATTCTTGCTAGAACTATTTTACCATATTTTATTCACTAAATCAACAGTCGGAGAAAACAATCTTTAAGATGCAAAGTAAAATATATTGCAAAAATTGCTCTTTTTCCTAAAACCACTTGCAAATACAAGTTCTATATGCTATAATTATCCTCGCGTTAAGACATGCACCTCTAGCTCAGTTGGTAGAGCAACTGACTCTTAATCAGTGGGTCCAGGGTTCGAGTCCCTGGAGGTGCACCAAAACAAAAATACCACCCAATCGGGTGGTATTTTTGTTTTCGGTGCCCGACGGGACTCGGCACATCGCAAACGAAACATTTGTAGCGAAAGACTTGGAGCGATGTGCGAAGTGCTATGCACTTCAAGCGGTCGCCCTACTTTCCAAGAGTACAATGCGACCGCCAATCCCTGGAGGTGCGTAAAATACCACCCAATCGGGTGGTATTTTTGTTTTCGGTGCCCGACGGGACTCGG
>JAZOPN010000014.1:0-46498 GCA_045655565.1 Eubacteriales bacterium | reverse complement strand
ACCCGCTCGCGCCTTAACTACTATAACACGACCAAGCTTGATATAATCGAAAACCGCCAAGAGGCACGCGCGAATACGGGTTCACATACCCCATCAGAAGTTCGACAAGCTCGCTTGTCAGACGCAGGATGTGGGTATATTAGCCTATGGCGAAATTCCCGTCTTTCTTTACTCCACTAATATTTCTGCGCAAAAACATATTCTCATGTCTACCTCTGACGAGTTAGACATCGCTATGCTCGGAAAAAAGGAACTGAGTCATTAACTTAGCTCCTTTCTTCGCTTTTTGAAATTCGGTTTCTATTTTTTCTGTCCTAATATGCTAATTATTCTGCCTTTTTAGTCAGAGCGTGGCATTATTCCGCATCTTCTGCCTGACAACTTTCGCCTTTTTCCTCGTCACTAAGTGTCGATTGTATATATCTGTGCATAGCCTCGGCAACCTCCTTGCTGCGCGCGACCGCCTCAACAACCGTCCTAGCACCACTGGTGACATCACCCGAGGCAAATACACCCGGACGTGTTGTGCGCCCCTCTTCATCCGCGACAAGAAGTCCGCGACTGTTGGCACTTAGCCCCTCGGTGGTATTGACAATGGTGTTTCTCGGCCCCTGGCTAATAGATACAATTACGCTGTCGGCAGGATAAAGTCTGTCTGTGTCGGGTACATCGGTTAAAGCTCCATCCTCGCCCTCGGTGACATCCCTAAAGATTACTCCCTCATCGACTATCTCAATAGGCTTCTTATTATACTCGAAGTTTACCCCCTCAAGCTTAGCATAACTATACTCATAGTCGCTGGCGGCAACCTTAGCGGTAATCGAGAAGCAGGTTATCTCCTTTACCCCCTTACGCACCGCAGTCCTCGCGACATCCATAGCGGCGTTGCCCGCGCCAATAACTATAACACGCTTGCCAAGTTTATAACTGTCGGGGTTGTAGAGGTAGTTTATACCGAAGTGAACGTGTCCGAGTGTCTCACCCTTAATATGCAGAGCGTTGGGTTGCCAGACTCCTGTGCCGATGAATATTGCCTTGTAGCCGTCACGGAAGAGGTCGTCTATACCTATCGAGCCACCTATTCTCGTGTTGGGTCTGATTTTTATGCCCTTAAGCTCGATATGGCGGAATTGTATATCGTCTATAAGAGACTTTGGCAGGCGAAACTCGGGGATACCGTATCTTAGTACACCACCGATTTTATCCCTACTCTCAAATATGGTTACATCATAGCCATAGCGTGCGAGAATAATCGCGATAGTTATACCCGCAGGGCCGGAGCCTACTATCGCAACCTTTATACCGTTTGACGGGCGGGGGCCACGAACCATCTTATTCGCGTATGTGCTGGATATATAATGCTCTATCACGGAAAAATGCACGGGGTCACCACGCCTACCAAGCACACAATGGCCCTCGCACTGTCGCTCGTGGTTGCAGACAAGGCTACATACAGTGGTGAGGGGGTTATTCTCAAAGAGGATTTTGCCTGCGTCATCAAGCTTCCCGTCCTTTAATAGGCTTATAATTTTAGGTATAGGTGTCCTAATCGGACATCCCTCCATACACTTTGGTCGCTTGCAATTCAGACATTTGTTCGCCTCGTCCATTACATGTAAAGCCATAATTACCCTCCATCTTATTATCTCTAAAAAGTATAGCCGAGGGCGCGCAAAAATATGCGCCAATCCTCGGCTCAAAAAGACTTGTCGATTTTTATTAGAAACTGAAGTAATTCTTTGCGTTATAGTATGCGATACCTGTTACTATCTTCTCAAGAGTTTCATAGTCCTCGGGATACTCGCCCTCGGCAACCCAAGTACCGATAAGGTTACACATAATACGGCGGAAGTACTCGTGACGAGGATAGGATACAAAGGAACGGCTATCGGTAAGCATACCAACGAAGCGGGATATCATACCGAGGTTGCCGAGTGCCTTCATCTGCTCTACCATACCATCGCGCTGGTCGTTGAACCACCAGCCCGAGCCAAACTGTATCTTACCTGCGATACCCGAGCCCTGGAAGCAACCTAGCATAGTGCCAAGAACATAGTTATCCTTGGGGTTAAGGGTATAGAGAATGGTTCTCGGAAGAATTTCTTGATACTCAAGATGGTTCATAAACTGGGCGAGAGCCTCAGCGATACAAAGGTCATTAATAGAGTCAAAGCCTGTGTCGGGACCGAGCTTCTCATACATACGTCTGTTGTTGTTACGAAGCGCACCGATATGAAGCTGCATAGTCCAGCCGAGCTTAGTATACTCCTCTGCGCATACCGTCATAAGAGCTGTCTTGAAGGAGTCAATCTCAAACTTGGTAAGCTCCTCGCCTGCCATACGCTTATCGAATGCTGCCTTAGCGTCTCCATCAGCATAGGAAACATACTCAAGCGCGTGGTCGGACAGACGACAGCCATAGGAATGGAAGAATGCTATTCTTTGGCGAATCCACTCAACAAGCTCCTCGAAGCTCTTAATACCTATCATCTCGATATAGGGAATGAATGTCTCCTTGCCTATCTCAACAGCCTTGTCGGGACGGAATGTGGGTAGAATTTTGGTCGAGAAGCCCTGAAGTGCCTTGTGATACTCAAGGGTATCGGCAGGATCATCCGTGGTGCAGATAACCTCTACATTCGAACGCTTGATAAGCTCCTGTGCGCGGTACTCGTCCTTTGCGAGAAGCTCATTACATCTGTTCCAAATGTATTCGCAGGTCTCACCCGAAAGGGGCAGGTCGATATCAAAGTATCTTTTAAGCTCAAGGTGTGTCCAGTGGTAGAGTGGGTTTCCTATAAGCATAGGCATAACCTCCGCGAACTTCTTGAACTTCTCGTACTCGTCAGCATCGCCTGTGATATACTCCTCATCAACGCCGTTGGTACGCAACTGACGCCACTTGTAGTGGTCACCCGAGAGGAAGAGGTCGAATGCATTTCTAAACTTGTAGTTCTCCGCTATCTGCCTCGGAATAAGGTGACAGTGATAGTCAATTATAGGAAGATCCTTAACCATCGCATAAAGCCTTCTTGCAGGCTCGTTCTTCAGCATAAAGTTATCATTAATAATACTCATAGTGTTACACCGTCCTTAAATATTGAAATTTCACGGAAGCCGTGTACCTCGTTCTTGGTCTCGGCACCCTCAGCAACGCCAATTATGTAGTTATAAAGCTCCTTAGTGAGATCGTCGCCAAGAAGACATCTGCCCGCATCAAAGTCTATCCACTCGCGTTTTCTCTCGGAAAGAGGTGTGTTAGTGGAAATCTTGACGGTGGGAACAGCACCACCCACGGGAGTGCCTCTACCCGTGGTGAAGAGAATGATATGTGCGCCGGCCGCCATAAGGTTTGTGACGGCAACAATATCGTTTCCGGGGCCGTTAAGAAGCGACAGACCGGGCTTGGTCACCGTGTCACCATAGTCGAGGCAGTCAGTGACGGGAGAAAGTCCGCCCTTCTGCACACAACCGAGTGACTTCTCCTCAAGCGTTGTAATACCACCCTTCTTATTTCCGGGTGAGGGGTTCTCGTACACCACCTGTCCGTGGCGAGTGAAGTAGTCCTTAAAGCCGTTGATAAGCGCAACAGTCCTCTCGAACACCTCCTCGCTGATACATCTCTGCATCAAGAGATGCTCAGCGCCAAACATCTCGGGAACCTCGGTGAGTACGCAAGAGCCACCGATAGATGTGTGCAAATCGCACAGTCTACCACAAAGAGGGTTAGCGGTAATTCCGCTGTATCCGTCCGATCCACCGCACTTAAGTCCTATGCGTAATTTTGACACGGGTACAGGGGTACGCTCGAATTTCTTAGCATATTCCTGAAGCTCGCGGATAATCTTAACGCCCTCTTTGAACTCATCCTCAACATCTTGACAAACAAGGAATCTCACGCGCTCAGGGTTATAATCTCCAAGCTTTTCCTTGAAAACTGCGATGTTGTTGTTCTCACAACCAAGTCCAAGAACAAGCACGCCTGCGGCGTTCGGATGGTTAACCATACCCTTCAAAATCTTCTGTGTAACATCCTGGTCATCACCGAGCTGCGAGCAACCAAAGGGGTGAACGAATGCGCGCGCACCTGTTGCGGCGGCAAGACGCTCTGCAACCTTGTTTACACAACCTACGGTGTTTACTATCCAAATCTCATTTCTTATACCTACATCACCATTCTCGCGCACATAGCCCATAAAGGTAGCATCAGAAGCCTTTGGTGCGTAATCGGTTACGGTGGGGGCGTAGGTGTACTCGAGGTTGCCCGAAAGATTAGTCTTTACATTATGAGTATGGACATGCTCACCGCGCTTAATATCCACGGTTGCGTGACCGATGCTGTTACCATACTTGATTATGTCCTCGCCCGCATTAATATCGCAGAGCGCATACTTGTGACCATCCTCGAGGTTAACCTCGACATTGTCAAGTCTATGTATAATCATTTGTCAAATACCTCTAGATTATTCTTATGCTCTGTACTTGTCTACTTCTTCGGTAAGGAATGATACATCCTCGCCCCAAAGCTCTGCATTTGCAAGCACCTCACGTGTGGTGTGTGTACGAACGAACTCGGTAGCCTTAGCATCATCATTAGTCATATCGGTCTTATAGAAATCGAGAAGCTTAGCAAAGGAGAATATAAGCGTCTCGGGCATCTTATTAAATCTCTTGATATATTCGAGGATGGAGGGAAGAACTCTTACCTTGAACTTGCTAAGAGAGTTAAGCGCGATGGAAGAGAGATAGTGCTTGATATATGGGTTCGAGAAACGCTCGATAACGCTGGTCGCGTATGCTACAAGCTCATCGCGAGGCAGGTCGAGTGTGGGGATAATCTCATCGAATACGCACTTCTCGATGTGATGGCGCATAGTAGCGTCATCAACACAGCTCTTAACTGTATCGAAGCCGGAAAGGAGCGCGTAGGGAACGAGCGAGGTGTGTGCACCGTTAAGGATACGAACCTTTCTTGTACGGTACATCTCAAGTTTATCCTTGGTAACGATAACATTAAGCCCAGCCTTGGTGAAAGGAAGCTCGCGCTCGAGGTCATAGTCGGTCTCGATAACCCAAAGGTGGAAGAACTCAGAGGTGTTGAGCATATTGTCGGTGTAACCGAGGTCGATATTCTCACCTCTCGGGAAGCCTGTGTTGATACGGTCAACAAGCACATTGGTAAATACATTCTTCTCTTCTACCCAAGCCTTGAAGCCCTCGCCAAGACCCCAGAGGTCGGCATACTGAAGCACACACTTCTTAAGGTTGTCACCACTGCGGTCTATAAGCTCGCAGGGGAAGAATATGAAGCCGTCAAGCCCCAGCTCGAAGCGGCGAAGAAGAAGTCTTGTAAGCTTCGCAGGGAAGGTCGCAGGGGGTGCATCGTCAATCTTATCCTCGGCAGAAAATGCTATACCCGCCTCGGTGGTGTTGGACACAATGTAACGGAAATCGGGGTTCTCGGCAAGCGCGAGATACGCATCGAAGTCCTCATAAGGCTTAACACAGCGAGAGATGATGTCTACAAGAGTGGTATCAACACCCTCTGCACCTCTTATGATGTGAGTATAGAGGCAATTCTGCTCGGCGAGCATATCGCAAAGTCCCTGCTCGATAGGCTGAACGACTACTATACTACCCTCGAATAGGCCCTTTTCCTCCATCTTCTTGAGTATCCAGTCAACAAATCCGCGCAGGAAGCCCCCTTCGCCAAACTGAATAACTCTCTCCTTGTAATTCTTTTTCTCAAATTGAGTGATGCTTTTCATCTCAAAATCCTTTCCTTTGAAGCAACGCTTCGTTTTATCTTTTTTATTATATATTAAACTGCTTTGGCTAACCTTAAATATTTTGCATTGGTCGGTGCGATTTCTTTGTTATTCTGCACCATCTCGACGTACGGCATAAAGATATGCATTCCCGCGCTTTCCCTCTCGCCTGAGCACGCCTATATCGACAAGGAACTTTAGCATTACGGTGTCATAGCGAGAACGCGAGTGTGTAGCCCTCTTGTATTCGGGGGCAGTAAAGCTCCCACCAAGAGTGACGGGAAGAAGCCTAAGGTAGTCGACAGGAGTAACAAGGCTAATATCCTCTATCAGAGATAAAGGCAGTTTTTCGAGAAGTGTAGCACCTCGTTTTTTGTCCCTTCCTCTGCCATCGAGTATACGGTATTCCTCAATCTCTAGCGGTAAGAGACGAATGGAAAAGCCTACGCGCCCGACGAATTTTCTCACCGCGTAAAGACTGCGCGCGACCTTGTGGTAACCTGTCGGTGTTACTTTTCTCGCCTTTGTTGGAACAATTTCGCCTGTTTCTTTATCGAGCCACCTGTGACGAGTTATCGCGGGATATGGGAAAACTAATGTCACCGAGTATCCCGACGCGAGAAGTTTCTCAATTTTGGGGAGAAGTGGTAGGGGCGAGGCGGTCTGCACCTCGAATACACCACTCTCGTTATATACATCCGCAACGCTATCCATAATCGGCACCTCGTGGTGCTCGCGGTCTGGGTCTATGTACAGCTTTACGGTTTTATGTATCGCCCTCTCTTGATATACGCTAAACCCTTCGGAAAGCATTTCCTCGGATATCACCCTAGCCTTTGCTAGCGCAAAGCGCTCTAGCATATCCATCACTCCTCGGGGATGTCTGTAACATCAACCCAACCGAGCGACATAGATGCCTCCTCAAGCTCGGGAATAGTTAACTCTATCGCACTTGCCGCAGTTCCTGCCGCGGGGAATACGGTGGTAAATCTCTTTAATGAAACATCTAGATATACCTCAACGCCCTCCTTGACACCGAATGGGCATACTCCGCCAACCGCGTGGCCAATGCGCTCCTCAACATCGTCGAAGGCGAGCATTTTAGCCTTGGTCGAGAATCTGTCCTTATATTTTCTGTTATCCACCTTTGCGTCACCAGCCGCTACGATAAGCACGGTTTTCTCGCCCTGCGAGAATGACAGTGTCTTAGCAATACGGCGTGGCTCTGTGCCTAGCGCCTCGGCAGCGAGTGCTACGGTAGCACTCGACACAGTAAACTCCTGAATGCGCTCTGCAAGCGCGAATTTCTCAAGATGTGCTCTTGCTCTGTCAATAGACATCTCCCTTAATCTCCTAGTCCTTTTCTGTAAATCTTATACCCATAAATATACCCATAACGAACGCCATCATAAGTCGACGTGTCCGACCCAACGAGTCACCGAGGCAATACAGCCACTTAAGGCTGGTATTGCGGTTTGTCCGTCTTTATCCTCTTTAATATGCGAATATAGCATTATTTTGTAGGCTGTACCCTACTCGGCTATTCCAAATGCCGATGCCGCTACTCGGGCAGCCGAAATATCCATATTGCAGTGTAGGCTAAGGAGCCTCACACTCTCTAAAATTCTGTCACAGAGTGACAGAGCACGAACAGCCATCAGAGCATTTTTCGGAATATAAACCTGGCTGACAAGGAATGATGACACCTCATCCACCGAGGCTGGCACAGCAGAATTTTCGACACCGCGCGCAAGGAATGCTATTCCTGCGAGTGGGCAGGATGTGTTTCTGCCATAGCTCTCCTTGCCCATCCAGGGCGTACCGTACACCATCGGCACACCGTCACGGAAGCGTATAATCGGTTTGTCACCGTTGACATAGTAGGCTCGCTCACCGAAGTGCGAGAGCCAAAGGCGCGTATGCGTGGTTTTGCCAACGCCGCTTCTGGCGGTAAAAGCATACCCCTTACCATCAACCGACAGCACGGCACCGTGGAATACACAGGCATCGTACAAGGGAAGACGCTCGGCTATCTTGCGATAGACAACAACGCTCTCGAGGTAGCCGTCGGAATACTTTATATCCGACATCGACGCCTCCTTTACAAGATCGTCATCGGCAGCCGACACGGTAAACTCTGCTACCTCATCGGTTACATAGTCGCGTGCGAGCCACTCGATGTGACGGTGACGGTTATCTATTCCGACTACAATATCTGCTATCTTGATATTAATCATAGTGGCTCTCCTTTCCATAGGTCAGCCCCCCGCTATACAGGTTGGTGCTGATGCAAATTAGTCTTAAATTAATCCTTCATCAGGGTGAAAAGGAAACTCTCGTTACCGTTTGGGGCAGTGGCAACGACAACGGCATTCTTATCCTTGCCATAATAGAATATGGCATTTATTCGGTCACAGCCGTAGAACGCCTGTTTTTCAATACTTGCGATACCCTCACAGTATATGTCTATTCTCGCCATAGACGAGCAACCGTAGAACGCCATCTCTTGTATCTGCTTGAGCGTCCCGGGAAGCGTGATATTAACAACCGAGGTGTATGCGAACGCCTCAATGCCAATCACCTCAAGCGAGTCGGAAAACTCAACCGAGTGTAAATTCGAGGACATCATAAACGCCGCCTCATCAACAAGGGTGACGCCATCACCCATATCCACAGTGAGTAGACTCGGACACTGCGAGAACGCAGACTCACCGATAGTCTTAACCGAGTCCGGAAGAACGAGGTCAACAATACCCGTCTGGGCAAATGAGCCGTGGTGTACCGTGGTAATATTATTGTTCCAGACAATATCCTCAAGCTCGGTGCAGCCCATAAAGGAATTCTCACCGGCAATAATAAGCTCACTCGGCAGTGTGATGCTACGGAGCGAGGTGCATCCGAGGAAGGACGCAGTGCCGATAACCGTCACAGACTTCGCGAAGCGAATACTCTCTAGCGAGGTGCAGTATGCGAACGCCGCCTCGGGAATTTGATATGCAACGCTACGCAGGTCAACGCTCTTAATCTTGAAGCAGTTCTCGAAACTATTTCTACCTAGGCTAGTGATATATCTAAGGTCAACAGATGCCAGCTCTTCGCAATTTGAGAATGCGTAGTCACCTATGGTGGTGAGCGTACGGTCGATGGTAAAGGCGGTAAGCTTTCTCGCGTACTGGAATGCGTTATCGCCAAGGTAGGTGAGGTTGCCGGGGAACTCTATCGTCTTAAGCCCCGAACAACCGGCAAATGCGCTGTTTCCTATCTCTGTGACGCTCTTAGGTATATCGACATAGGTCAGCGAGGAGCAACCATAGAACGCCTCGTCTCCTATGCGATGGAAGTTTCCCTTTATCTCAACACTGACAAGCGAACTGTAACCGCCTGCCTGGTCCCACTTACATAGACCGACAGGGATAACACCCGAGCCGAGAATTACCACATTCTCAAGGTATTGAGCGTTAAGCAGGATGTATTTACCGACATCTATACCTTCGGGCAGGGTAAACTCAGTGAGTCCGATACAGGCAAGGGCGTAGTCATCCAGTCTTTTAATAGTTGACGGCAGGGTCATCTTCTCAAGCCTCGGAGTGTTGGTGAATGCGTGCGAGCCTATCCTCTCTACGCCCTCACACAGTGTTACGCTCTCTAGCGCGCCACAGTATGCAAAGGTGTTTTTAGGTAGGTAACTAAGCCCACCGGGAATGGTGATACTCTTTAAGGAAGAGCAGCGATGGAATGCAAACTCACCTAGCACAAACTCGTTATTTGGGAATAATACGGTTTTAAGAGACGCGCACGCCTCAAAGGCACAGTCACCAATCTTGGTGATAGATGTCTCCGACATATCCACGCTCTCAAGGGATGTGGTGCGTTTGAAAACATAGTTAGACATCTCAACAAGTGTAGATGGCATCTTGACACTCGTTACACCGACCGCCCTTGTAAATGCGCTTGACATCTTCTTGACACCCTCAGGTATCGCAACAGACGCCTTTCCGTCCTGAATGGTTGTGGCAGAGGTATTAGCATTGGGGGTATTGTACTTTATAAGCACACCGTCGCCGACAATCTTAAACTCGTCTTCTATTTGATTGAAGAATATGCAGTTATCGAATGCTAGACCGCCTATATCGGTTATAGTGCTTGGAAAGTCAACAGTGACACTCGCGTCGGTGCTCACCCTAGCAATCCTGGCAAGGTGGGTGCAACCCGAGAAGGCGAGGTCGCCTATCTTAAGTATGCCATCGGGCAGTATTACCTCGGTAAGATTTGCCTTATCTAAGAAGGCGTAGTCCTCGATATACTTGACATAGCTCGGAACTGTATAGCTTGTGCACTCGTGTGCCGACGGCATTACAAGAAGTCGCGCGCCGAGGTAGTCTATAAGCGCGCCACCCGACACCTTGAAATGCTCGTTAGTATCCGGGATAGAGATACTCTCAAGTGCGGTGCAGTTATAAAACGGTGTATAGCCGAGCTGGGCAAGAGATGCGCCAAGAGAAACGCTCTTCAGCGCAGAGCAACCTGAGAGCACGCGCTCACCTAGCGAGGTAGCACCGGGAGAGGAAAACTCGGCAAGGTCAAGACAACCGGAGAAGGCATACGCACCAACCGATGTGATATGCTCCGGTAGGTTTACCTTCTCAACTCTAACACAACCGGAATATGCACGGTCGGGTATCACGCTAAGCGAGGACGGGATATCTACCGATGTGATATATGCACCCGAGAATACGCCCTCACCAAGACTCTCAACCGTATCGGGCAGGTCAACCTCGGCGAGGCTGACGCAGTTAGCAAATGCGTATTTACCAATAGACTTAAGACGCGGAGAAAGAGCAATGCTCTTCATCGAGCCACAGCCCGAGAATGCGTAGTCGCCAATCCGCAAAACCGCTGCACCACCCGTGACGGATGTAACATTATCCCCCTCGAAAGCACCATCACCGATAGTGGTAACTACTCTACCGTCAATGGCGTATGGTATTCTAATCTCGGTATCTGTGCCGACATATTTTACTATCTCGACAGTACCGTTCTCCTCTAAGGCGTACTCATAGTCCTCGTAACGGAATATCTCGCGATCGCCCGGATCACTCACCCTAAAATAGCCTATCAAAAGGGCTATAATACCGGCAAGCACAAGCACCGCAGAAGCAGAAATTACTATTGAAAATACAAGTCTTTTTCTATTATTGTCGGTAGGACTCATCTTTGTTTTTTCGCTCATCTTGTTCCTTTTCCTTGTCGGTGATAATTCACCAATGCGTCATTATATTCACACGCGCGCAATTCTTTTACTCACATAAGTATACTACAAATTTAGCACTAAGTCAACAGATAGGGGTATAAAAGGCAAATTTTTGTAAAAACCTACATATGTGATTGTATATTATTACGGCGTAAAGCCTAAAATAGAAGCATAGAAAAGAAAAAGGAGATTTTTGGAATGAAAAGATTGCTTACAATACTTCTTGTCGTGCTCTTAATACTCGGCGTGACTTCTGTGACGGCAAGCGCATATTTCGGTAGCGGTATCGAGGTCGCAAGCGAGGGTGTATCGGTGGTAAAGAGTGGGTTATACGGAAGAAAACTCACATTCTCGGACATTGACTTCAAAAGCGCGTTCGCCCTTGACGATTTCGGAAAGATAAAGGTAATAACGCTCCCCTCTTCTACCGAGGGTACACTTCTTTTGGCAGGGCGCAGGGTGCGCGAGGGTCAGGAGATAAAGCGTCGTAGCATCGCGGCTATGGTGTTTGTCCCCGCCGATAAGACGGTTAGCGAGGCAAAGTTTACCTTTAGCCTCGACGGTGGCAGCGAGTGTGTATGTCGTATGAGATTTATTGACAAAATAAATTATGCTCCGGAGGTCGGGGGCGAGGGTGCGGCAGCGTCAGTGCTCATAACACAGAGGGAAATAGGTGTGTATGGCAAAATGAGTGCCACCGACCCAGAGGGGGATAATCTTGAGTATATGGTGGTATCATATCCAAAGTCGGGTCATCTCACAACCGAGGAAAGTGGAGAATACCGCTATATGCCAAGTGGCGATTTTATTGGCTATGACAGATTTGTCTATGTGGCAAGAGATGAATACGGCAACTACTCCACGCCCTGCGAGGTCAGCCTCAAGGTTATCGAGAGAATGTCGGAGATAGTGTACCGTGATATGACAAATAAAGAAGAATACAACGCTGCTGTGGCTATGAGTGCTATGGGTGTTATGGCAGGGAGGCTCATAGGTGATGACTACTACTTTGACCCCGAGGTCCATGTAAGTCGTGAGGAATTTGTGGCAATGGCGATGAAAGCAAACGGAATAAGAGCAGGTGTAGGCGAGACATACTTCGATGATAACAGCGAAATATCACCATCACTTAAGGGCTATGTATCGCTAGCGCAGAGAATGGGCATAATCGACGGTGAATACGAGGGAGGCAGACTAACATTCTCACCAAAAAAAGAAATCACAATCTATGAGGCGGCGGATGTTATCTCTCGTATGATTGGTGCGAGTGCAAACGAGGAGGATGTAATATACCGAGATAATACCGATGTACCTGTATGGGCAAGAGGCAGTGTTGAGGCTATGGTAACTATGGGCATCCTTGACAGCGATGTAGCATCCCTTACCAGAGAAATGACGCGCGCCGATGTCGCGAATATGCTATACAGAATGGTGAACAATAGTTAACATTACGAGAAAAACTGTAAAAAAACTATGCCGAGGGCGTTTTCTGCTCTCGGCATTTTCGGCGTTTTCTTAACACGGGTTTGGGCTAACCTCGAATTTAGGACTGTTTTTCTTTATATAAGCACGACCGCCCCCACACATTCTTTCGCGGATTTTAGAAAAATGTTTTATGTTTTAATTCGTTTCGACAAAAAACTCTTTACAAAGGAGGAAGTATTTGGTATAATATAATAAAAGGATACACCCTTCCACCGTTGGTGGTGAATAACGAGCAAAGGAGATTATACTATGTCTAAGAAGATTATAATTACTATCGCACGCCAGTATGGAAGTGGCGGTCGCGAGATTGGAGAACGCGTTGCCGAATTGCTCGGTATCCCATTATACGATAAGCAACTTATCACGGATGCTGCCGCCAAGGGCAGCCTAAACGAGGAAGTTATCAGAAGCGCCGACGAGTCCGCAGCTAACAGCCTGCTATACACCCTCGCTATGGGCTCCAACCACTACGGAGCGGCTATGCACTTCGGCTACAAAATGCCATTAAACGACAAACTTTTCATTCTCCAATCCGAGGTTATTAAGGAGTATGCCGAGAGAGGTAGCTGCGTTATTATCGGTAGGTGCGCTGACTATGTGCTCCGCGATGACCACGATGTATTTAGGCTCTTCATATACGGCGACCTGGAGCATAGACAGCAGAGAGTTAAGGAGCGTCACCCCGAGGTTAAGCCCACGCAGGTTATTGACATTATCAACAAGACCGATAAACGCAGAGCCTCCTACTACAACTTCTACACCGGTATCAAGTGGGGCAGATATGACAATTACGATATGGCTGTTAACTCCTCCACACTTGGAATCGAGGGAACTGCACAGCTAATCTGCGCGGCTATAAGGAAACTTATAGAGGAATAAACAAGAACACCGAGTTGGTCTCCCATTATGGGTATGCCGACTCGGTGTTTTTTTCTTTACCGTAGAGTATGGTCTGTCCGTTTGTTGCACTTAGAATATACAGTATTAGGTTTTCGGTGTAGGAAGATTAATGTAAAGTTGTTTTAATTCTCTACCCTTCCGTACGCTACCCCGACGAAGTCACAGAAGAACTTTGTGCATTTCTCCATCTTGACACCTATTCTTCCGTCAGCCAAGAAACCGAAGTACATCGACATATTGCCGATAGCAATAGCAGTAACCGACTTGGTGATGAAGTAAATTCCCGTCTAAGTGTCAGCGGTATACAGGTGATTGAAGTCCACTTCTACACCCCTGCCACCACTAATAAGCACAGCACCGCGCAGACGCATCCTGCGTCTTTTCATCTCGACGGCAAAGTCCTCTGGTATTTCAATATTATCCCGATTTATAAAGCAGGCAATTATCAGAAGTCCTTGGGATATACGCCCGCCTCTATCAGTTCACGGAATGCACGAACAACGTCGGGCTTATCCTCCTTATATGTTACGCCATACCACTTGTCGGCATTCTCGAGCACACGAACATCAGCCTTGCCCTCCGTCACAAGTTCGGCTATTACAGTAGGCAGAAAGAACTCGCACTTCTCGGGGTTAGTCGGAAGCTCCTTGTCTAGGAAGAGCGCGAATCTCTCCTTGCACTCTCTGAGGTATGACGGGGTAAGTCCCCACAGATTCATAGAAACGAGCGTATCGGGCGCGACCTCATAGTCCACGCCATCCTCGGTATAGTATATCTTACCATCGCGAGGGCCAATCTTAGTGCGCTCAACGATACCGGTAAGAATCCCGTTCTCTGCCTCACAGATACCACGCGATACAGTTCCCATCTCGGTGATGGTATTCTTGATGTGATAGCCTACCATAGCGTAATGGTATTTCCCGTCGCTCTCGTCTACATTCTTAAGGAAATTATATATTCTCTCAAATGCGTGAGCACCGTAGTAGTCATCGGCATTGATAACCGCAAACGGTGCGTCAACCGTGCCAAGACAGCACATAAGAGCGTGCGCTGTGCCCCAGGGCTTCACTCTGCCCTCTGGGACTTCATATCCCTCGGGTAGCTTGTCTAACTCTTGATATACATACTTAACATTTACATCCTTCCCTTCAAGGTGCTTATCTATAACCTCTCGGAAGTCGCGCTCTATCGCGCGCTTAATAATAAATGTAACATCGCGAAAGCCTGCCTTAATAGCATCGTAAATAGAATAATCAATTATAATGTGTCCGTAGTCATCAACGGCATCAATCTGTTTGAGACCGCCATATCGGCTGCCCATACCTGCCGCCATAATTACAAGCTCGGGATTTTTCATAATACATCCTTCCCTATTATATAAGTTTTCTTCATAATTTTATCACCTTTTGTGCTATGTTACAAGTAATAAAGTTCTATATTTTTGTAAAATAGAACAAATATCAGTTAATCTTACAAACTACTGGCATCTTTCGCTAAAAAACGAGTTCAATCTTGCATTTTAATATATAATATGATAGAATTTAAGTGAAAAGAATAATATCGGAGGTAGTTATGAGTACATTTCATCTTGTAGACCACCCACTAATACAGCACAAACTGACTATAATGAGAAGAAAAAACACGCCCTCTAAGGATTTTCGCGTGCTTCTTGACGAGATTTCGATGCTTATGGGATATGAACTAACGCGCGATCTCCCCCTTGAGGATGTAGATATAGAGACACCCTTATGCTCCGCGACATTCAAGAGAATTGCGGGCAAGAAACTCGCTATCCTGCCTATTCTGCGCGCAGGACTTGGTATGGTTGACGGTCTGTTGCGCCTCGTGCCTGTTGCGCGTGTTGGACATATCGGACTATATCGCGACCCAGAGACACACGAGCCTGTCGAATACTATTGCAAGATGCCGCCTGATATTGGCGAGAGGCTGGTTATCATAGTTGACCCAATGCTCGCGACGGGTGGCTCTGCCGCCGATGCCATCACTATGGTTAAAGCGCACGGTGCTAGGTCTATACGCCTTATGTGCCTGGTCGCAGCACCCGAGGGTGTGAAGCGCGTACAGGAGGCGCACCCCGATGTTGACATCTACTCTGCCGCGCTCGACGAGAGGCTAAATGAGCACGCATATATTATTCCGGGTCTCGGTGACGCCGGTGACAGGATATTCGGAACAAAGTAATGCGAGAACTTATAGTAGGAAGAAACGATGCCGGGCAGAGGCTCGATAAGTTTATTACCAAGACGCTTGACCTGCCGACCTCTCTGCTCTACAAGTCTATTAGGCTGAAGAAAATCAAGGTAAACCGCAAGCGCGCCGAGATTAGCACAATACTTACCGAGGGGGACACTATACAGTGCTTTCTTGCCGAGGAGTTCTTCGCCAAGCTGGATGGTGAGGGTAAGGATGTGAGGGCTACGCTCTCAAGGATAAAGCCAAATCTCGACATTATATACGAGGACGAGAACATTATCCTATTAAACAAGCGTCCCGGTGTGTCGGTGCACGAGGACGAGCACCAGGCTCTCGGCACGTTGCTTGTGCAGCTGCAGGCATATCTCTATGCCAATGGCGAGTATGACCCCGAGGGCGAGATGAGCTTTGCCCCCGCGTTATGCAACCGCATAGACAGGAATACGGGCGGTATTGTCATAGCGGCGAAGAATGCCGAGGCACTTCGCATAATGAACGAGAAGATTAAGCTGCGTGAGATAGACAAATTCTACCTTGCGGCAATACACGGCATACCCGAGAGGCGAGAGGACACGCTGTATGGCTATCTAATCAAGGATGAGAAAACCAACACCGTCAAGGTGTGGTCGAAAAACCCACCAAAGGGCGCAAAGGAGATTATCACCAAGTATCGCGTGATAGCAACCGCCCGCGACACATCGCTAATCGAAGTCGAGCTTCTCACGGGTAGAACGCACCAGATACGAGCGCATATGGCATACATCGGTCATCCGCTCGTCGGCGATGGAAAATACGGTGTAAATCGCACCGACAGAGAGCGTGGATATAAATATCAGGCACTCTACTCATATAGGCTAAGGTTTTCCTTTAAGACCGATGCCGGTATTCTCGCCTATCTTAACGGCAGAGAATTTCATATAGATAAGCGAGATATATATTTTACAAAAGAATATTTCGTGTGATAACAAAAACCGTTTAGCAGTATAGCTAAACGGTTTTTGCTTTTTGTTGTTAAGCCTCGCAGATTATGCTTTTCAAAATAGTTCAAGGAGCCTCTCTACATCCTCGCGCTCGGTCATAAAGGATGTCACAAGGCGAATGACATATTCGCCCGTGGGCAGGTGCGCCCATGTGTTGAAGCCGACGCCACGCGCCTTTAGCTCCTTGTACTTTTCCTCTCGGACAATCGGGAACTGCTGGTTGGTTGGCGAGGGGATATAGAATTTATATCCGCGCTCGGTGAGCACATCTCTTATCATCATCGCGGTATCTATCGCCCTCTTGCATATCTCGGTATAGAGGTTGTCTGTAAAGAGGGTGTCAAACTGTATTCCCAGAATTCTGCCCTTAGCGAGAAGTGCTCCGTGTTGCTTTATCGTAGAGAAAAATGTGGGGCAGATGTCGGGATTGGTGATAACAACCGCCTCACCGAAGAGCGCACCGCACTTTGTGCCACCGATATAGAATGCATCGCACAGCTTAGCAAGGTCGGGGAGCGTTACATCCGAGCCAGGAGTAGCCAGAGCGTAGCCAAGCCTCGCGCCATCGAGATATACCCTTGCGCCATACCTATGTGCTACCTCGGATATTTCGATAAGCTCCGCCTTGGTATATAGCGTGCCATACCCAGTGGGGTGGGATAGGTAGACGGCACCCGGCTTTACGGTATGCTCGCGCACCTCATCCTCGTCATAGGCGCGAAGCACCGAGAGAAGTGCCTCCGCGGTCATTTTTCCATCGACAGACGGTGTGGTTATAATCTTATGCCCCGTTGCCTCGACAGCACCTGCCTCGTGCGTTGCGATATGACCGATATCGGTAGAAACCGCGCCCTCAAACGGATGTAGCATAGCTGATAGCACGGTGGCGTTGGTCTGTGTGCCACCTACAAGAAGATATACACGCGCACCGGGTGCGCCACAGGATAGGCGTATCTTTTCCTTTGCGCTCTCGCTGTATTTATCGGTACCATAGCCCTCGGTTTTCTCGCGGTTAGTCTCTAGAAGGCGCTCGATAATTCTCGGGTGAGCACCCTCCATATAATCACTGGAAAAATTGAAGCGCGCGTCTATCATCACTTTGTACCCGTAGAGCCGAAGCCACCCGCACCGCGTACCGTATCGGAAAGTTCATCTGTCTCTTCATACTCAACCTTTAGGAATGGCACTATTGCAAGTTGCGCTATTCTCTCGCCGGCATCTATTGTCGTGGCAATATCCGAGTGGTTGTGAAGCGCAACCATAACCTCACCGCGATAATCGGCATCAATAACCCCAACCTTATTTGCCGGAGCAAGTCCTCGCTTAGTAGCGAGGCCGGAGCGCGCAAAGATAAGACCGCAATAGCCCTCGGGTATCTCAACAGCGATACCCGTATGTATGAGCACTGTTGTATGTGGCTCAACAGTCACGCTATCTTCGAGGCTGTATAGGTCGGCACCAGCCGAATACTCTGTTCCGTAAGTGGGGCGAATTGCCCTATTATCAAGTTTTTTGAAGCGCATTTTCATTATATTTACCTCTCTCTCGCTTGATTTTATGTTGTTTTGTGGGGAATTATACCCGTTTTACTGATTTGTGCCGTATTTCTTGTCGAGCGCGACACCTGCCCAAATTACTATCTCGCCCACCTCGCGGGTTTTATTCATATCAATTATACGCTGATTTTCCGAGCCACGGAAGCGCAGACCGAGACGTTTCTTCTCCTCAACAAATCTTCCGTCAACAAGGATATCGACATACGAGAGAAGCTCAGGGGTGATGTCGATGCTCTTATAGTGCTTGCCTACCCCCGCGGTTAGTTCCTCATATAGATTTCCTGTATATAGCCAGATTGTCTTGGTGGGATAACGACGCTTAAATTCGCGCAGGAATGGGAGAAGCCCTGCCTGATTTTCAGGCTCCATAGGCTCACCGCCGAGGACTGTTAGCCCCCTTACGCTTCCCTGCTCCATTGTCGAGTAAATGTCCTCTGCTACCTCGTCGGTAAACGGCTCGCCATAGTCGAAGCTCCAGGTTTCGGGCTGGAAACATCCCTTACATCTATTTCGGCATCCGCTTACGAAAACGGTCGTTCTAATTCCCTCTCCGTTAGCGACATCGAACTTTTTTATCGCTGCATAATTCATTTTTTGTCCCCCATTCCGAGCTTAGCTCTAAGGAACTGTCCTGTGTAGGACCTCTCGCACATAGCAACCTCCTCGGGTGTGCCGGAGACGACGATTGTTCCACCACCGTCACCCCCCTCTGGGCCGAGATCAATAATATAGTCGGTAGTCTTGATTAGGTCAAGGTTGTGCTCGATAACAAGGACGGTGTTACCACCATCGGCAAGCCTCTGAAGAATGGTTATAAGTTTCGATACATCCTCGGTGTGAAGTCCTGTTGTCGGCTCGTCGAGGATATAAATAGTCTTTCCCGTCGATCGCTTCGCCAGCTCTGTTGCGAGTTTTACCCTCTGCGCCTCACCACCCGACAGGGTTGTAGAGGACTGACCTATCTTGATATAGCCAAGACCAACATCAAATAGTGTCTGTAACTTGCGCTGTATCTGCGGTAGGCCATCGAAGAATGTAATACCCTCTTCAACCGACATCTCCAGCACATCGTATATATTCTTGCCCTTGTACTTAACCTCTAGGGTATCACGGTTATATCTCTTACCGTCGCAGACATCGCACTTGACATATACATCCGGCAGGAAGTTCATCTCTATGCACTTGACGCCATCGCCCTCGCAAGCCTCGCACCTACCGCCTCTAATGTTAAAGGAAAATCTGCCCGCATCGTAGCCCTTCGCCTTAGCATCCCTTGTGCGTGCAAAGAGGTTTCTAATATCGGTAAACAGACCTGTGTAGGTAGCAGGGTTAGAGCGCGGAGTTCTGCCTATGGGGCTTTGGTCTATGGCTATAACCTTATCGAGATGCTCCATACCGTGTATGGCAGTATGCTTACCGGGATAGGTGATAGCGCGATTTAGGTCGCGTGCCAGCGCTCTATACAGGATAGAGTTTATCAGGGATGACTTACCGCTACCCGAAACGCCCGTCACTGCTATAAAGCATCCGAGCGGAATATCTACATCTATATTCTTTAGGTTGTTCTCTCTTGCGCCCTCGATGCGTAGGAGGTTGCCGTTACCGCGCCGTCTTTCTTTTGGCACTGATATCTCGCGTCTGCCCGAGAGGTATGCGCCTGTTATAGAGCGTTCCACTTTTGCTACATCCTCCGGCGAGCCTACTGCAACAACCTCACCACCGTGAATGCCGGCACCCGGGCCTATATCTACGATATAATCTGCCTCGCACATAGTCTCCTCATCGTGCTCGACGACTATAACCGAGTTGCCGAGGTCGCGCAGACGCTTCAAGGTGCCTATGAGTTTACTGTTATCTCGCTGGTGCAGACCAATGCTGGGCTCATCAAGTATATATAGTACGCCTGTTAGAGCGGAGCCAATCTGTGTCGCCAGCCTTATACGCTGTGCCTCACCGCCAGAGAGCGTGCCTGCGGTGCGTGCGAGGTTGAGGTAATCAAGGCCAACACTGATAAGGAATGTAAGACGCGCCTTAATCTCCTTTAGTACCTCTTTTGCTATCTTTGCCTCAGTATCGGTAAGCTTGATGCCCTCGACGAACTCTAGCATCCCGGAAATAGAGAGACGGCAAATCTCGTCGATATTAAGACCGCCGACGGTCACGCCGAGCACCATTTCCGACAGCCTGCTACCGCCACAGGCAGAGCAAGCCACCTCCTCGACAAACTCCTGGTAGTAATCACCGCCGGCCATCTTCATACGCTTCTCGATGATGTGCAGGATACCGTCAAACTTCGTCACCTGCTCACGGGATGAGCCACCAAAATAGCGCGTTACCTCATACTGTCTTTCGCCCGTGCCGTACATAAGGGCGTGCATTTGCTCCTCAGTGAAGTCGCGTAGGGGTGTGTCGAGCGTGAAGCCCATCACCTCTCCGACCGCCGCGACAAGCGGCCCTGTCCAAGAGTCCTCAGTCATAGTCTTAAAGCCGTTGGCGGCAATACCTCCCTCGCGCAGGCTAAGCTCGGGGTGGGGCGTCAGCTTCTGTACGGATATGCGCTGCATATTACCGATACCGGCGCAGCGTGGGCAGGCACCGATAGGATTGTTGAACGAGAACATCCTCGGCTCAAGCTCGGGGAAGGATATACCGTGCTCCTCACAGGCATACTTCTCGGAGAATTCCATTTCCTCGCCATCGCCCTCCCTCGGCACAGTGACAATTCTAACTCTGCCATCCGAGGACTTCAGTGCCGCCTCAACCGAGTCGGCAAGGCGCGAACGCAAATCAGCCTTAATCACAAGACGGTCGACTATAATATCTATATCGTGCTTAATATTCTTATCTAGGACTATCCTTTCGGTCAGGTCGTACATCAAGCCATCGACGCGCACTCTGGTATATCCGGCCTTTAGCGCATCGGCAAACACCTTCTCGTGCATACCCTTTTGTGCTCTCACAACAGGAGAAAGCACCATAAAGCGAGTGTCCTCCGGAAGTCCTAGTATTCTCTCTACAATCTGGTCGACAGACTGCTGCTCAATCACCTTGCCACACACGGGGCAATGCGGAACGCCTATGCGGGCATACAGCAGTCTTAGATAGTCATATATTTCGGTTACAGTGCCGACTGTGGAGCGCGGATTTTTCGAGGTTGTCTTTTGGTCTATGGATATAGACGGTGACAGCCCCTCAATTAGGTCGACATCAGGCTTGTCCATCTGTCCTAAGAACATCCTCGCATAAGAGGACAGGCTCTCGACAAATCGTCTGTGCCCCTCGGCATAGAGTGTGTCAAAGGCGAGCGAGGACTTACCGCTACCCGATAGACCCGTTAATACAACAAGCTTATCGCGCGGTATTGTAACATCAATATTCTTGAGGTTATTGACCCTCGCACCTTTTATAATTATACTTCTTGACATTGTTTAGTTTCCTCTTAGCTCCTTTATCCTATCGCGCAGATATGCCGCCTGCTCAAATTCGAGCCTTGCCGCTGCCTCGCGCATCTCGCGCGTCAGGTCGGTTATCATCTTCTCGCGCTCCGGGCGAGAGAGCTTCTTAGCGCTAGTCTTATCCGCGCGTTTACCAATCTCTATGACATCGGCAACCTTCTTCGATACACTCATCGGTGTGATGCCATGTGCCTCGTTATACTCCCGCTGTACCCTGCGACGACGGTTCGTCTCGTCTATTGCAGAGCGCATAGAGCGTGTTATGCTGTCGGCATACATTATTACGCGACCGTTAATATTTCTTGCGGCGCGTCCTATTGTCTGTATGAGAGAGGTCTCGCTCCTAAGGAATCCCTCTTTATCTGCGTCAAGTATCGCAACCAGCGATACCTCAGGTATATCAAGTCCCTCTCTTAGTAGGTTGATACCGACAAGGACATCGAACTCGCCAAGTCGTAGGTCGCGGATAATCTGCATACGCTCCATAGTATCGACCCTGTGGTGAATATACTTTACCTTAATCTCGTGGGTGGCGAGGTATTCTGTGAGGTCCTCCGCCATCGCGGTTGTGAGCGTGGTTACAAGCACCTTTTCGCCCCTCGATACCGTCGCGCGTATCTCACCGAGCAGGTCATCTACCTGTCCCTCTACCGGGCGCACATCTACCTCGGGATCAATAAGACCTGTGGGTCTGATTAACTGCTCAACGATGCCGGAACTCTCCTCGCGCTCATAGTCACCGGGGGTTGCGCTGACAAAGACAACCTGTCCGATATGCTCCTCGAACTCCTCGAAGAATAGGGGGCGGTTATCAAATGCCGAGGGCAGACGGAAGCCGTACTCAACAAGGTTCTTCTTCCTCGCGTAGTCACCGCCCGACATTCCGCGCACCTGCGGCAGTGTGACATGCGACTCATCGACAAAGAGTATGAAGTCGCGCGGGAAGTAATCTAAGAGTGTATATGGTGTCGAGCCTTCGGGTCTACCTGAGAGAACGCGCGAATAGTTCTCGACGCCCGAACAGAAGCCAACCTCGCGTAGCATCTCCAGGTCATACTTTGTTCTCTCGGCTATTCTCTGCGCCTCAATAAGCTTGTTCTCCGATCGGAAATACTCTACTCTCTCGCGCATCTCCTCCTCAATCTCAAGCAGGGCTGCCTCGCGCCTCTCGTCCGAGACGGCATAGTGCGTCGCGGGGAATATCGCGGCATAGGATAGGTGTTCTATTGCCTCGCCCGTCAGGGGGTTAATACGCGACACTCGGTCTATCTCATCACCGAAAAACTCGACACGGATAGCACTATCCTTGCCTGAGGCAGGGAATATCTCGACAGTGTCACCGCGGACGCGGAACTTGTTTCTTATAAAATTCATATCATTGCGCTCGTAGCTGATAGAGACTAGCGAGCGAATGAGATCATCGCGCGACATAGTCTGCCCCGGGCGCACAGAGACGAGCAGCCCCAGGTACTCTTGTGGGTCACCGAGCGAATATATACAGGATACCGAGGCAACGATGATTACATCTCGCCTCTCAAAGAGTGCCGAGGTCGCGGAATGACGGAGCATATCTATCTCCTCATTTATCATCGCGTCCTTCTCTATATACATATCCTTACCCGGGATATATGCCTCGGGCTGGTAGTAGTCATAGTAGGATACAAAATACTCAACCGCGTTCTCGGGAAAAAACTCACGAAACTCGGTACAGAGCTGGGCGGCGAGCGTCTTGTTATGTGCGAGGACGAGGGTGGGTCTGTTGAGGTTGGCTATGACATTAGCCATAGTAAAGGTCTTACCCGAGCCTGTAACGCCGAGCAGGGTCTGCGCCCTCTCGCCCGCAAGTATACCCTCTGTAAGCCTAGCAATAGCCTCGGGTTGGTCACCTGTCGGCTGATAATTACTCTTTAACTTAAAGATACGCTCTTCCATACCGTCATATCCCCTTTCCGCCTCGAAAAAGCAAGGCAATACTTCTACATTATATATTCTATCACAAATTGTTTACAAAGTAAACAGAGTTTATAAAAGAAAAAGGATTTTAAGCTTTTTCGACCAAATTTTATACTTTGCTGAATTAAGTATGCTATTAATAGCTTCCGTTATAGAGCCTTAGGAGTTTATTTAGGATGATTTGGTCTTTATATGCTATGCTTGTCAGAAACATATTGTGGGTGGACATGCGCGTAATGGATTTCGAGGATTAGTCGCGGGATACTATTCCATAGAGTTGTCGGGAGTATTAAATTAAATAATAAAAAAGGAGAGCCGGACTAAAAGGAAAATCCTTCTATTCTTGCCCTCTCTTTTTGTATTGATTTTTTGATAATGCAAAAGCCGGGTTGCGCTTATACACAGTGAAGTAAAATTCGCCCCTCGCTTAGTCGATAGGCAAACATACGCTATCTGCCAAGATAATTCCACTATCCATAAGGGTAAAGCGGGTCAGCGTTATTGTCGGTCAAGGACAACGGCTGAAGCGTAGTTTTTGGTTTTTCGATATTTTTTAGTTCAATAGGCTCAATGGTATATGCTCTTACACTCGCCGTAAATGATTTTTGCCGTTATTGACAGGTCACGGTGGGTGTAAATAAGATTTTACATTGAACACTGCCTTTGCGCTGTCATTTATTTTCTCTTAGATGATGATACTCTGACCTTAGTTATTGTACTGCCGAGAAAATCATCCCTGGCAACAGAGAGCGAGAGTGACGCGTATTTATCCACAGGATAGATAGGCGCTTTTAGCTTTTTCTTGTATCTTGTAACAATAATAGTGCAGGCTATAATCGTAGCCACAACCGCGATTATCGATGACCAAATTAATACGATGTAGAAGTCCTCAAACATAAAGTGCCTCCTATGTTCCAAAGAATAGGTATCCGAGGCCGAAGGCGATAGCAAACGAGAGAATAAGCACGCCGAGGGCAAACAGAAGAAGTTTTGGAATAGATACGGGTAACTCACCGTAGACCTTGCCTGTCGAGCCGTTCATAGCGTAGACGAAGGTCTTTTCCTTTTTCTTGTAGGTGAGTATCCATATCGGCATAAGAGAATACTCCCAATGAGATGACAGTATCGAAAGATCCATAGACTGTGTACAGAGCGAGGAGTAGCCGGGGGCTGTGGAGCGCAAAATCTGCTCTCCGTACCCCGTCATACGCCCCTTCACCTCGGTGCCGACCGCCTCGCGCTCGATATCGCGCTTCTTGGCAACGAAGCCCTGAAGATAGGGGGTAGCGAAGTCCTGATAGTCATCAAGCGGATACGGCAGAATACCCTCAAGCATAGCTTTATCCTCGGTAGATATAGCCGAGGTGGTTATATCCTCAAAGTGAATACGCCCCTGTCTATATACCGCGAAGGACTTGGTCTCGGTGTATCTGTAATCGCCCGAACGCCAGGTGCGCACCTTTTTACCGAGTGCGCGCATCGCACCGTCGGTATCGGCATCCGTCACCCAAAATGGGTAATACACGCCCGACATCTTCTCGATGTGCTCGCCGGAAAAGTAGCCGCGCGGTACAAACCACTTCGAGCGCGCGAACTTCAAGAAGCGCTCAATAGCCTCCTCCTTAGAAAACCTAAAGGGGATTATCTTGGTGGGGCGCAAAACACCCGTCACCTTATCTGCGAGGACGATGGGGTTATGGCAGTAGTAGCAGAAGTCTGCGGCGGTATTCTTCTGTGCAATTATCTCAGCACCGCAGCTTGGGCAGTGATACTCGTCAATCTCCGCCTCAAACTCCGCCTCTCTTTTCTGTCTTTCCTCCTCGCGCTCGGCAGCACCCGTGTCACGAAGCTCTACCTCGCTAAACTCGGAGAGGCAGAAGTCACAGACAAAAGCCTGCTTCTCTGCCGAGAACACAAGCCCCGCATCGCAATTCGGACATTTATAGGTTAAGGTAGCGTCCATACACTACCCTCCTTTCAAAAAAGATAGAACCGCCGTCTATGCCGACGGCGGTCCACATAAACTGTCAATTATATGTAGGTCTTAGGCTCTCTTAGTACCGCAGTTGGTGCAGAACTTACCGGTGCACTCTGTGCCACACTCGGGGCAGAACCAGGTTGCTTCCTTTTCCTCAGGACGCTTCGCACCACAGTTCGAGCAGAACTTTCCCGTGCATTCCTTGCCACACTCGGGACACTGCCAGGAGTTGGCAGGCGCAGGCTTCTTCGCGCCACACTCTGTGCAGAACTTGCCTGTGTTGCCTGCTACACCGCAGGTGCAGGTCCAGCCCTCAACCTTGGGTCTTGCCGCCTCGCGCACCATCTGCTCGCGATTAGACTCGGACATAGCAGCGATCGCAGAACCACCTGCGCCCATACCCATTCCCATACCGATGAATGCGCCGGCAGCACCACCGGGGTTAGCACCGGCAGCCTCGATACCACGCGCCATAGCACCCTGGATATAGCCCTCTCGCACGGTTGCGTCACCGAGCATCGCACCCTCGTTACGCATATCAATAAGCTTACGCGACTGCTCGTCATAGGATACGCTGGCGATACCGACAGACTGCACCTCAAATCCACGCTGCTCATTCCAATCCGCGTCAAGCTCTGCCGCCATATACTTTGAGAGGTCGCGAGAACGGCCGGCAACGTGAGAGATGCGTATGCCGTCGGCACTCATCTTGTTAATTGCGGCGGTAAGGGCCTCGAGGAACTCGGATATATACTGTTCGTTGATATCTGCGATATCTACGCTATCCCGGTTCTTCGGAATAGCCTCGGTATAGAACTTGATAGGGTTGGTAATCTTTATGGAATACGTACCGTGTGCACGCAGGAACAATTCGGAGTTGTAGAAGTTGTCAAAGTAGTTTACAGGGGTGCGCGTACCGAACTTAATACCCTTGATTTCCTGCAGATTGATAAAGTACGCTTTCTGAGCATGAGAGGGCACGCCACCAAACTTAATACGGCTGAACGCCTCTGAAATAGACTTGCCAAGCTGACCTGCAAAGAGCGAGGGTGCTGACGAGTTATCAACCTTATAATAGCCCTCCTCAGCTGTGAAGTCGACTATCTTACCGCCATCAACCAGCATCATAAACTGACCGGGATATACGTGGATAATAGAGCCGTTGGATATCACATCCTCAGTGCCCCTCTTATTCCCGTTTCTTCTATCATTTCTCCTAACCTTAACACCCTTAGCAAACACCGTTGTGTCGCCCATAGCGTCTGCCTCGATAACCTCCTGCCACGAGTCGGCAAGCGAGCCACCCATAGCATCAAAAAACGCCTTAATAATTCCCATTATTTATCTACCTTTCCCAGAGATTTTATTCTGACTTAACTAACCCATCATCGATTAGCGTGTATCCTGTGATATAGCCCCTCTTAATACATAGAGGAAGTCTTGCCCCGAGGGCATCACGGGTGTAGCCCGTAGCATCCGAGATTTCGGAATATGAGAGCTTTCCCTCTAATGTAGCCTCTGTAATTGCGATATCCACCCTCGTGCGAGCCATAGCACCAAAGTAGAACGGTATGCCGTAGTAGCCGTGCGCGGTGACAAGACCTACAACAACCGCCCATACATAGTGCCCCGCGAGGGATAGCCAAGCGAGAAGCACTGTGCCAACTGCACAAGACACCGAGGCAAGGATGCCGAGTATCAGCCAGATTATTCGTCTTTTCTTCGCCTTTTTCATATCGGACACCTGCCTTTCACCTTTATTTTAGTATAAAACAAACGCGCGCACTTGTCAAGTGCGCGCGTGTAAGTCGAGTTAAAAAATATTTGGTAAATCTACATAAATGGGTATTATGGGGGCTTGAGTTTCGGCTCCGTATTACATATCCCAGTTATGATATATCGCTGTTACATCGTCGTCCTCGTTGAACTTATCGAGCATCTTCTCCATATTCTCGATATCCTCCTCACCGGCAAGCTCTACATAGGTAGATGGAACCTTTGCAACATCGGCGGTAGAGAGTGTGTAACCAAGAGCGATTATGCCGTCGCGAACGGTAGCAAAGTCATCTGTCGAGGTGTAGATGGTAATCTCTCCCTCCTCACATCTGATGTCCTCAGCGCCACACTCGAGGGCATCCTCCATAACCTTATCCTCTTCAATCTCGCCATCCTCATCCATAATGGTGATAACGCCCTTTTCTTCAAAGAGGTAGGACACACAGCCTGTCTGACCGAGGTTGCCCCCGCATTTATTGAAGTAGGCACGAACATTACCCGCGGTACGGTTACGGTTATCTGTCGAGGTCTCAACGATGATAGCGACGCCCGACGGACCATAGCCCTCGTATACTATCTCCTCATAGTCGATGTTGCTAGCCTCGGTGAACTTCTTGATAGTACGCTGAATATTCTCGTTAGGCACATTGTTAGCCTTTGCCTTAGCGATAAGCTCGCGCAGGCGTGCGTTGGACGAGGGATCGGGGCCGCCTGCCTTGATGGCAATAGCCATTTCCTTACCTATCTTTGTGAAGATTTTCGACTTAGCGGCGTCGGTCTTCTCTTTCTTATGCTTGATATTATTCCACTTAGAATGTCCTGACATTTTTTCTCTCCTTAAATTTTCTCGGGGCTCTGCATACAAATAAGATGCAGGGCGGTCTTAAGCACCTGATTTGCAGCTTCGGTGAGGGCTATACGGCTAAGCCTTACTGCGTCATCCTCACAGCCAACAATCTTGCACTCGTGATAGAAGTGGTTGAACGCTGCGGCGAGGTCAAGGATGTACCTTGTTACAAGGCTCGGCTCATAGGCATCAATAGCATCGCTGACGCGCTCGGGGAAGCGGGATATGCACTTAGCAAGCTCGAACTCGGATGCGGTGAGTGGAGCATCAGTCATCTCGCCCTTACATCCTGCGCGCTCGAGCACCGAGCAGGTACGCGCATAAGTATACTGAACATATGGGCCGGTGTTGCCATCAAAGGACAGGGCATCCTCCATCATAAAGTTGATATCGCGCATACGGTTGTTAGAGAGGTAGTAGAAGATTATCGCACCAACACCAACCTTCTCGGCTATCGCCATACACTCATCGTGCTCCGGGTGCTTCTCCTTGGTTATGTCATACACCCTAGAGATAGCCTCAGCGAAGAGATCCTTCAGGAGCACGACATTACCCGTTCTTGTCGCGAGCTTAGCACCGTTGATGCTAACCGTGCCGTAAGGCACATGGACAAGTGCCGGATACCATTCGTAGCCCATAAGCTCAACGACCTTGAACCACTGTGCGAAGTGGAGCGACTGTGCCGCAGAGGTGACATATATCGCCTTGTCAAAGGCGTAGGTGTCGTGGCGGTATACTGCCGCCGCAATATCACGGGTGGGATAGAGGGTAGAGCCATCACGCTTCAAAATGAGGCAGACAGGCATATTCCACTTCTCTAGGTTGACAATGGACGCACCGTCGTCAATCTCTAACAGTCCCATCTTGCGGAGCTTATCAACCTGGGCAGGCATCTTGTCGGTATAGAATGACTCTCCCTTATAAGAGTCGAACTCGATGCCGAGCAGCTTGTACGTCCTCTGGTATTCCTCGAGGCTTACATCTACAAACCAGCGCCAGAGTTTGAGGTTCTCCTCGTCACCGTGCTCAAGCTTAGTGAACTCGGCGCGCGCCTCGTCTGCAAGGGCGGAATGCTTCGGCTCATCAGGATGTGCCAGAGCGTATGCGTCCTCCTCTGCCTTTATCTCGTTGTTCACGCGAACATATAGTTTAACAAGTTCATCAACACCACCTGCAAGGATGGTATCACGCACGCCCCACTTCTTGTAGGCAACAATTAGTTTACCAAACTGTGTGCCCCAGTCACCGAGGTAGTTGATACCTATGCACTTATAGCCCGCGAACTCGTGTAAGAGTTTAAGCGAATGACCGATGACGGTCGTGCCAAGGTGACCTATATGGAAAGGCTTCGCAACATTAGGCGAGGAGTAGTCGAGAACTACCGTCTTTCCCTCACCATTCATAGGCGAGCCGTATCTGTCAGCGAGCGCCCTAACATCTCCGACCACACGAGTGGCAAAAGCGGTGGGGTCTATCTTGAAATTGAGATAGCCGTTTGTCGCGCTAACAGAGGAAAACTCCTCGCACATAACAGCACCGGCCAGAGTCGAGGCAATCTCGATAGGCGAGCGTCGCAGCGTCTTAGACAGACGGAAGCAAGGGAGCGCTATATCTCCCATCGCGCTGTCGGGTGGGTACTCAAGGCTTGCGAATATATCATCCGCAGAGAGAAGTCCCTCACCGAATTTATCGGCTATGCACCCGGCAAGAAGTGCCGCCGTTTTCTTTTTCAAAGTAAGCATATTTGTCTCCGTTAAAGTGAATTTTTCATTCTAATAAAGGTGCGAGCGTCGGTGCTCCCCTCAATCAGTCTTGTGGGTATGAAATTCGCCATATTGAAAGCGTACGCGAGAGCAGCCTCTGTCCCACGCTCGACAAAGAAATCTCCGTCCTCATAGAAGACCTCGACCTCGGGAATATCCCCACCAAATTCAATCGCTGTGGAATACTCCATAAGCTTGTCCGCGTCCGGTTCATCATCAATATAGCGCAGTCTTTCAGGCGAGATAAAGCATAGCTTTATCTCCTTGTTTCTTTCCCACTCACCTAGCGAGGAAATGATTAACTCGGCAATTTCCTCGGGCGTCGCTGTCGTGGTGTCAACCACTAGCGAATAGTTTCCGAGGTCTTTGATGTCGACAGCATACTGCTCCATATATCGCTTCTGCTCGCTTAGTCGTCTCTCGCGCGTGTCGCGTATCGTGTCCTCGAGAGTTGCGGCGTGCTCGCCCTTGCGGTTAGCGCACATAATGCGGAGCGAGGCGGTCTCAATATCCGTGGTAAGGTACACCTTGAAGGTGTCACGGGTGAAATGCCACGCCATACGCGAGTCAATAATCAAACTGCGCTCGTCATCCGAGAGTCTAATCAGTCCGTTATCAATCTCGGTATCAATCTCAGGGTGTGTTTCCATATAACTGTTTAATTCACCTATTGTCATCCCCATCCTGTCGGCTATACCACGCACGATAGTTCCCGTGGAATAATACTCTGCCCCCAGGCGGTCTATAAGTATTTTAGAAACGGTGCTCTTACCGCTACCGAGGTCACCTGCAAGCGAAATCTTACTCATCGTCAAGTCCTCCTGCACCAGCGCACGCACGCGGTGGCACATAAGATATTTTTTAACCTATATATTATACACTAGAGTGCAGAACTTGTCAAGGGATTTTATCGGATTAATACTTCTGCCGAAAAAGCGGTCATTCTCGAAATAAAATAACATCTTTTCGGTTTTGTGAATAAAACAGATGACCTATGTGGAAAATAGGTACATCAAAAACTTTTATGAAAGGAAATACAAAATTGGAAAAGAAATTCAAGTTTAGTGACAAGCCAATGACCGCCAAGATAGTATATGGCGCAGTTATAGGAATACTCTGCCTCACCGCTATCATCATCGGCATTGTTGCGGCGGCATCCAAGCCCCAAGAACTCCCCGACACCCCAGATACCGAGACACCCGGGGACAACAACACACCCGAGGATAATACACCTATCGAGCCGGATAACAAGCCCGATGAGAAGCCCGAGGATAAGCCGTTATCCTTTGTCTCCCCCTTAGTCGGTACGGTTGTTAAAGAGCACGACCTATCTAGCCCTGTATTCTCTGACACGCTCGGTGCGTGGCGCGTACACGCGGGTATAGATATTTCGGCTGAAGATGGCGCGAATGTATATGCCGCAGAGAGTGGCGAGATTAGCGCGATTTACAGCGATCCGATGCTCGGTTACACGGTTGAGATCACGCACAAAGACGGTATCAAGACAAGATATTCTAACCTAACAGCCGGCTCTAGCAAGATGAAGGTCGGTGACGCGGTTAGCTCCGGTGACATTATCGGCACTGTCGGTGACACCTCCACATCGGAGCTCGCAGACGAGCCGCATCTGCACTTTGAGATGCTTGTTGACGGCAAAAAGGTTAACCCCCTCGACCACATCAGCGAGGCTTCCAAAAAGGCTTCCCTCGGTATTGAGTAAATAGAAAGAAGATGCGTACCTTAATGGCGCATCTTCTTTGTTTTATTACACTTTTCGGCATTTTTTGCCGATAAATAAAAGAAGTTTGTTATATTTTGGTATATTATACTTGCTTTTTCCCCACGATTGTGGTAGAATAACATAGTAAACATTCATAGGGAGGACCGGATGAATATGAAGGTACACAATATTGCAATACTAGGCTTTGGCGTTGTAGGTAGCGGAGTTGCCAACCTTGTAACTAACAATGCCGAAGAGATTGAAAAATATACAGGCAAGAGAGTTGTTATATCCCACATTCTCGACCTTAGAGATTTCCCGAGCTCGCCTTTTGCCGACAAGATTACTCACGACTTTAACGATATACTGAACGATGACGAGGTCGATACGGTTATCGAGGTTATGGGTGGCTCGCATCCCGCGTATGAGTTCACTATGGCGGCACTTAAGAGAGGAAAGAATGTTATCACCTCGAATAAAGAGGTCGTAGCAAACTACGGTGACGAGTTTGTCAAGGAAGCTAGCAATTCCGGTGCATCCTACCGCTTTGAGGCGGCTGTCGGAGGCGGTATTCCGGTTATCTCTCCCCTACTCTTCTCTGTAAGACAGAATAAGATGGGTGAGGTTAGAGGCATTCTTAACGGCACAACTAACTATATACTCACCAAGATGTTCGCTTTTGGCGATAGTTTTGAATCGGCACTTGCCGATGCACAGGCTCGCGGATATGCCGAGAGAAATCCTGCGGCAGACATCGAGGGTACAGACGCATCGAGAAAGATTGCTATACTCACAGCACTTGCATTTGACAAATTGGTTAAGGTTGATGAGATACCCACCGAGGGCATCACAGGCATTAGGGCGCAAGATGTCAAGGCGGCGGATAGCCTTGGTCACAAGATAAAGCTGCTCGGAAGATGCATAGTGCGCGAGAATGGTGAGCCATTTGTTATGGTTGCTCCGTTTATGCTCCCCTCGGATAGCCCGCTCGCCCATGTTGACGGTGTATATAATGCCGTCGAGGTTGTGGCAGAGCCACTCGGTAACGTTATGTTCTATGGTCAGGGTGCAGGCGCTGGTGCCACCGCGTCTGCTGTGGTAGGTGACCTTATTCCAATTCTTACCTACGGTAGTTATAACCCGATTATCCCCGGTTTCAACAAGACAGACTACTCGCCGAAGTCTGCGTTCGCTTTCTTCAAGACTAAGAGCTATGTTGCATACGCTCCAGAGTACGAGGCACAGGCTAGGGCTGCCTTTGGTGATATCTCGGTTGTCGTGGCTGATGGCGAGTTCGCATTCGTCACCGAGGTAATGACAGAAAAGGAGATGGAGGACAAGCTAGCGTTTGTGGGTGCTAAGCCTCTATCGAGAATTCGTTTCCTTTGATTTTAACAGACCGGACCTCTCCGACAGGTGTAATAGCCTGTCGGAGTTTTTTATTAGCGTCGGCACACTTATTAATACAAGAAAAAGGAGTAGCACATCGGAACTGTAAACAAGAAGCGCTTCGCCGATAACTCCGCCCATCACAACAAACACCAAAAATACGGGAACAACCGCTATTGGCACTCGCCTACCAATAATCTGACGGACGCATTCCTCGGAGTAGTAATACCAGCACAGGATAGTCGAGTAAGCGAAGACGAGGATTGAGAGCAAAAGGGGCAGTCCCGACCAAGTGCCCAGTGTTCCTGTTATAGCACAATGGATAAGCATTGTTCCCGAGGAAAAGTCGGTAGCATTTGGCACAGCCACAAGTATGGCAAGCCCTGTTAGCATACACAGAATAACCGTATCAAAGACCACCTCTAAAATACCGAGCACGCCCCTTGTACCAGCCGAAAGACTTGTGCCTGTCGCGTGTGCTATTGTAGATGTTCCTGCCCCCGCCTCATTAGATAGTACGCCACGTGAGTAGCCCTCACGCAGGGAGGACGATAGAAGAAAGCCGACAATACCACCGCATACGGCATCCGTGGAAAAGGCGTCACTTAAAACTTTTTGGATAGCAACAGGCAGGCGTGCAATATTAAGAATAATGACAGCGGTTGTCAAAATTATGTAAATAATTGTTGACAATGGTATTGCAACCGATGTGATTTTGGATATGAGATGCGAGCCACCGACAATCGTAAGGAGAACAATTATCGCGAGAATTATGGTCGGTAATGTAGGGGGCGTGTTAAATAATTCGCCGCATATACCCGATACGCTATGGCTCTGGAGTGCCGCCCCCATAACAAGTCCTAGGGCTAGGCAACATATTGCATAGAGTACCGATAACACACCGCCGACGCGGCTAAATGTCGCACGAACCAAATAAAACATACCACCGTGGCCCATATCACGGCTATCCTCTGACAGCGTTACCTCGGCATACTTAAGTGCTGATGAAAAGAGCGCTGACACGAGCAACCAAAAGAGACTGCCTGCGCCGCCTAAAATTATCCCGACAGCAACACCCAGTACATTCCCTACACCTAAAGTCCCGGCTAGGGCGAGTGTGAATGAGCGAAAGTTATCCCGCTCCTTCAGCGCACCAAAAACGCATCTAAAACTCCTAATCGGGTGTAACAGAAAAAAGGCGCGAAGCTTAAGTAAAAGATAACCGCCCGCGAGTGTGATAATAATTGGAATTGGGTTATAGAGCATAGAAAAAATCCCTCCGCTAAAGGTTATGCTAAGGGATTTTCTATTAGAATATATTATAGTAAAGTGATATGTTTGTTTTCTATACAATTGTGCTAAAGCACCGTCTTTGTTTTCCGGAGCAAAAATACTGTGAGCACCCGAAAGGCTGATTCATCTAAAGAATATCCACCAAATCATAAAGCCCACTGTGCCGATAAGAACGCCTAGCCATACCCAATCGAGAACCTTGTTTACCTTTTTCTCGAATTCTGCCTCTTCCTCGTCCTTTAGCCTGTCCTCCTCTGCCTCGAGCAGCTCCTCGGGGATTTCCTCCAGTAGTTCGAGTTTTTCCCCGTCACCATCCTCATCTACTACCCCCTTTGTTACTTCTGCATCCTCGAGGTCGGTGTTATATGTTCCGTCCTTGATTTTCTCGGCACGCTCTGCCGCATCCCCAAGCAATTTAGTCAGGGTTACAAGAAGAAGTGCATCATCGGCATCTGCCTTAACAAGTTTTTCACTAACCCTGTCCATAGCGGCATCAATCTCTTCATAGACAATGCCCTCTGTTGCGCACTCGATATCCTCGGCACACTCATCACAGAGGTATCTCGGCACGCCATATCCACCCATAGCGATTATTGGTGCATCCTCGCTCTCAATTTTCGCGTGACATATTGCACAACGCTTATCTTCCAATTTTACTTTTTTCCTCCTGTACCACGAAGTTGACTTCTTACATACTCGATGTATTCCTGTCTCAGCGCCTGCTGTTCGCATTTTTCTTCCTCGGTCAATTCTCTTGTCTTGGATATTCTACCGAGTTCATTTATTCTATCAATCTTTGCCTTATCCATTTTAACATCCTATCAAATAGTGTTTAGCAAGTCCGCCTGCCGCCGTCTCACGATAGAGGTGCGACATATCCTTGCCTGTCTCATACATTGTTCTTATTACCATATCGAGCGAGATTTTCCTCGAGCCTGAGAGGAAATTCGCAAGATTGACCGCGTTTATTGCTCTCATAGCCGCGACTGCGTTTCGCTCAATGCAGGGTATCTGCACAAGCCCTTCTATGGGGTCACAGGTGAGCCCGAGATGATGCTCAAACGCTATCTCCGCCGCGTATTCTATCTGGTCAATACCCATCTCGAACAGTTCTCCGAGTGCCGCCGACGCCATCGAGCAGGCTGTGCCAATCTCTGCCTGGCAACCACACTCCGCTCCGCTGATAGAGGCGTTAGTCTTGACAAGCGTGCCGATCAGTCCTGCTACTGCAAGCGCGTCAAGAATATTCTTGTCGGTGAAGCCGTGCTTCTCCTGCATATACTTAAGCACCGAGGGGAGCACCGCGCACGCGCCGCAGGTGGGGGCGGTGACGATAGTTCCGTTGTCGGCATTCTGCTCTGCAACAGCGTAGGCGTATGAGCAGACAATCCTATTTTCTCTCGTCACCTGACTCTCGTCTATATGGCGTCGGTTATATAGGTATTGCGCCTTTCTCTCGACGCCGATGCCACCGGGAAGTATCCCCGAGGTAGTCAGACCGTCGTGTATCGCACACTTCATAGCCTCCCATACCGTATATAGGAAATCATATATATCTTTTCCCTCTCGCCTAAGCACATATTCCGAGAGTCGAATACCCTCGCGCTTGCAATACTCGGCAATCTCGGCGAATGAACGCTCGGGGTAGACATCGGGCGGTGTCAGCTCTTCCCTGCCAAGAGCCATAATATCACCACCGCCAACGCTCATAACGCGCATTACCTCGCCATATTGCACACCGTCCTTGATGGCGCGAATATCCATCGTGTTCTCGTGGGGCAGGTCTGCCTCATCGGTATTGAATATAATTTCGACAGGTGTATTTTCGCACTCTAGGCGTATTGCCACATCTGTGCCGTGTCCCTTTCCCGTCTTAGCGAGCGAGCCGTACAGTGTGACCTCATACATATCAGCCCCGGGGTGCTCCGATACAAAAATCGACATAGCACGCGCAGGTCCCATAGTATGCGAGCTGGACGGCCCTTTCCCTATTTTATAAATATCTCTTATAGACTTCATATAAGAAACCTCTTAATGTTTCGCTGCTTCATCTTTATTTTACCACACGAGAGTCTGCTATTCAAGGGCTTTTGGCAATTTAATTCTAGCAAAAGAAAAGCCTATACGCTATGCATAGTTTATAGCACAGGTGCAGGCTTTGATATTTATTCTATTGGATATAGCGTAAGTCTATCGCCGGATTTCGTATATACGCCGAGTAGGATATCGCGCGGCGAGTTATATCCAAGAGAGGTTACGCGCGAGGTTAGCCAGCCTATGTCATAGCCGAGCCTCTCGAGATTTTCCCCCATTACCCGACCATCCATTATCACCTCTGTGCCAATCTCAGCCTTTGCTACATTTATACCAAAGTCGGAGGGGGTCGCCGGACGATGGGGTGACTTCTGCAGTATGGATAATTTTCCGTTATGCTCGAAAATCGCCATCTCAACCTCGCCAAGGTCAAAATAGCCCTGCTCCCTGCACATAAGCATAAACTCGGATAGGTCGAGTTTAGCTTTCTTTAGGTTTTTACGGTAAATCTTGCCGTCGCACATAATAATCGTTGGCGTACCGTTGATATATTTGCGCGATTTCGGAAATTTTGTGGTGACAAGGCTTAATGTTATGGACGCGAAGCAATATATCACGAGGGATATAAGCGAACTTAGGAAGTTCTCGCGGTCTATTGCCATTTCTGCCGCGATAGAGCCGATTGTTATACCGCTGATATAGTCGAAGAAGTCGAGCTGAGCCACCTGCTTATGCCCCATTAGCTTAGTAATAACAAACAATACCACCACCGACACAGGTGCGGATATAAGTGCTCTTAATATATCCATATTGCCCCCAAGTTTTTTATTATAGTGTGTCTTGGTGGCTAAAAAATATACTTTTGCTACGAAATACATTTCTGAAAGTAAAACAAAAAGGGTGCAACGAAAGTCACACCCCTTAAAACACTAATACAAATTAGTCTTTCTTCTCTGTGTAGGTTATAATACCCATAACGATGAAGTTCTTACCGTCCTTTGTGCCGCTGGAATATGCAACGGTGTAAGGATCCTTACCCTCGAATGTAATGGTAATGGTCTTGTTATCGTTCTCGTCGGTCTCTACAACATATGTGCCCTTCTCTACGGTATCATCACCGAAAAGATTATCAGTAGTCTTTACAACACTGCTACCACTAAACTTATAAGAAACATTGCCGGTTGGGTCAACATAAGTGCCGGAAATAGCACCGCAGGATGCGAGAACGAATACGCAGCCTACAAGGAGTGCGCACACAAGAAGCATCGAAATTGTCTTTTTCATTCGTGTAATCCTTTCTTCGACTAAAGATTATCTTGTCTAGTCTTGTATTTATTATATCATATATTTTCGTGTTTGTCACGGTTTTTAATAAAATTTAATCATTATTCAATGATATTTTTTCACTTGCATCTCAAACGCACGATGGGATGGAATAGCCGAAGTAAAGCATTTTTCTGTTGACAAAAGCATAAAAAGATGATAGAATATTTTAGACCTTTGGTAATATGCAAAAAAACTTAATAACCAATCTCTACCCGTGGTGAGCAAGCAAAAATAGTCAATGACTGTTTTTGTGAAGCGAAGTCCCGAAAGCGCGAGCAGACAGAGCCGAAGACTTGCGTAGGCGATAGTATGCGACACGCGAGGGGACGGGGTCAGCTGGATAGCGCCAGAGACTCCGCATTCCGTAGGAATATTGCCATAACGAGTGGCACAATCTTGCTACAACAAAAGGTCGGAACGGTGGGTACATATTACCCACTCGTGGCAAACTCTGAAGGTTTTAGACCTTCGGTAATATGCAAAAAAACTTAATACCAATCTCTACCCGTGGCACAGCTGGATAGCGCGTCAGACTCCGACTCTGAAGGTCCGCGGTTCGAATCCGCGCGGGTAGGCCAACAATAAAGCCCGCATTTTTGGATGCGGGTTTTATTGTTGGTTTACCACTAAGGATTCCCGCCTTGCGGAGCAAAAGCGGTTCGCATACTATGTATCACGGAGCGTAGCGCAGTTATCCGCGCGGGTAGGCCAAAAACAGACATTAATCCATAACAAAAAGAGCACCATCACGGTGCTCTTTCGTTTTTATAACACAATTTTAGATAGCTCTTTTCTCATATTCCTGATAGCGCTGTCAATATCCATCGCGTGCGATGTAACAAGCGTTATTGTGCCGTAATAGAGCGAGAGAAGTGGGTAAATTATATCATCTGTGGCAATGCTCCCACCCTTGCAATAGGCGTCTGTCGCAGTGCGTATCGGCTCCTCAAATGAGGAAATCTCGCCTGCGCCGAGAAAAGACGGGAAATTGCCACCCGCCACCCAAAAGCGCACGCCGGCGACCAAAAGCTCACCGAGGCACTGATGAGTGCCGAGAGTGAATATAGAGAATATCTCGCCCGAGAGAAGCGTCCAGTCCTCGCGAATATGGGCGATAATAGCGCGAATAAGCTCATCCTTATCCTTGAAGTGACGGTAGGGCGCCGCGCAGGAAACCTGTGCCGCGATAGCAACGCGCCTAAGCGAAAAATCGGTTGTACCGTGGTCAAGCAGTTCACCAAGGCCTGCCAAAATAAGCCTCTGTCTTACACTATCCTCAATATATCTGTCTTCCATCAAAGCTCCTTGTTAACAGTATTAACAAAACTATTTTAGCATATATTTTCCGAGAAATCAATAGAAATCTAAAAACTTCTGCCCACGCTTTTTTTGGGGGAAGACCGGGTATTTCTACATTTATTATTTTAAGTAAGCATTTTTCTGTATTTCTCTTGACAAGGGTGATATTTTGAGTATAATATAATTATATGCTTTGTGTTAACAGTGTTAACATTGTGAGGTTAATATGATAAACAACAAAATGTACGCACTCGGCAGCGCACGCTCCGAGATACGCGAGATATTCGAATACGGACTTAAGAGAAAGGCGGTAGTTGGCGCGGAGAATGTATATGACTTCTCTCTTGGCAACCCGAGTGTGCCGGCACCCGATGTGGTTACAGAGGGGCTGCTCAGACTTATTGATGAATGTGAGCCGACGGTATTACACGCCTATACATCGGCTGCCGGTGATGTCTCGGTGAGGGAGAGGATTGCAGAGCACATAAACGCGAGCTTCGGCACAAGCTACACCAAAGACAACCTATATATGACTATGGGTGCGGCAGCCGCCCTTACAGCCACGCTTACCGCGGTGGTGACACCCGGCGAAGAGGTGATCGTCCTCGCGCCATACTTCCCCGAGTATAAGGTATTCATAGAGAGGTGCGGAGGTGTCGTGCGCGAGGTACTCTCAGACACCACGACATTTCAGCCGAATATCAAGGCTATACGCGAGGCGATAAACGAAAAGACTGCAGCCATCATTATAAACTCGCCAAACAACCCGACAGGCGCGGTGTTTACAGAGGACAATATCAAGAGCCTTGCGACACTGCTTAGAGAGTGCGAAGCAAAATATAACAAAAAATTATATATAATAGCCGACGAGCCGTATCGAGAGCTCGTGTATGATGGCGTTATAGTGCCGTTTCTGCCGAAATACTATGCTGACACGATAGTGTGCTACTCCTACTCTAAGTCGCTCTCACTTCCCGGTGAGAGAATAGGATATGTTCTCGTACCACCCACTGCAAGCGATTGGGAGCGAGTATATCTCTCGATATGCGGTGCGGGGCGCGCGCTCGGCTTTGTCTGTGCGCCAAGCCTTTTGCAGAGACTAATTCCTATGTGCCTCGGTGCGACCTCGGATGTCACGGTATATGACAGAAACAGACGTCTATTACTAAATGCACTGACCGAATACGGATACACGGTGGTAAAGCCTGATGGCGCATTCTACCTCTTTATGAAAACGCCGTGTGCGTCAGCAAAGGAGTTTGCCGAGGCGGCAAAGAGGTACGATCTATTGGTTGTACCGAGTGACAGCTTCGGTTGCCCCGGTTATGTACGAATTTCCTACTGTGTCAAGACAGATAGAATAGAGGGCGCGCTCCCACTATTCAAGAGGCTGGCAGAGGACTATAATCTTATTTAATTTGGAGTAAAAGATGGACAAGCTAAAGAGAGCAAGAGAGATAATAGACAGGGTTGATGGCGAGATGGCGCGTCTCTTCGAAGAAAGGATGGTCGCAGCGCAGCTCGTCGCAGAATACAAGTCCGAGCGTGGTCTTGAGATACTCGATAAAAGGCGCGAGGAGGAGGTCATCAGACGAGGTGCGTCAAGGATTGAAAACGAGGAAATACGTTCGTATTACGTGAACTTTCTCGAGGATGTAATGCGCGTCTCGCGCTCATATCAGTCGAGGCTGATGGAGGGGATGAGAGTGGCATACTGCGGCACAGAGGGCGCATTCGCCCATATTGCTACGATGCAACTGTTCCCGAGTGCGAGAAAGGTGGCATACGCCACATTCGAGGACGCCTATAACTCTGTTGTAAACGGAGAGTGCGAGGTTGTTGTACTTCCTGTTGAGAATAGTTACAACGGCGAGGTCGGTCAGGTGACAGATCTGATGTTCCAGGGCTCGCTATACCTGAATGGTATGACCGAACTTGCGGTATCGCAGGACCTGTTGGTTGTGCCGGGTGCGACAGCAGCCGACATAAAAGAGGTGGTCAGCCATCCTCAGGCACTCGGTCAGTGTGTCGACTATATTAAAGAACACGGTTATATTGCCAGCGAATACTCGAACACCGCCCTTGCGGCAAGGTATGTCAGCGAAAAGGGTGACAGGTCGGTCGCGGCTATTGCCTCGGCTGAGGCGGCAGAAATATTCGGTCTAGATGTTCTGGAGAGAAACATCAACTCCAGCCGTATCAACACCACAAAGTTTGCTATTTTCTCTCGCACAGAGTGCCGTCGCGCCCTCACAGAGCGCGGTGTGCACACCGTCCTACTCTTCACGGTAAGACACGAGGCTGGCGCACTGGCTAAAGCTATTGAGATAATTGGTAATCACGGCTTTAATATGCAGTCACTGCGCTCGCGCCCGATGAAAGAACTACTATGGCAGTATTACTTCTATATAGAGGCAGAGGGAAATATTGATACCGAGGAGGGAAAGGCGATGATGCGCGAGTTGTCCCAGTATTGCGACAGGCTCCGTGCGGTTGGCTCATTCGTCAAGATGTGATATGACAACAGTAAGAATGAATTTAGGTAGCAACAGCTACGATGTAAATATAGGAAAAGGTGTGCTTCGTAAGGTTGGCGAGCTATTCAACCTTGATAGGCGAGTGCTCATCCTTACAGACAGCGGTGTTCCGAGCGAGTATGCCGAGGTGGTAGCATCTGTGGCGAAGCAGGCGAGGATTATGACGGTTGCCGAGGGCGAGTGCTCAAAGAGTATGCAGACGCTAAGCGAGGTGCTCGAAACAATGATAGCCGAGGATATGACGCGCCGCGACTGCGTTGTGGCGGTAGGCGGTGGAGTTGTCAGCGACCTCGCAGGCTTCGCGGCGGCGAGTTATATGCGTGGAATTGATTTCTACAACATACCGACAACCGTCCTCTCGCAGGTGGATGCCTCGATTGGTGGTAAGACCGCGATAAACTTCGGCGGAATAAAGAACATTGTCGGTGCATTTCATCAGCCACGCGGTGTCTTGGTGGATATAGACTGCCTTAAGACGCTCGATGCGCGCCAGGTGGCGAACGGACTTAGCGAGGCGGTCAAGATGGCTCTAACCTCGAACAAAGAGCTCTTTGAGTATCTTGAGGGCGTGACACCCGAAACGCTCGACAATAGCCTAGAGCACATAATAGTCGAGGCGGTGAAAATCAAGCGCACAGTTGTCGAGGCAGACGAGCACGAGGACGGTCTGCGCAGAATACTCAACTTCGGTCACACATTAGGTCACGGCATCGAGGCCGGGGAGGGACTTCACGGTCTCTACCACGGCGAGTGCGTAGCTCTCGGTATGCTCCCCCTATGCTCGAAGGAGGTAAGAGATAGGCTGATACCTGTGCTCACCACCCTTGGTTTGCCGACCGAATATCACGGCAATATTGATGAGGCTATCGCGCTCGCGTCCCACGACAAAAAACGCACTGCCGATGGCGTAAATATTATTTTAGTTCCCAGGGTTGGCGAGTTTGAAATCAGGAAGGTAAGCATCTACGAATTTGGTGCTATGGTTAAAGAGGTATTTAAGTGAGACATAGCCATAGGTGACGCCCCGGATTTTGAAGGTACAGCTCCGACCCCCTTACATTACAACTTAAGGAGATGTTATGAAAAACACATTTGGCAACTCTATCTCTGTGACTCTATTTGGCGAGAGCCACGGTGAGGCAATAGGCGCGGTTATAGACGGAATTGCCCCGGGCATCAAGATAGACGAGGAATATATAGCAGCGAGGCTTAGCGAGAGACGCCCACAGGGCAGAATATCCACCTCACGCGTCGAGCCTGACAAATATGAGATACTATCCGGTGTCTTTGAGGGATATACAACAGGCACCCCACTTACCGTGGTAATCAGGAATACAAGCACAAGAAGTGCCGACTACAAGAGCCTATACGACACGCCCCGCCCCTCGCACGCCGACTATACCGCGAGGGTGAAGTATAACGGCTATGCCGACTATCGCGGTGGCGGTCACTTCTCGGGGCGCATTACCGCGGCACTTGTTCTGGCCGGTGCTATTATTAGGCGTGCGCTAGAGGACAAGGGCATATATATTGGCACGCACATAGCCCGTCTTGGCGGTGTCCCGGATAGGGGCTTTGAGAATATGATGGATGATATCGAGCTGCTAAAGGGCGCGTCCTTCCCCACCCTTGACCCCGTGGCGAAGGAAAAAATGCTTTCTGTTGCCGAGGAGGCGGCAAAGGATGGTGACAGCGTCGGAGGTGTACTCGAGAGCTGTGTTATCGGTATGCCCACGGGCGTTGGCGAGCCCTGGTTTGACACCCTTGAGGGTGAGCTGGCGCACATACTATTTTCTGTACCCGCGGTAAAGGGCGTGGAATTTGGCTCTGGATTTGCTATCGCGGATATGAGAGGGTCGGAGGCGAATGACACTATTGCTACCGATGGCAAGACTGTCTATACCAGAACGAACAACAGCGGTGGAATTGTCGGCGGTATATCCAACGGTATGCCCATAGTATTCCGCACAGCAATCAAGCCCACTCCCTCTATTTATAAACCTCAGTCTACTATCAGCATTGAGAAAATGGAGAACTGCGAGTTAATGATAGCGGGCAGGCACGACCCGACAATCGTGCATAGGGCGCGCGCAGTTGTAGATGCGGTGACGGCTATTGCCATCGCAGATATGCTAGCGCAAAAATATGGTACAGATTGGCTGGGCAAAAGATGAAATACGGACTAATTGGCGAACATCTCGGGCATAGCTTCTCGAAAATTATACACGAAGAACTCGCGGACTATGAATACGAGATATGCGAGATTGCCCCTCGGGATGTCGGCGCGTTTATGACTAGGCGCAACTTTCTGGGAATAAATGTAACAATCCCATATAAAGAGACGGTTATTCCCTACCTCGACTATATAGACGAGGCGGCAAGAAAAATAGGCGCAGTCAACACTGTGGTAAACCGCGATGGCGTGCTCTGCGGCTACAACACTGACTATTACGGAATGATATCTCTATTTAGTCACGCAGGTATAGACCCAAGTGGCAAAAAGGTGGCAATACTCGGCACGGGTGGCACCTCAAAGTGTGCAAGGGCGGTGCTAGAGACTCTCTCGGCTAAAGAAATTCTTGTTGTTTCGAGGCACGAGGGCTGTGGCGTTATAACCTATGAAGACTTATACGAAAAGCATAGAGATACAGAGATCATATTAAATACAACTCCTGTCGGTATGTACCCAAGGGCAGGTGTTGCGCCGGTCGATATATCTAAGTTTGAGCGACTGCTCGGTGTAATTGACGCGGTATATAACCCCCTTAACACAAGACTCATAACAGAGGCGAAAGAGCGTGGTATTAAGGCGGAAGGTGGTCTATATATGCTTGTCGCACAGGCAAGACGCGCCTCGGAAATATTCCTCGGTACAATATACGAGGATGATGTCCCCGAGAGGATATACCGAGAGCTATACAAAGATAAGGAAAACATTGTACTTATAGGTATGCCCTCCTCCGGAAAAAGCAGTGTCGGAAAGAGGTTATCCGAGGCTCTGGGGCGCGAATTACTCGACACGGATGCCCTCCTTGTCCAAAATGTCGGCAAACAAATACCCGAGATATTCAAGGATGAGGGCGAGGAGAGATTTCGCGACTATGAGACGGAGGCGGTGAGCGAGGCGGCGAGAGTGTGCGGTGTTATTATCGCAACAGGCGGTGGCGCAATTCTAAGGCGAGAGAATGTGCTCGCCCTAAAGGGATGCGGTAGATTATACTTTATAGATAGACCATTAGAGTGTCTTATGCCGACTAGTGACCGTCCGTTAAGTTCTGACAGGGCGGCAATCGAAAAGAGATATAACGAGAGATATTCTATATACACCTCGGTGTGCGATGTGCATATTGATGGCAGTGGCACAGTCGAAGAGGTAACTAAGAGAATACTGGAGGCGTTTTGAGATGAAGCTTTATATTATAAACGGGCCAAACCTAAATATGCTGGGAATAAGAGAGCCTAGCCACTATGGCAGAGAAACCTATGATATGCTGGTCGAGAAAATTTTAGCGCACGCAAAGGAGCGTGGCATCGAGTGCGAGTGCTATCAGTCGAACCACGAGGGCGACCTTGTAGATAAAATACAGGAGGCATATTTTGAGGGTGTCGACGGCATTGTGATAAACCCGGGCGCATATACACACACCAGCATAGCACTTCTTGATGCGGTGAAGTCGGTTTCCATTCCCACAGTAGAGGTTCACATATCCAAGGTGCAGGAGCGCGAGGACTTCAGGCAGGTAAGTTACATAAGGGCGGCGTGTGTCAATACCATAACCGGTCACGGCACAGACGGATATCTTGAGGGTATGGACTATCTAACCCATAAGTTAGAGGGGAAGAAGAATGAGAGTTAGTATTAAACCCGGCAGGGCACACGGCAGAATTTCCGCACCACCATCAAAGTCGATGGCGCATAGGCTTCTAATCTCTGCCGCTATGGCAAAGGGTGTTAGCGTGATACACGGAATATCCGATTGCGAGGATGTGCGCGCAACCCTTGATTGTATGCGTGCGCTCGGTGTTGTGGCTGAGCAGGCAGGAGATGTCGTGACGGTACACGGACAGAATATGCCGAAGAGTATGCCGAGCGGTATTCTGAAGTGTCGCGAGAGCGGAAGCACACTCAGATTTATCATCCCGATAGCATTGCTCTCAGGCAATACCGTGATGTTCACTGGTGCAGATAGCCTTATGTCGCGACCGATGGATGTGTATAAGACGCTATGTGCCGAGCGAGGTATGGTATATCTCTCGGATGGCGCGAGCATAACGGTCAAGGGGCCGATGACCCCCGGCGACTACTCGGTGGTCGGCAACATATCGAGCCAATTCATCTCGGGGCTACTCTTTGCTCTCCCAACGCTAGATGGTGACAGCAGAATTCGGATAACCCCACCGATAGAGAGCCGTTCCTATATCGAGATGACACGCGCGGCACTCGACGCCTTTGGGGTTGAGAGTGTGTGGGAGGACGACTACACCATATATATTCGAGGTAATCAGGTTTACCGGCCACGAGAAATGACGGTCGAGGGTGACTACTCGGGCACAGCATTCCCGGAGGCACTAAACCTCTTCGGCGGTGAGGTAAAGATTGACGGACTAAAAGAAAACACCCTGCAGGGTGATAGCGTGTATAGAAAATATTATGAGATGCTAAGGCTTGGTCTGCCTACTATACACATAGGCGACTGTCCCGACCTTGGCCCCATTCTTTTTGCGGTGGCGGCGGCAAAGTCGGGCGGTGTCTTCTCAGGCACGAAGCGTCTGAAGATAAAAGAGAGCGACAGGGCGGTGGCTATGGCAGAGGAGCTGGCGAAATTTGGCACATCGGTCAGCGTATATGAGGACAAGGTGGTGGTCTACCCCACCGAGTTCCATAAGCCAACTGTGACGCTCTCGGGGCATAATGACCACAGAATTGTTATGTCTCTCGCAATACTACTTACGCTAAGTCGGAGGCCAAGCGGT
>JAZOPN010000013.1:0-34311 GCA_045655565.1 Eubacteriales bacterium | reverse complement strand
AAGAGAGAACAAATCGGTCGGTAGCCAAAATGTCCTCTCTTTTTCTGTTGGTGATGTTTTTGCTATCGCAAAAGTGAAGTTGCTACGCAGTGAAGTTTGTACTACGCACAAGTGAAGTTAAGTTTGCCCACACTTCGCCGTCAGGCGAAACTTCACTCACGAAGTGAACTTCACTATCGAAGATAACTTCACTTGCCCAAAGGGCAAACTTAGTTTTAGCGTGTTATCCTTAACGGAGAACACGCTAAGCACTGCTCGTTTTTTATTGTTTAATACATAAATTATGCCTTGAGGGCGAGGCCGCAGGCGGTGAGTGCCTCGGCAACCTTGGTGGTTGTGGGAGCTAGCTCCTGCTTCGAGAGGGTCTTCTCGCGAGAAACGAATGAGAAGCGCAGGGTAAGTGCCTCAACTCCTGCCTCGTCGGTGTATACACCGTGGCTCTTGACATCGGCGAGCAGGCCATCGGATACCTCGGCAGCCTTAGCCACAACAGAGGCGAAGGAAACCTCGCTGGCCTTACAAACAAAGGTCATATCAATGTCGATTGCGGGGAACTTAGACGGCTCGGCATACTTGTTCGGCTGAACCTTAACCGATGCGAACGCACCTGTGTTTATCTCAAAGAATGCAACGGCGCACTTCTTATCAATATTAGCAAGCACTGTGGGGTGAGGAACAGCGATAAAGCCGAGCTTCACACCGTCAACCATAATAGCGAAGCTGTTGACCGGGTGCATAAAATCGAAGTCTACATCTGCCGCTACGAACTCGGGTGCCTTGTGAAGAATATCCGAGGTAAGATCCATCACCATATCACGCGCTCTAAGGAACAGCTCCTCCTCGGTACAAGCCTTAGAATAGAGGGCAACACCGAGCTTCTTCTGCTCGTTGCAGAGGCCATCGGCCTTTAGTCCCTCGACTACATGACCAATCTCGAAGATGCCGAACTCCTCACCATAGCCCTTATTCTCCTTAACCATTGCAAGGAGGGTTGGTATCATAGATACACGCAGGTACTGGTGCTCGGGGGTCTGTGCGTTGATTACTCTGACATTCTTAGGTGTTGTGATACCAAGCTCACGGTTCTTAGCGTCGTCCGACCAGATGTAGGAATGCACCTCGTGAAGCTTATGAGCCTTAACGAGCAGGTCCTTCATCCTATCCTCGTCAGACTTCTGCACCTCACGGCGCACAGGCTTAAGAGCCGAGGTAGAGGTGAACACCTCAAAGTTATCATAGCCAAAGATACGGGTGATTTCCTCGATGATATCCGCCTTCATAGTGACATCCTTGGTAGCACGCCAGGATGGAACGGTAACGGTGAAATCTGTGCCGGAGCACTCAACTGTGAAGCCGAGGCCGCGAAGCGTCTTAGTGATAGACTCAACCGAGATATCAATACCCGTATAGCGATCAACATACTTCTTGTCGAAGCTAAGGGTGATTGTAGGATACTTATTTACATAGACATCGGTGAAGGAAGAAGTAACGCGAGCGCCACCGTCGCACTCAAAGAGGATATTAAGCAATCTCTCGGTAGCAACACGGCAAAGCTCGGGGTCAAGCATCTTCTCATATCTCTGCGATGCGTCGGTACGCAGACCGAGCCTCGAGGATGTCTTTCTTACGGAAACGCCATCAAAGGTCGCAGACTCAAGAAGAAGCGAGTCAGTATCGTCCTCAATCTTGGACTGCTCGCCCCCCATAATGCCCGCGATAGCAACAGGAACATCTGCGGAGGTTATCATCATCATATTCTCGTCGATGTGGCGCATATTGCCGTCGAGCGTCTGGAACTCACACCCGGCGGGGAATGTCTGCACCTCAATCCTATCAACCTTTTTGTTGTCAAAGGCGTGCATAGGCTGACCTACCTCCATCATCACATAGTTGGTGAGGTCGGCAAGGAAATTGATTGCGCGGGAGTCGCAGTAGAAAAGACGAATGCGCATATTAGCCGGCGACTTCTTGCGCTTGATGTTCTCGACCTTGATGGCCGAATAGCGCCATACGGTAGAGGTAGCCTTGACATCAACTGCAACAGCGGGAAGAGAAGCATACTCATCAACCGATGCGAGGGCAAGAGGGAGCAGGGGTCTGCCAATAATAGTAGCGAACTCTCGCGCGATGCCGTAATGGCTCCAGAGGTCTGGGCGGTTGGTAAGCGACTTGTTATCAACCTCAAAGATGATATCGTCGATATCGAATATCTCTTTAATATCCGTACCAAGTGCTACGCCCTCGGGAAGATCCTCCTCGATATCCCAGATACCGGAGTTATCGTCACTGATACCAAGCTCTGCCTCGGAGCAGCACATACCATAGGAGTCATAGCCCGCGATGGTAGCCTTAGAAATCGGGTGACCGGAAACCGCACCGCCCTCGGTAGCGAGTGCTACGAGCATACCTTCCCTAACATTGGGTGCGCCGCAGACAATATCGACAACACCGCTACCCGTGTCAACTTTTAAGAGGTGAAGCTTCTTAGACTTTGGGTGCTCGGATACGGTAAGTATCTTTGCGACAATGACGCCGTGGGTGTCCTCACCCTTAACGATTATATCCTCAACCTCTGCTGTCGAGAGGGTGAAGTTGTGTATAAGAGCCTTCTTATCAAGGCCGGAGAAGTCAACGAAATCTCCTATCCAATTCATAGATAAAAACATCCTGTCACTCCTCCCTTACAAAGACTTGAACTGCGATAGTGCCGATAGGCTACCGCTGTTGAAATCACGAATATCCTTAACACCGTACTTCATCATAGCAAGACGGGTAAGGCCAAGACCGAATGCAAAGCCTGAATACTTCTCAACGTCAATCCCACCATCGCGAAGAACATTGGGGTGTATCATACCGCAGGGGCAGAGCTCTAGCCAGCCGGAATTCTTACAAGAGGGGCAACCGGCACCGCCGCAAATCTCGCAGTTGATATCAAGCTCGAAGCCGGGCTCGACGAATGGGAAGAAGCCGGGGCGAAGTCTAACCTTAACATCGCGGTTAAAGACCTCGGAGAGCATAGTCTTCATAAAGTAGATAAGGTTGGATATAGAGATATCCTCGCCTATCATCATACCCTCCATCTGGAAGAATGTATTCTCGTGGCAGGCGTCAATAGACTCGTTTCTAAAGCATCTGCCGGGGAAGATAGCACGAAGAGGCGCACCATACTTACGCATAATAGCGTTCTGTGCCGCAGAGGTATGTGTCTTAAGAAGCTGACCATTCTCGAGGTAGTATGTATCCTGCATATCACGAGCCGGGTGATGCTTAGGAATATTAAGTGCCTCAAAGCACTCATAGTCACCTACAATCTCGGAATAGTCCTCTATGGTGAAGCCCATAGACTCAAATACAGCCTCAACCTCGCGAGAAACGAGGGTGATGGGATGATAAGAGCCAAACTCACGCTCTGCGATAAGCGAGGGGTTGTACTTCTTGGCGCTTCTAATCTGCGCCTCGACAGCCGCTGTCTCAAGAGCCATGGCGGTCTCTTTAATCTTCTCTTCAATCTCGACCTTCAGGCTGTTTATCAACTGACCTGCCGCCTTCTTGTCTAGAGCATCGCGAAGCCCTTTCATAAGCTCAGCGATATGTCCCTTCTTACCGAGGAACTCTACTCTAACCGCTTCAAGCGCGCTAACATCGGTAGCACCGCCTAACTGAGAGTAGAATTCGGCACGAAGAGCTTCAATTCTTTCTTTCATCTTTATATCTTCCTTTCGGTTTTATACACATCTTTAAGGAAATTCGCTAACTATTATTTGCAAATCAGGAGTTTAGCACCTTTATATATTCGGCAACACCGGGGTGCACAAGATGAGTTATATCCTCACCGTTAAGAATTGCATCTCTCACCGCGGTAGAGCTATAAGAGAGGAATTCCTCACGCGAGAGAACAAGCTCGGTATCATAGCCACCGTGGTGCTTGTTATACTCTGCCTGGCGCATCTCATACTCATAGTCGGTCCTGTTTCTGTACCCCTTGACTATTCTCTCAATACCGTGCTCGCGCATATAGTCGACTACGCGACCGTTAGAGTATGACACAATGCAGTTATCTAGGTCATCAAGGGCTATCATAAGCATAGCAACCCTGTCCTCGATAGAAAACATATAGGTCTTGTCTGGGTTAATAAAGACAACCACATACACCTCGTCCTCCATCTCTGCCACTCGCCTAATTATGTCGAGGTGTCCGAGTGTGACGGGGTCATAGCTACCGGGCAAAATGACACTCATAACATATCTCCAAATCTGGTATCCAAGATATTATAAACCTTATATAGGTTTTTGTCAATAATTTATATAAATTTTAATTGTCTTTGCGCACGCACTTGCGCGAGGCGCACACGCGTCCTTAGCGAAATCTTTTGCGTTATTGTTTCAGTCATTATTCGTGTGATTGTATTTGAGTTTGTTTAACAGTCAGAAGCTTCGCTGTTATAAGCGTTTTTTTACACCGTCCCTGCGATAGAAGTCACCACGGCTCTACGGGTGCGACCAATAGCACCGGAAAATCCATCTCGGAATCCCGAGTGCAAAAGCATAATGCCTAATTATTTAACCTCTGTAAAGCAGAATATTCAATGCCGTCTTCTTGCCATACGAATTAGACTTCAGCAGCTCGAAGCCTGAAAGAGTCTCTACCGCCGACATATCCTCGTCACCACTCTCGATAACGACAAGCGCACCGGGGATAATAACCTTTTTATCAGCGAGAAGTTTCACCGCCTCGACACAGCAATGCATAGCATACGGGGGATCAATAAACACTAGGTCGTATTCATCTCTACCCGATGCCTTTCTTATAAAGTTGCGCCAATCGCTGACCGCGTATCTGCACTTTTCAAAAACACCGAGCGCCTTAGCATTAGACTTCACAATATCAACAGCCTCGCGTTCGAGGTCGACGAATGTGACCGACGCAGCACCTCGCGACATAGCCTCAAGCCCTAGTTGGCCCGTGCCGGCAAACAGGTCAAGCACGCGCCTATTTTCTATATCGAACTGTATCGAAGAAAACATCGCGCCCTTTATTCTGTCCGAGGTGGGGCGTGTCGCATCCCCCTCGAGCGATTTAAGCTTCTTTCCTTTGAACTCGCCTGTTATAATTCTTAACATATTCTCTCCTATCGTTTGGCACATATTGAGACCGGGATGTGTTAATTTCGGCGTGGCAATCCCCACCGCACCTAGCCTCTTTTGTGGTAGTATTCATATATTTTCTCGGCATCCTTTTTGCCGATGCCCACCACCCGTGTCAATTCTTCGACGCTAGCAACCCTAATTTTACCCATCGGCATAGCGCGAAGAAGTGCCTTAGCCCGTTTCGGGCCGATGCCGGGAATTTTCTCAAGGGTTGAGCGAGTCAGTGTGCGCGTCTTCGCGCCCGAGGAATGCTTTAGGGCGAACCTGTGCGCCTCCTCTTGCAGGTTATAGACAAAGGCGTACACACCCATCTCGCGCGCTATTGAAATTTCGGTCTCACCATCGGTTATGGCGCGCGTCTTATGGAAGTCGTCCTTAACCATACCGTATACGGGGATTTCAGCATCAATTTCGGCGAGCACCTCGCGCACGCTATGCACATGACCTACACCGCCATCTATTAGAAGCAGGTCGGGACTGTCACCTAGCGAGGCGGTGCCGTCACCTATATGTGCCAGCCTACGCCTTAACGCCTCACGCATAGAGCCGTAGTCATCTGCGCCATCGGTGGTCTTAATGGTGAATACTCGGTAGTCGCTCTTCTTTAGTTTACCGCGCTCCCATACTACCATAGACGCGGTTATATTGTCGTTGCCAAAGTTTGATATATCGTAAGCCTCTATTCTGATAGGCATCTCGGATAGTCCCAGAAGCTCGGCAAGGCGTCTTACATTCTTGTCCTCGCGCTCACCCTCCAGCCTATATTGGCGTGCCGCTTCCTTAGCATTTTCGAGTGCCATATCGCACAGGCGTCTGCCCTCTCCGCGCTCCGGGATGCGCACAGTCACCTTGTAGGGCGCGGACAGCGTAAGGTACTCCGAGAGTAGCTCCACATCATCCCTCTCAAGCGGGAAGTCGAGCATAACCTCTCTCGGAATATTTCCTGCGGTATCATAGTAATCCACTATGATGGATATAGCGTCCTCGCCCCCTGCAAGCTCGCTTGAAGAGAGTATAAACTCATTCTTGTTGACAAGTGCGCCACCGCGAATGGAGAGCATAGCTAGTACCCCCTCTGTCGGGGATGTATGAAAGGCGAAGACATCGCGCATTACCTTGCTGTCAGCAACGACCTTTTGCTTATCTGCTAGGCGCTCAATAGCGCGAATACTGTCACGCAGGGATGCTGCACGCTCAAACTCCATAGACTCTGCCGCCTCGAGCATCTCGCGAGTTAGCATCTCAAGCGCACCCTTGATATTACCGTCAAGCACCCATTCTGCCTGCTTAATAAGTGCCAGATACTCCTCCACCGAGACACCGCCGGTACAGGGTGCGACGCACCTACCCATATCGCGATAGATACAGGGGCGTTCCTTACCTATGTCGCGCGGAAAAACCCTCTTACAGGTTGGGATGCCGAATATTTTAACCACAGCATCAAGCGCGGTGTGCGCCTGTGCCGCGCCCTGATATGGGCCGTAATACCTGCCCCTATCTCTCTTTCTGTCTCTTGTGACCAAAAGGCGCGGATATTCTTCCTTTGTAACCTTGATATATGGATAGGACTTAGCATCCTTGAGTTTAATATTATATCTTGGCGAATGTTTCTTGATAAGCGTGTTTTCAAGAGCGAGCGCCTCGATCTCGGTGTCGCATACGATATAGTCGAAGTCGCGCACGAGCGATACCATCCGCGCGGTCTTAGGCGAGGCGTGGACACCGCTAAAGTAGCTTGTGACACGGTTCTTTAGACGCTTCGACTTACCGACATATATTACCGTGCCATCGGCATCCTTCATTATATACACACCGGGTGTCATAGGCAGGGAATTAGCCTTATCTCTTAGGCGTTCTATTATAGTCATAGGTGTCCTCCTCTCTACTATCGTTATCGCGTGTCGATTTTGCCAAAACCGTACCGACGGGTAGCAAAAATTGTTTAATAAATGCCTAATAAAAAATCAAAGCGGCAGTCCGGATAAGACCACCGCTTTGATTATTGCCGGTCTTACTCAGCAAATTCGCTCTCTACGAGTTCGATGAGTCCAGCCACTGCATCAGCCTCATCAACACCATCGGCGATGAGAGTGATTGTCGTCCCCCTGGAAATGCCGAGCGACAGAACACCTAAAAGGCTCTTCGCATTCACACGGCAATCCTCCTTCTCGACCCAGACAGAGCACTTATACGAGTTAGCCTTCTGGATAAAAAAGGTGGCCGGTCTAGCGTGAAGACCCACACTGTTCTGTATTGTCACACTGCGTGAAATCATAGGAAATATCTCCTTACGAGGTTTAGTAAATCAAGTATATCAAAGTTTCAGGATAAAATCAATACCTTTTAATAATTTTACTTAAAAGATTTCGTCGAATTTTGGATTATTTTTCGATAAACTGTATATTTCTTGAAGACTCTGTGGGGCAAAGCGGGGCATCTGTGTCAGCAGGCAGGATATACCCAGCCTAAGGTGAAGAAACGAATTACCTGATGGATATATCTATCGAGGAAGCATCAACATCCGCGCCATCGCTAAAGTATGCGAGGCGGTCGTCAAACTCCTGCTTAGACACCCTGAGCGCACCGCTTCCAAGTCCGAACACGCACCAGAAGAGATAGTAAATAGTCATATCCGACCAAAGCGAGGTGAAGAGCCCATACACCATAATCACGACCATAACAACAGAGGTGAAGTTGTTGAGCAGGCTAACCTGCGAATTTTTGATATATGGGATGTATATAGACCTATGAACAAGCCTGATTGCGAATATTGCAAGAAAAGCAACAAGCGCGAAAACACCCGCCTCGCAGATAATCTGCAAGAGAAAGCTGTGGCTATTCGTCTCGACCGCACCTAGGGCGGAATACTTAACATACTCGGTCGCGAAGCTCTCGCTACCCATATCGACGCCTGCGAAGAAGTTGTCGAGCAACATTTCCCTCGAATTAATCCACACGGGTATGGCCTCACCAATTCCGAGCGCGGTCATAACGGGGCTTTGAGAGAGGGCTAAAAGCCAATCCGAAGGTAGGAACAAGATGGCATACGGCAGGAGCGAAAGAAGCCCCAAAACAACACCCGATCCACGATCCATGCGTAGAGCGAGATATGCAAAGACGCCGAACAGCGCAGCCACAAATACCCAAACCGAGAGCGTCAGCGCCATAGCGAATACGGTAAGGACGAGGATGCATAGATATAACACCTTTGCTGTGAGTGAACGACGGATAATAACAAAATAGAGCGAGAATGTCGCAACAATCAAGAGGAATATCGCGAGGACGCTCGGGGAATTGAATGTAACGCTGACACCGCTAAAGTCGGATATACCGTCGCTAAAGAGTACCGTGAAAAACTCCCATATAGCAATAATGGAAATTGGCACAGACGAGGTAATAACCGCCTTGATAACACAGTCGGCAAGTCGCCTATTGGTAACCAACGAGCCTGTCAAAACATAGCCCATCGAGAGAATGATAAGCACGACCGAGGATGTGAATGACTCCATACCCTTGACGAATACACCCGTGATAAAGACGAACACAAGCATAATTAAAAGCGCAAGATCATACTGTTCGAGGAAGTAGATACGCTTTCCCGACACAACCTTTCTAAGATAGGAAACCAGCGTCATAGTGACGAGGGCGGAGAGAATAATATCTCCATTTGCGCCAAAGAAAGAAAGATACGGCATGACAAGGAATGTGAAGAAAAACGAAAACTCAGGCGAGATGTATGCAAGGTAGAGATACACCACCCCTATTATGAACGCGACTGTGTACCATAGCGGAACGAATGCGCCAATGAAAGCGGGGACAAAACCGAGGATAAGCCCAACATACGGCGGTATTGTGGTCGGTGTCTTGCCATCTGCCAGCCTATGTGCGGGCTGAAGACAGAAAAACTCAAAGAAGATAAACTCCGTCAGCGAAAACTTCTGCATCGCGATAGATAGGGGCATATCAAAGACCAAGAACGGCACAGCCAAAACCGAGAAAACAACGCCTATGATAAGCGAGGATGCCGGGATATGATCGTATATATTTAGGTAGTCCTTAGCGAACTGTATAAGGAGGGTCAGAAGACCGAAGCCGAGCAGAAACAGACCGTATGCTCTGGTCGAGGTATAGTTCAGCACCTCGGCAATTTTAGCACCCGCCTCGGATATACGGCGCGATGTGCGTGACTGTGTGGCGCGACTTGCCGTACCTGTTATGTATCTAACGGCAAACTTCTTACCCTTACTGTCACCGCTCTCGCTCTCATATCCGCGCAAGAGGTCTGTAAAGCTACCTTTAGCCATCTGTTTTCTCCTTTCTTCTCTTTTTCTTAGGTTTTGGGAGCAGGGACTCCTCTATCTCAGGATGCAAAAGGAGCATGTCCGGCCTGCGCTCCCTGGTTAATTCTACCGCCATCTCAAGTCGATAGCGCTCAATCTTCTTATGATCACCCGAAAGCAACACCTCGGGTACTTCTCTATCTAAGAACACACGGGGTTTAGTGTACTGCGGATACTCAAGGATTCCCGATGCGACCGACTCCCCCTGATAGCACTCCTCCGAGGCTAAAACACCGTCCTTAAGACGCGATACTGCATCAACTAAGATGCAGGCGGGTATCTCGCCACCGGTAAGGACATAGTCACCGATGGAGATGTCCTCATCGACTATCTCGTCCAGCACGCGCTGGTCGACACCCTCATAATGTCCGCACAGGATGATTATGTTGTCATACTGCGACAGCTCCACCGCTATATCGTGGTTGAAAACCCTGCCCTTAGGCGACATATACACGACACGGGTGCGGTTCTCTTTAGGAATTTGCTCTCTCACCGAGATATAGCAGTCATATATCGGCTGACAGGTCATAACCATACCGAAACCGCCACCGTACGGGGTATCGTCAACCTTTCTGTGCCTGTCCTTAGAATACTCGCGTATATCGTGGCACTCAACATCTATGATACCCGCCTCCCTGGCTCTGCCGATTATGCTCTCACCAAGAACACCATCTACCATCGCGGGGAAAAGGGTCAAAATATCAAATCTCATATCAGTCAAAGAACCCGGGTATAGGCTTTATGAACATTCCGCGCTCCGGGTCAATCTCCTTAATGAACTCGTCAACCGATGGGAACAGCACATCGCCCTTGTCGGTTTTTATGGTGTATAACAAACCGCGCACAGCGTCGCTAACATCGGATATAGTTCCATATACGATACCTGTATCGGCATCAATGACAGGTAGGCCTATCATATCGGCGAGAAGCATATGTCCGCGCCCAACCGGTATATCCGACCTGTGTAGATACAGTACGGTATTCTTCATCGCTATCGCGATTTCACGAGCATTGACACCCTCAAGCGACATAAGGACACCGGGACCGTTTACCGAAGCGGTGAGAACCTTGTATTCTCTGTATTCGCCCTCTCCTGTGGCAATAAAGACTCGCTTCTGTCCTGCCAGCACCTTAGGTGTATCGCACCAGGGTTCAATTCTAAGTACGCCGCGTACTCCGTGTGCTCCGCACACCTTTCCGCACTCTAAATATTCTCTTTTCATACGCATATTTTAACACATACGCACGCGATTGTCAACTATCTTTTGCACGAACCCGAGCCAGGCGAATAATTAACATGAGCGCAATTATCAGACAGGCTTAAGAGAGAGGTGTATAGCCTATCATACTCAGATAGCATATGCTCTGTGCTGAAATGCTTCTGCCACCTCTCTTTTGCCGCTCTGCCAAGACGTTCGGTTAGGTCCGCGTCAGCATTTAGACGACAGATGCACTCGGAGAGTGCAAAACTATCCGAGGCGTTATACACCAATCCGCATACACCGTCACGCACAATATCGTGGCAGATAGGGACGGAGGGCAGGATTACCGCAGCACCCGAGGACATAGCGCGCAGGACGGGTGTTGGAATTTTCCTGTTCGAGGCGGACGGGTGTATAAAATAACGGCACATAGAATAGTATTTTTTTGCATCCTTCGGCTCTACAACACGAATACATAGGCGAATGCCGAGCAGAGCTGAAAAACGAAAGACGGTATGCCACAAATCGCGCTCTGCAACCAAAACCATATCAAACTGTTGTTGAGATAGCGCACGAGCCACGGCGGATAGAAGCATCGGGCAGTCCTCCGCCGAAGAGACCTCGGAGAGGATAACCCGACTATCGCGCGGAGTAAATATCCCCTCTATGTCATTATCTATGCCATACGGCATATTTACTATCCTTTCCTTTGGAATACCGCGACAGATAAGCCCTGCGGTCATAGATGCGGTGTGAGATACAGTTAATGCGATGGCGCGATAAATTGTTGATACAGTGCTAGGTTTACCCTCCTCATCAGGGGGTGTAGAAATCAGGCGTCTGACACCTGACAACACTGCGGCAATGCCGGCAGAGGGATAGCCGTGCACATGAAGAATATCGGGCAGAGAGTGGCGAAAGTGCCTACCCAGCCTTATGATGTCGGAGAGAGTTATGGTAGAAGTGCCGGATAATGGCATAGGCGTAAATTTGACACGGGTGGTGGATAATCTGTCAAAAAGGTAGTTCCCAAATGGGGCTATAAGTTCAAAATCATACCTTTTAGACAGATGGCTTAAAATCCTTTCGGTGATGGCACTGTCCATATTCTCATCAAGCCCTGACACAGCGTGAACAATTCTCATTTTTCCTCCAAAGATGGGGCGCAAGCTCTACCAAGAACGCCCAAAAACAAACTACACACTTATGCTTTGCTAATATTTAGTTTCTTATACAAAAAAGCGAAGATACCAAGAGAAGTATCCTCGCCCTTTTGTTTGACTATTGAAAATTACGGCATCCGTAAAGTGTTTATTTTCTTTTTTTCTTGAAGTATGAGGTCAGCATCTCTCGACACTCGTCCTCCAGTACGCCACCGAGCACCTCGGGTGTGTGATTTAGCGGAACTTTAGAAAGGTCGATAAGCGAGCCAAATGCTCCAAAGCGGATATCTCTTGTGCCATATACCACACGGGGCACACGGGAGTTAATAATAGCACCGGCGCACATAGCACACGGCTCCATTGTGACATATAGGGTCGTGCCTAAAAGACGCCAACCGCCGAGCGCCTCACATCCACGCTCTATCGCGAGTATCTCTGCATGGTGGGTAGCGCACCTGTCGCCCTCGCGAGTATTATACGCCTCGGCAATAATCTCTCCATCGCGCACCAAAACCGCACCCACGGGTACCTCATCCTGCTCCTCGGCACATCCGGCCAGCTCCATAGCGCGACGCATAAAGGCTATGTCGACATCAGTGGGGACTAATTCTATTTTATCTTCCATAATCTAAGTCTCCTAACTAAAGAGGTTAAAAAGCATAAGTAAAAGTGTGAATATTATATAAAGCGTCGGGGCATAGGTCTCACCGAGGCTCTCACCACCACCCGAAAGCATCCTGCGAAGCCTTAAAATATACACCCGTCCCCCACGAATGAGTGGCATCAAGGATATGAGCGTCCCCAGAGAAAGAATGATAACATACCACACAACAAATGTCATGTCAAAGGAATACTTAATCCAGAGCACTGATATAAAATTGTTAAGAAAATGCAGAAGTATAGCGGGTATCACGCTCTTAGTCATAAGTGAGATGAAGATGAAAATAAGTCCTGCAGCAAGGGCGTAAGGTATCTGCGTTATATCTGCGTGGGCAAGGGCAAAATAGACCGACGAAAGGACAAGACACCACCTCTCCGAATATGGCGCAATAAGCTTCATTGGCAGATACCTGAATATCATTTCCTCAAATATACAAGGAATGAGCGCATACTCTATCAGCATATCAAATAGGGGTGCATCGGGTACAGGCTCTGCTGTGATACCAAACAGACCTAGCACAACCGATGTAAGGTAGGAAACAAGAAAAACCAATGCAACGGTCGGGAAAATAAGCGGAAGTGACAGCCGTACACCCTCGCTATTTATTTCAAATAGGGTTGGCGCGTCCTCTCTTATCCCCGCTATTGCCTCGCGCTCGGCACGCATACGATTAGCGGAAAGATTGCCAAGCAAAATAAGCCCTATGACGAACGATGCCATAAGCGGCACTCTATACACTCCGCCAAAACTCGCCGCGACCGACGAGAGCAGCAGAAACAGTATGTGTATAAGCGTCAAAAGCTTCACAGCGCTCTTCATACTAAAGTGCTCTTTCCTTTCGTAAATTATAGTATTAATGAAAATCTTAGTTTACATCTAGCTATATCAACCTCCTCGAGGCTGACCTTTATTCTATCTCCGACACGATAGGATAAACCACCCGAGCGGACACACATATTCTTCTCGTCATAAACAAAGTACCCCGGCATCTCCTCGATAGGGATAAGCCCCTCGCAGGTGTTGTCAAGCATAGCAAACACGCCAAAGGTGGCAACCGATGAGACAACCGCGCAGAACTCCTCACCAACTTTATCCATCATATATATTGCTTTATACAAATTCTCAATTTTCCTCTCGACAGTTACAGCGCGCACCTCGCACTCTGTGGCAGCAGTAGCGGCTCTGCGAGCATACGAGGAATAGCCGACAGCCCCCTTACCATCTATCAGCACGCGCCTGATAATACGATGGGTAGCGAGGTCGGATAGACGGCGTATCGGGGATGTGAAATGACAATAATTTTCAATACCAAGCCCAAAGTGGGGTGAGTGCACCTCGGAATACTTCGCCTTAGCCATACTGCGTAGCAACAGGTATGACACGGGTGCATAGATATCCTTGTCTTGAGCCTCGGCGAGAAGTGCTGAAAGTGCCGTAGCATACGGCATAGTGGGTGATATACCGCGGATATCAAGTCCGAGGTTTGACGCGTATTGTAAGAACTCACGCATCTTCTCTTCGGGGGGATATTCGTGAATACGGTAGACACAGGGTATCCCTGCTTCGCGAAGCTTTGTGGCAACCGCCTCATTTGCGGTAAGCATAAACTGCTCTATCATCCTTTCAGCGTCACCACGCATCGCGGGGAATATATCCTTAGGCTCGCCAGACTCACCGAGCATTATAACCGCCTCTGGTATATCAAGCTCCAGCATTCCGCGTGAGCGTGAGCGTTCTAGTAGCACAGTATACAGTTCTTTCATACGCAAGAGCGTGGGAAGAACCTCTTTATACTTATTTTTAACACCCGTATCGGCTGTACCGTCAAATATATCGTTCACCTCGGAGTACACACCGCGCACTCTGGAGCGTATTACCGTGGGGACAATTTTAACACCCTTTATAGCACCATCCTGCCCAAGGCTGATAAGGGCGGAAAGCGCGCACTTATCCTCTCCGGCACCCAGCGAGCAGGCACCGTTCGAGAGTGCGGGTGGCAGCATAGGAACAACCTTGTCGGTGAAATACACGCTCGTGCCCCTCTGCATAACTGCTCTATCGAGCGCGGTCTTCTCGGTGACATAGTACGAGACATCCGCGATGTGCACGCCGAGCAGCCAACCTGTGCTCGTACGACGGAGCGAAACAGCATCATCTAAGTCCTTTGCACCGGCACCGTCAATGGTGAATATGATATCAGAGCGTCTATCCTCGCGCCCCTCGTAGTCTATCGGTCTTTTCGCTAGCCTGTCAGCCAGCTCAAGCTCCTCGGGAGTGAAGTCAACGGGAAGCCCCGCCTCGAGTAGTATTGCCTCATAATTAGCCTCGCGCGAGGTGGGATCGCCAAGCACAAAGACAACGGCACAGGTGGGGATATTTGCACCTCTATCAGGCTTTACAGCGACCTTGTCACCAACCTCAGCACCCAGCGCATCGGTAACTATTGGCACAATCGACACCTTGGGATCATCGGGGACAAGCACGAGTCGATGCCTGCCGCCCCTGCCATATCTTCTTGCGGTACGCTCATATTCAAGCGTACCTATTATGAACTCACGCCCTATTTTGATGATTTTCTTGACACGCCCCTCGGTCTTTTCCTCTCCTGTGTAGCCACGATATGTGTGGTAAATTACCTCGACATAGTCACCGTCTATTGCTCCGCCGCCCTTGCCCTCGGGAATGAATATATCCTCTTTTGTTTCGTCATCAAGGGAAACGAAGCCGAAGCCGCCGCGCGCACCGCAGTATATACCCTCTGCCAGGATCTCGTCGCGCATAGTGCGCGACGATGTGCGCCCACGCCTGCCCTCATCGCGCGTGTCGGAAATATGGACTCCGTCAAAGCCAACGCCACACTCGGCAACGATGGACAAAAGTGCCTCGCGCCCCTTATCCCTCGAACGCCTTTTATGCGTATTACGCTTCGTAAATCTTGTAAAATCTTTTTTTGTTTTCTTTTTCATATCTTCCTTATAATTTGCACTTTTAACCTATAAGATACCCAAAACCGAAAAATAGGCAAGCCTATTTACAGCTTTAGATGAAAAAGAGGGCGTCTCACATACGGAAGACACCCTCTCTCACATTATACGCGAAAACCGCATTATTTGCTCGGGAACAGGTAAGAGAACTCGGAGAGCTGCTTCCAATAATCCGGAGCGAAATCATAGGTATAGTCAGGCTGAATGATATAAGCCACAAGAACTGCAACGGCGAAAACAACGCTGGCAATAAGTGTCCACTTAAACCAAGCCTTCTCAGCGGTGGGTGCCTTGTCCTTACCGTAGTAGGTCTCATTGCCTCCCTTAATAGCACCCGAAAGCCCCTCATCAGACGACTTCTGGAAGAGAACGGCAACTATGATAAACAGAGCGGAGAGCAATAGCACCGCCAAAAGAACATACTCCATACGAAAAAACCCTTTCACTAACACTATTATAAGGTGTGGTACGCCCTAAAAACAGGCATAATACGCCCAAACCTATATTTTCATAGGTTTATTTTAGCATACAAGCAACAAAATTTCAAGTCATTTTATAAATTTTTACAAAAATTATTTTTGCGGTAGCGGAATATCTCTATTACAGAATAACCATTATCACGCTATTGGTATATAGGAGCACCGCACTCCGGTGTATTACCGTGCTTTGACTCGCCCTGTTAGGAGCTTGCTCGCGATATCTTTTTGGGCGTTTACACTTGACAAATCATAAAAAATATTTATAATATAGTTAAGCGAATGGTTGCACCCAAAGCACGCTTTAAGAATATACTTTCGCCCTGTTTTGGAGGGAAATATGAAGATAATTATAGTTGGCTGCGGTCAGGTTGGCGCAGCACTGGCAGAAGAATTAAATGAAAAGGGTAACAGCATAACCGTCATAGATACAGATGCTGGCAGTCTCAGGTCAATCACGGACAAGCTTGATATTATGGGCGTCATCGGCAACGGTGCGACCTATACTACGCTAAGAGAAGCCGGCATTGCAAGGGCAGACCTCCTCATAGCCGTAACACCGTCGGACGAGTTAAATCTGCTCTGTTGCATCCTTGCTAAGAAAGCGAGCAATTGCCGCGCGATAGCGAGAATTAGAAGTCACGAATATAGCGCAGAGGCGGCATATCTTAAGGATGAGCTTGACCTCGCTATGGTAATTAACCCAGAGCGCACCGCCGCCGAGGAAATAGCGCGTGTATTGCGCTTCCCATCCGCCCTCAGCATTGAGACATTTGGCAAGGGGCGCGTCGAGCTTATTAAGTTTAGACTACCCGAAAGCAGTAGTATCGTAGGAAAGTCCATAAGAGAAATTATGACTAAGGACAAGCACGATATCCTATTCTGTACCGTCGAGAGGCAGGAAGAGGCATTTATTGCAAACGGTGACTTTGTCTTTGAGGCCAGGGATATTATATCCATCGTTGCCTCACCCGAGGGGGCATCGAAGTTCTTCAAGAAGATTGGCTATAAGACCGATGCGGTGCGCGATATGGTAATCGTTGGCGGTGGCGAGGTTACACACTATCTATGCGAGTCGCTGAAGCGTTCCAATATAAAGATTAAGGTTATTGAGGCTGATGCAGAAGTATGCGACGAGCTAGCTTCCTCATTCCCGAAATTAACGGTAATAAACCGTGACACATCCGACCAGGAGTCCTTGGATGAGGAGGGCATTGGCGACTATGGTGCATTCCTCGCGCTGACTGACGGAGATGAGGAAAATATCATACTCTCGCTCTATGCGAGGTCGCGTACTAACTGCAAGGTGGTAACGAAGATTAAGCGTCTTGATTATGATGATATAATTGAGAAGCTCGATCTGGATACGGTAATATATCCGAAAAACCTGGTTGCTAACAGCATAACACGTTATGTTAGGTCTATGAAGAACACTCTCGGTAGCAATATGGAGTCATTCCACAGCATTATTCGCGGCGAGATAGATGCATACGAGTTTGTGGTGCGTGAGCCATCTGCTATTGTAGACAAGCCTATATCCGAATTGAAGCTGCGTCGCGACCTAATTATAGCGGCGATAGTAAGAGGCAAGGAATTAATATTCCCAAGAGGCTCGGATGTAATCAATGTCGGCGACTCTGTAATCGTCGTCACCAAAATATCCGATATGCGTGATATAACCGATGCGCTTGTACCGAGCGCAAGGGTCAGTAAATAATACTTTACATTTAGTGGGGTGTGTTCTCGCGAATGCTCGACACGCCCCACGCCGAAAGGTAATAATATGAATTTCAGAATGATAAGGTATACTGTCGGAATGATACTGCTGTTTGAGGCGGCATTCCTCTTTATACCGCTCATTACCGCGATATGCTACTTCGAGTGGGCATCGCTATTCGCCATTCTTATGACGATGCTGCTGTGCGCCTCGATAGGCACGCTTGCTTACCTCGCGAAGCCCGATAACACCGAGATAAGCATAAAAGAGGGCTTCATCACCGTTGCACTCTCTTGGATTGTGCTATCGGTGTTCGGCGCGCTGCCGTTCGTATTTTCATCCTCTATACCCAATTATATTGACGCGCTCTTCGAGGTCGTCTCGGGCTTTACCACAACAGGCTCCAGCATACTGCTAAGCGTTGAGGCTCTGCCGAAGTCCTTGATTATGTGGCGCAGCTTTACCAACTGGATTGGCGGTATGGGAGTGCTCGTATTCGTTATGGCGATACTTCCTCTCGGTGCCGGGCATACTATGCACATCATGCGCGCAGAGTCCCCAGGACCTGAGGTATCAAAGCTGGTACCTCGACTTACCAAAACGGCGAGGTGGCTATATGCGATATACTTTGCACTCACTATGCTCGATTTTATTCTTTTAGCCCCCGACCTCGGCATATTTGATGCGCTTAACTCGGCATTCGCTACCGCGGGCACAGGCGGCTTTGGTGTTTACAACGACTCCTTTGCTTCCTTTAGCCCATATACGCAGATAGTAACAACTATATTCCTGCTTTTGTTCTCTATCAATTTTAACTCCTACTTCCTGGTTCTCCACTTGAGATTTAGGGAGGCGTTCAACACAGAGGTTAAGGTGTTCCTCGGCGTGGTATTTGTTGCTATCGCGGTCATAACCTGCAATCTCATTACCCTGCCCGAGCCACTCGCGGGAGCAGCGACCTTCGGGGATGCCTTAAGGCACGCGGCATTTACTGTTGCTTCCATAATATCCACCGCGGGCTTTGCGACCCTTGACTTCAATCTATGGCCGACGCTCTCGACCACAGTACTTGTTCTAATTATGTTCATTGGAGCGTGTGCAGGCAGCACCGGTGGTGGTATCAAGGTGTCAAGAATAATTATACTTTTCAAGGGGGCTATCCGCGAGATAGGCTCGCTCATCAACCCCAAACGCGTTAAGAAGATTTCCATTGATGACAAGCCTGTATCGGGCGAGATTGTCCGCTCGGTCAACGCCTATCTCGTCATATATGTTATAACATTCGCTGTGTCCTTCCTCGCCCTGACATTCGACCCGTATGTACCTATCGCGGGAATGAATGAGATGACTACAAACTTCACCGCCGTGGCAGCAACAATAAACAATATCGGCCCCGGCCTCGATATGGTAGGACCGACAGGCAACTTCGCATTCTTCTCCCCATTCTCGAAGATAGTTCTTATCTTCGATATGCTTGCAGGCAGACTTGAGCTTTTGCCAATGCTGCTGCTTTTCACCCCCGCGACCTGGAAAAAGAGATAAACCAAAGAGGTGTATAGAGTATATCCTAACCGTGCTCATATACGCCTCTTTTCATTTTCTTTCACGGCTTTTCGAGAAAGAACAACATTTTTATATCTATAATTAAAAAAGGCTCTTTACAAAACATCATTTCTATGATATAATGTTCTGGTCACTCTCTATTGTTAAAGGATGCGCCTATACATATCGAAAAGTGACTAATAATTTTTAAGGACGGTTTTTATGGAAAACAAGCTTACTAAGAAGTACGGCCTGTTCACCGCCATCTGTATGGTTGTAGGTATCGTAATCGGTTCAGGTGTATTCTTCAAAGCACAGAATGTACTGAAAGCCACCGCAGGTGATGCGCTTATGGGCGTTCTCGCTTGGCTTATCGGCGGTGCGGTAATGGCAGTATGTGCTGTTACCTTCGGCGTCATGGCGACCAAGTATGAGAAGGTTGGTGGCGTAGTTGACTATGCAGAGGCTACCTGTGGTAGCACCTATGCATATTATATCGGTTGGTTTATGGCAATGATTTATTATCCTGCTATGACCTCGGTTCTTGCTTGGGTATCTGCAAGATATACCCTTGCAGCATTCTTCGGTGTGGACTCTCCCGAGCACTTCACAGGTGCTGTTTGTATGGTTCTCGCGGCGGTTTATCTAATAGCGATCTACTTTATGAACTCTATCGCACCTAAGCTCGCCGGTAAGTTCCAGGTATCCACCACGGTTATCAAGTTCATCCCCATCGTATTCATCGCTATCGTTGGTAGCATTGTCGGCCTTGTGAACGGTACACTCGCAACCAACTTCACCTATGTTACAGATGCATTCGGCGAGATTTTCGAGGCGACCGGTGCTGAGGTTGGCACAGGAAGTCTTTTCACTGCTGTATGCGGTACTGTATTCGCATACGAGGGTTGGGTTGTTGCTACCGCTATTAACTCCGAGATTAAGGATGCGAAGAAGAATCTTCCCATCGCCCTCGGTATCGGTGCTGCAATCATCATCGGTGCTTATGTTCTCTACTACATCGGCGTTCTCGGTCTTGAGAGGATTGATGTTCTCGGCAGTGCCGGCACAACTGCTGCATTCACAGCACTTGGCAAGATGATGTCTATCCCCGCAGTTGCTACCATCATCAACATTCTTATCGTTATCTCCTGCCTTGGTACTCTTAACGGTCTTATGCTCGGTTGTACTCGTGGCTTCTATGCTATCGCGGCTAGAAACCAGGGTATTGCGCCCGAGACCCTTAGCGAGGTAGACAGAAAGACTAACATCCCCAACAACTCTGCAAATATTGCTCTCTTCATGTGCGTGCTCTGGTTTGCATATTTTGCTGGCGGTCAGTTCTTCGGTTGGTTTGGTAATTATGCGTTTGACTCCTCCGAGCTTCCTATCGTTACCATCTATCCTCTTTACATCCCGATTCTTGTTTCCTTCATGATTAAGGCTAAGGATGTTCACCCCTTCAAGCGTTTTGTACTTCCTGTGCTTTCGATTTGCGGTACAGCAGTTCTTGTTGTAGCATCTATTGTCAGCCACAAGATGGGTAATGTATGGTACCTCATCGTCTTCGCCCTGGTTATGGCACTTGGTGCTCTCTTCTGCCGTGGCAAGAGCGGTAAGTCCCCTATGGACTGCATTATTGCTAAGTTTGCTAAGGCAGAGCCTGAGGCAGCAGAAACAGAGGCAATTGTGGTTGAGACCGAGAAGGTTGACGCTGAATAATACTATTCTTTAAGCTTTAAGCGAGTGCAAATCTGCACTCGCTTTTTTTACGGTTGTTTTCTAAATCTTTGTCAATATTATTAGTAAATAAAGCGCCGTCGCTTATTAGCGTGTATCCCTAACGGAGAACACGCTAAAACTAAGTTTGCCCTTTGGGCAAGTGAAGTTATCTTCGATAGTGAAGTTCACTTCGTGAGTGAAGTTTCGCCTGCTGGCGAAGTTATGGGCAAACTTAACTTCACTTGTGCGTAGCACAAACTTCACTGCATAGCAACTTCACTTTCGCGACAGCGAAAACTTCACTAACAGAAAAAGAGATAACATTTCTGCTACTAACCGATTTGTTATCTCTTTCTGCTTATATAAGGGTTTGGAATTAGCCCATAAAGTATTTGACCGGTCAAATGCGATGCTCGCACTTAACGGTGATTTTCAAATTCTCTGCTAAGCACATCCACCTTTATTGGTGCAGTTTTCTATATTCGAGCTGAATTTTTTGAGGAATATAAGATATTTAAGAAAATTCCGGCGAAGAAGATGGGGAAATCTATATTTCAAAACCTTATGAGTTCGGCTCTCTTCGGCTATACCTTGCCATTTAGCCTCTTAGTTGCCGCCCTAACAGATAGGTAGACTATTACCCATACAACAAGATACACGCCTACAAATATCGCGGTGAATATACCGATGACCGACCAGTCAAATGGTATCCATGAGTTGAGTACATACGCGAGAGAGTACGCAAGATAGATAGAGAGAAAATGGAAGCCCACCGACTTCATAAGCGGCCACTCCTCTATCTGATTAAAGACGCTCGCGCCCGCCTGAACAAAGGCGATAATATATGTCGACAGGATAGCAAGAAGCACCTCTCCCCCACTAAGCGAGAAGCCCGGCACAGCGACCTCAAGTATGGCGTAAACTATCCCCAGTATTATAGGGCCAAATCCGCCAAAAAACATACCTCTAAGTAAATAATCCTTTACATATTTATTCATTTTAAGCCCATCCTTTCCTTAACATTTTTAAGCTGTCTGCGCGACACATAGTCGCGATAACCCGTCCTCATTACAACAAGGAGTGCTCCGGATATTGTGGCATCAAAGCGCACTATACGCTCCATATTGACAATGCAGGACTGATTTATTTTGACAAAGGCATCGCCCAGAATATCCAGAAGCTCATATAGGCGCAGTTTAACCTCAAGGCGTCCCTCGTCGGTTATGGCGTAGACCTCGCCAGCCTCGGTAGTAAAGCAGTCGACCTCCACAGGCTGAAGCCTTATTGCCTCGCCACCGCGATAACCCATAAGCTCGATATCCACGGTATCGAGAAGCGCGCATATTCTCTTTACCCTCTCACCCTTGTCCCTTGCATAGATTACCACCCGTTCTTCACAATTCGGGTCTATTACGATATCGTATTTCATTGGGTTTCCCCCTTCCCATCTCTATTTTACACTTTATTTTCGGCTTTTCAACCCCTTTTTGCCATTCGGTAGAAATGCGACACTATTCGGTAAAAAAGGATAAGGCAGAACAAAATGTCCCACCCTATCATAAAGCTATGTATACATATTAGTATATTTTATCATATATTCCGCCGGAGATAAACTCACGGATAAGCGAGTCGGGTGGCACCATCTCCTCATCGAGTGGCTCAACCGCGCGCATAGCAGTAAACACTATCGCGGCAAAGGAATTCTCCTCGGATAGCTCTCGCGAGATTAAGGAAAGCGCGCGCTCACGCATCACCGACAGCTCAAAGAGGTGAAATGTGTCAATACGCACATCTGCGCTCTCTTTGTATGGGTATAGATATACATCCTCCGCCGCTACTACCTCATCCCACATATCGAGCGTACGCTCGGCATCCGCGCCACGATATATACTGTCGCGCACCATACGGCGTACGAACCTAATTTTCCTACCCGAGATAAGCCTCTCGCCATCACTTGCTACAATATTTGTGGAGACGCTGACAAACACCTTTAGGACGCACCCGTGTGGGAGCGCATCGGATATTTTCGGGTTTAGGGCGTGTAGTCCCTCGACTATTACACAGCCATTAAGCATGGGGGCGTGTAGAGTTTTGGACACTCTGCCGCCGACCTTGAAGTCATATTTCGGCAGATAAAACTCGCGCCCCTCGGCTATGCTAAGAAGCACCTCGCCAATCTCCAACAGATGCAAGGACTCCGGGCACTCAAAGTCGCGAGAGCCGTCAGCGAGCCTCGGATAATCGGGATCGGCGGAGTCACGGTAGAAGTCATCGAGAGATACAACCATAGATTCCAGACCATACGACTTAATAGCATCGGATAAGAGGTTAGCACTGGTAGTCTTACCCGAACCGGAAGGACCTGCAAGCGTGATTATCCTAATAGTTCTATCATCGGCAACCCTTTTCGCTATCTCCCTTATTCTATCGTGATACGCGTCCTCCGCCTCCGCTATGGCAATCGCCGGAGCCTGGCGTATATGTCCGTTCAAATCATATAATGTAATATCTGCCATAATTTTCTCCTTAATAACCGCTGATAGGTAGTTCCTCGTTATCCGAGCCTTTCTCTATCGCGAGTATTTTTACATAATAACTCATTGTGGCAGATACCTCAATAAGCACTCTATCACCGACCTTATGCCCCATGATAGCTGCACCCAGCGGTGACTCCTTGCTGATATAGCCCTCGAGGGCATTCTGTCTTAGGGTGGTGACAATCTGTATTGTACGCTCCTGCCCGAGCCTTTCATTTAATATCTTTACTCTGTCAAATAGGGCTATCGCATCCGGTCTATCCTCTATCTCAATTATATGCGCTGTCCTTATCATATTCTCAAGATAGCGAATTCGTGACTCGTTTTTACGCTTTTCCCTTTTGGCCTCCTTATACTCAGCATTCTCCGAGAGGTCGCCAAACTCGCGTGTTCGCTTCATCTCCGCCATAAGCTTAGGCGCAAGCTCCACCCTGCGATAGCGTATCTCCTCTTCCATTTTCTTTATATCAACTATGGTTAACTCGTCGTACATACATCCTCCACGCAGGGGCAAAAAGAGGCCGCATACCGCGCGCCTGACGAGGAATACCCCGTCCTGACGAATATGACAGCCTCATTTCCCTATTACTTCATCTCGCTGACGATAGCGAGAGTATCTCTTGCGATAACAAGCTCCTCATTAGTAGGTACAACAAATACCTTAACCTTAGAGTCGGGTGTGGAAATCATAATCTCCTCACCGCGAATCTTGTTCTTTTCTCTGTCTAGGGTGATACCGAGGAAGCCGAGCTTCTCGCATACCATCTCACGATAAAGCAAAGTATTCTCACCGATACCGCCGGTGAATACGATAGCGTCAGCGCCACCCATAGCAGCTACATAGCCACCGATGAACTTAACCATCTGGTGAACATACATATTGATAATAAGCTGTGCGCGAGCATCGCCTGCATCTGCCATGCGGAGGATCTCCTGGTTATCGCTGGTGCCACCGGATACGCCAAGCATACCCGACTTCTTGTTCATCATCTTATCGATCTCATCGGCTGTGGTGAGCTCGCCCTTACGCATAAGGTAGGGGATGATAGCGGGGTCAATGCTACCGCATCTGGTACCCATCATAATACCCTCAAGAGGTGTAACGCCCATCGAGGTATCGAAGCACTTGCCGTCCTTAACCGCTGCGAAGGAAGCGCCGTTACCAAGGTGGCAGGTTACAATCCTAGCCGCGGGGTTGCCAAGAAGCTCGGCTGTGCGGGCGGAAACATATCTGTGAGAGGTACCGTGGAAGCCGTAACGGCGTATCTTGTACTTCTCATAATACTCATAGGGAAGACCATACATATACACATAATCGGGCATAGTCTGGTGGAAACCGGTGTCAAACACTGCTATCTGTGGTACATTCATAATTTTCTCGCACTCTATAATACCCTTAAGGTTAGCAGGGTTATGAAGCGGGCCGAGGTCGCAGCACTCCTCGATGATAGCCTTAACCTCGTCGGTAACGAGAACCGAGCCGGAGAGCTTATCTCCGCCGTGAAGAACTCTGTGGCCAACCGCGCCAATCTCGTTGACAGACTTAAGCACACCGAGCTTCTCGTCTACAAGAGTATCAAGAACGAGCTTAAGAGCCTCTGCGTGAGTGGGGAGGTCGGTCATAATAGAGTAATCCTCTCTACCGGGAACCTTGAACTTGAAGCGAGACTTACCGCCAATCTCCTCACAAATACCCTTAGCAATAACTGCCTCGTTGTCCATATCAATAACCTGGAACTTAACCGAGGAACTACCTGCGTTAATAACAAGAATTTTCATAGTATATATCCCTTCAAAATGTAATCTAATTTATGATATTGGAAAGAGGTCAGGCGTAAAGATATTAGCAAAGCCCGACTCATACGCAACGCCACCTATCGCACAGAAGCAGATGGTCACAATGACACCGAGGATAGCACCCATAGTCACCTGAAGCGGGGTGTGTCCGACAAGCTCCTTTAGCTTCTCTGCTCTGATCTCATCATCGGTTTCGGTAAAGATATGGTTAAGAATAGCGGCAAGCTCCTTTGTAACAACAGCCTGCTTACCTACCTCACGGCGCACACCCGAAGCATCGTGCATAACTATAATAGCGAGAACGAACGCGATACCGAACTCGGGACTCCAGAAACCGTACGCCCAAGCGCACATACTGGCAGCAGAGCACACGGTAGCCGAATGTCCGCTCGGCATACCACCATCACCCCAAAGGCGCGAGATAGTAAACTTGCGCTCAACAACAGCGTTGATAATAGTTTTAATTATCTGCGCTACAAACCAAGATAAAAGTGCCACCATAAGGACATTGTTATTCAGAAGGTCAATCAACAGCTCCCAAAAGAACTCCATAAGATACTCCTATTTAATGGTAATTATGATTAATTGCCATCGGCAGTGGTACAAGGTCACGCCCATTTTTCATTTGGCATTATCTATTTTACCATTTTCCGCTTTGATTTTCAAGTAGTTTGTGCAAATTTCACCATCTTTAATAATATATAAATAAAATTATAGCATATTCAACGATAAGAGGTATAATTTACCTATTGTTTTCTTATGCTCTAAGTTGACAAAGATAAGAAAAAATATTATAATTATCTTAGATAAACTCTGGGAGGGTGCATTATGTTCAAGACAAGCAGAGATTGCCCGTTTAAGGTGCTCGGTATCGGCGAGGTTATGCTGAGGCTGGCACCGGTCGGCAAGGAAAGAATATCTTACTCCGAGACCTTCGAGAAGAGGGCGGGCGGCTCGGAATTAAATGTTGTTTCGGGAATATCTATGCTCGGTCTGCGCACAGGCGTGATAACCAAACTGCCACATAATGAGATAGGTAAGTTTGTAAAGCACAAGATACGCTTCGCCGGCACATCCGACGATTATGTAATATATGATGATTCACCCGATATGCGCCTTGGCATATACTACTATGAGTCGGGCGCTTATCCGAGACTGCCTGTGGTGTCGTATGACAGGCGTGGCTCGTCCTTTACTACATTCAAGATGAGCGAGTTACCCGACAAGGTGTATGAAAGATGCGAGATATTCCACACAAGCGGTATAACCCTCGCCCTTGGCTCCGAGGTGCGCGAGGAGGTCATCGCAATGATGGAAAAATGCGCCTCGCTCGACATAGACATCTCCTTTGATGTAAACTATCGCGCAGCCCTCTGGGATGAGGCAACCGCGAAAGCGACTATCGAGCGCGTGCTGCCTCTTGTGTCGGTGCTATTCGTCTCCGAGGAGACTCTGCGCCGTATGTTCGGCATGAAGGGAACGCTCCGCGAGATACACAAGGACTTCGCTAAGAAGTACCCGAGAATTAAAATTATCGCCTCGACACAGAGGATAGTAATTTCGCCGCAGAAGCACACGTTCTCATCATTGGTTTATGATGTGGCAGAGGATAGGCACTTTGAAGAGCCTGCATACGAGAACATAGATGTTGTCGACCGTATCGGCTCGGGTGACGCATATGTTGCAGGTGCGCTGTACGGACTAATCCGCTTCGGCACGATAGAGGCGGCGACAAAGTATGGTAACGCGATGGCGGCACTAAAGAATACCATCATAGGTGATATGACGGTGTGCGACCTCGTCGACATCGAGCGTATTATATCTATACACTCCTCCAACGGCCCGAAGTCCGAGATGATAAGATAAAGAATTATTTCTCCGGCTACCGCATAAAATATACCGATGTGTATTGCAACCTTCACCCAATTATGATATTATATTATTAGTAAGTGAGAGTCACTCTCAAAGAAAAGGAGAAATATTATGGCAAAGAAATCCAAGAACCTAACTGCGCAGTATGACGCGCTCCCCTTCATTCTTAGACTCATCATTCAGATCTTCCTCGGATGGATAGCAAGCGGTGTTTACAGAATTGTTCGCTTTGTTGAGAATGGCAATGTTACCACCCTTATCGCAGGTATCCTTGCTCTTATTCCCGGCATTGACTTCATCGCGTGGATTGTAGACCTTATAACGCTTATAGTAAGCGGCAGACCCACCCTATTCGTTGACTAGGGCTTAGGTACTTATGTAAAGTTGCATAAAAACACCGAGGTGCTGATTTTACAGTGCCTCGTTTTTTGTGTGTTTTGAATAATTAAGGTTGAAAACCTATGGTTTTATGCTTTTTATTTGGCTTTATTTCAATTCTTAATGACTAAAATTCGCATTTTCTCCTAGAAATATCTGCCACTTAACCGTCGCTCTATTGACAAAGCCTCGCTTTTTTGCTACAATACTATCACCAAGTGAACAAGAAAAAAGAAAGGACGATAAAATGGCTAATATTTGGCACTCTATATCACCAAAGAGAATTACAGCCGAGGACTTTATATGTGTTGTAGAGATCTCAAAAGGCTCAAAGAAGAAGTACGAGCTTGACAAGGAAACCGGGTTTATGATACTCGACCGCATCCTTTACACCTCTACACACTACCCTGCTAACTATGGCTTCATCCCGCGTACATACGGTGACGATGGCGACCCCTTGGATGTATTGCTCATTTGTGCCGAGGACATAGAGCCTATGACACTGGTGCGCGCCTACCCCGTCGGCGTTATCTCGATGATAGACAATGGCAGGCACGATGAGAAGATTATCGCAATCCCATTTAATGACCCCAACTATAACCACTACAAGGACATAGACGAGCTACCCTCGCACATCTTCGAGGAGATGCGCCACTTCTTCACGGTGTATAAGAACCTCGAAGGTAAGGAGACCGCGGTTAATGAGGTTAGCCCGAGGCAGGATGCTATCAAGATAATTGAGGACGCAATCGAGAATTATATAAACAATTTCTGCAAGTAATTCTTGAAAGGGGCGGTTTGCCTACTTCATATTGTCAGAGCAAAATGGGATAAAGATGCTCTCAGCAAAGCAAAATAAGAGCATTTCCAACATAAGTAGGATAAAATCATTGTCAGCAAAAACAGGATAAAGGCACAAGTCCTTTATCCTGTTTTTTTATTTATCTTTGTTGTCCGAGCCACAGCCACACTGACACCCACCACTCTTAGCGTGGGGACAAGAGCCACTGTCGGGGCAACCGATGCACTTTTTACCGCTCTTTTTCGCCTTGATTATATAAGCGGTAGCACCGCCTACAATGAGGACGATGAGTACGATTGCAATAATCTCGCCTGCGCCCATATTAGACCTTTACCTTTTCGGGGGCGGGCTTAGGTGTCGAGAGCACCGCGCGTCTTCTTAGAACTAGGAATGTAAGAGTAGCAACAACGCCTGCTACAATCACCCAACCGAGGATTGGTGTCCACCACGCCTCACCGAAGCTTGCGCCGGTGAAGAGTGTGCCGAAGAAGTACACAAGGAAGCCAACCGAGTAACCGACAGCTAGTTGAAGTCCGATGCCTGCGAATAACCACTTCTTACTCTTTAGCTCTGCATTCATCGCACCGATAGCCGCGAAGCAGGGGGGCGAGAACAGGTTAAACATCAGATATGCGAGAGCTACAATAGTGGATATACCAAATGTAGCCGCAACAACGCTCTCACTCCCCTCGACCATAGCTAGCTCGTCAAGGTCGAAGAGGTTGGAAATCGAGAAGCATACAGCAAGGGTAGCAACAACATTTTCCTTTGCTATGAAGCCGGTGATAGTCGCCGCAGCGAGTTGCCACGCAACAACGCCAACGATAGGTGCGAACAGATAGGCAAACGGTGTCGCGATTGTAGCCAGAATAGAGGTGTGCTCCATACCCTCAACAACAGGCTGAAGCGTCCAGGTGAAGTTCTGCATAAGGTGAACGGCAAAGTTACATACAAGTATGATAGTACCTGCCTTAACTATGTATGCCCAGCCACGCTGGCACATAGAGATGCACGCCTTGACTAGCGAGGGCAGCTTGTATTCGGGAAGCTCCATAATGAAGTAGCTACGCTTGCGACCATTTCCTGTAATGAGGTTTACAAGCACTGCCGAGCCGAGTATAATGAGTATACCAACAAAGTACATAAGCGCGCCAACCCACGCGGAGTTAGAGAAGAATGCGCCTGCAAAGAGGGATATTACGGGAAGCTTAGCACCACAGGGCATAAAGGGTGCGAGCATAGCGGTTGCACGCCTCTCGCGCTCATCCTTAATGGTACGGCACGCCATAACACCGGGGATGGCACATCCTGTGCCGATAACAAACGGGATAACCGACTTACCCGAGAGGCCAACTCTCTTGAAGATGGGGTCAAGCACAACGGTGGCGCGAGCCATATATCCACAGTCCTCAAGCAGGGCTATGAGGAAGTACATAATCATAACAAGGGGCAGGAAGCCGACTATGGCTATAAAGCCACCGATGATACCATCGACTAGTATTGAGCCCCATACGCTCATTGTTTCTGCTTCACCCTGAACGAGCGCGGCGACGGCCTCCTGTCCCATCTCGAGCCATCCTGTCAAAAGGTCGGCAATCCAAACGGCGGGACCTGCCTGGGAAATCCAGAACACCAAGAACATAACAACGGCGAAGATGGGCAGTCCAAACCACTTGTTGGTGAGCACCTCATCGACCTTGTCGTGAATATTCTTCTCACGAGAGAGTACCTTACGGCTCTCTACCTTTTCTACAACACTGTTTACAAACTCAAACCTGCGTCTATCGGATACCTCAACCGCCTCTCTATCTGAGCTATCGACATGGTCGGTGTAGGGGCTAGTCTGCTCGTTACCGACAACCGACATAGCCATCTTTATAAGATCGCTAAGCCCCTTGGCGTGAGTTGAGATAGTCTCAACGACGGGGCAACCGAGAAGTCTTGACAGTTTCCCGGCGTCGATAACCGTATCCTTTCTCTTATTTATATCCACCTTGTTAAGAGCTACAACGACAGGGATGCCAAGCTCCAGAAGCTGTGTGGTGAAAAAGAGGCTACGGCTAAGGTTGGTAGCATCGACAATGTTAACTATAACATCGGGGTGCTCCTCCTTAACATACGCGCTGGTGATGCTCTCCTCCGAGGTGAACGGTGACATCGAATATGCTCCGGGGAGGTCAACCGCGATAATGCCGTCCACGCCACCCGCCAGCCTGTGCTTGATAGGATGCTCTTTCTTATCTACTGTAACACCCGCCCAGTTTCCAACCTTCTCACTACTGCCCGTGAGGGCGTTATACATAGTCGTCTTACCACTGTTCGGATTTCCTGCTAATGCTATTCTCATTTTCTTCTCCTGTTGTGAAAAACAAATCAGTTAGGTTAGCGTATGCTAACCACACCCCATAAAAATACAGGCTACTTTACCTCGATGGCACAGGCAAGCGCGGAGTCAATGCTATATCTAGCATCCTTGATGGCTACGATACAACCGCTCCTACGACTGCTGATAACGGTTATTGGCTCACCGCTGTAACATCCTAGCGAAAAGAGAAAGGCCTCAAGCTCCTCATCCTCGATAGCAACCCTATCAATGATGTACTCTTTGCCCTCCTCTGCAAGACGCAAGTTCATACTATTCTCCTACCAAAATTGGTTGTTTATATACGAGTTAGCCTCGGCTAACCGTTAAATATTATACTCTCGCGAACCGGTTTTGTCAAGTGATTTTTAGAAATTTTTTCTTGTTTTTTCTTGAGTTTCGCTATATATATGCCTTTTTCCCCGTTTTTTAACACAGTGTTATCTTTAGGATTTTCTCTTGATTTTACCATTCTTTTGTGCTATACTGTAATTAATAATGTAGAAAATCTAACGAGAGGGGGCGCAGGATATGAATTTGCAGGAGTCCGGCGAGATGTACCTTGAGACCATATATGTTCTCAGCAAAGAGAATGTCAATGTGCGCTCTATTGATGTGTGCGAGTATATGGGTTTTTCGAAGCCGAGCGTTAGCCGCGCTATCGGTTTGCTGCGCGGTGGCGGATATGTCAATATGGACAAGAATGGCTATCTCACCCTCACCGACGTGGGGCTAGAGGTTGCAGAGAAGATGTATGCGAGGCATCGCTTGCTTACGGATTTGCTAATGTCGCTTGGTGTCAGTGAGCAAACAGCTACCGAGGATGCCTGTCGCATAGAGCACCATATCAGCGACGAGTCATTCGAGGCTATTAGGCGGTATATAGACAAGATGCAAAATGATAATATGGACTAAGGGAGTAGATACTACTCTCTTTTTCTTTTCTCTTCGGAAAAATTGTAATTTTAGAGAAAAATAATGATAAACATAGAAAAAACGAGAAAAAAAGACTTGAACGCACCTATTTTCTCAAAACCTTTTGCCTAATTCTCTAACTTCCCTTAGATAATTCTAGTTAGCTTTGACATTTTTTAGAAATGGTGTTACAATATAAATGTAAACAAAAGGAGTGCAAAAGAGGGTGGAGATGACATTATTCCGTCACCCAAAAACAATATCAAAGCACCCCTAAAAGGAGGAAACAATATGTCACTTGGTTTAGTATTTGGTCTGTTATTTGCAGTCGTTGCGTTTGTGGGCATTGTGCTCCTCGCCTCGACCGTGAAGCTGACGATGGGCGCAGGCAAAAAGAAGTCCGACTATGTCGACAAGACTACCACCATGCGCGATAAAACGATGCGTATTATCGGTGGTGTGCTTCTCGCTGTCGCGATTATCGCGATTGTCATCATACCCCCCAGCTTCCACACTGTTGAGGCAGGACAGGTAGCGGTTGTTAAGTATCTCGGCGAGGCGAAGGATGTTCGCGCAGCCGGTACATACTTTGACTTCTGGCTCACCAATACATACGAGGTATATGATGCTAAGGTGCAGAATATGCAGATCGCCACGCAGGCATACTCCTCGGACGCACAGACGATGGATATCGCTATGACGGTGCAGTACCAGATTGACACCGGCAAGGCTATACAGATAGCCAACCAGTATGGCTCTATCGCGCTGCTTGCGGAGCGTATCGAGTCCATCGCAACTGAGAAAGCAAAGGCGACCCTCTCGTCCTACTCTGCTATGGATATCATCAAGACTCGTGCGACCATCTCGCCCGAGGTTGAGTCGGTTATCAAGGGTGCGGTAGACGAGGAATATTGCATCAACATCGTTGCCGTTGTTCTTACAAATATCGACTTCTCCGACGCTTTCGAGAAGACTGTCGAGGACAAGATGATCGCCGAGCAAGAGAAGCTCAAGGCAGAGTATGAGAAAGAAACAGCAATCGTTAATGCTGAAAAGGAGCTGGAGGTTGCTAAGCTGAACGCCCAGGCTAAGATCGAGGCGGCTAAGGCAGATGCCGAGGCTCAGATCCAGGTTGCTAAGGCGGAGGCAGAGGCTATCAAGCTTCGCTCGGTAGAGGTTGCACGCGCGCTCGGCTTCACCATCACCGAGACCGAGATTAAGGATGCCGACGGTGTTGTAACCGCGGTCGAGTATGACATCGACTTCACCGGCAAGTCTGCCGACGAGATTGCGCTCATCACCGAGTACCTGAAGTACACCGAGTATCTCGCTAAGTGGGATGGCAAGCTCCCCGATGTTGTGACGGGCGATTCCGCTACCGTTATGATACCCACCCCCGGCACAGGAAATGGCACAACCACACCGTAATCCCAAAGGGTAGCACCCGTGCGAAGAAAAGCCTATCGCAAACGCGATAGGCTTTTCTCTTTTTTTATAGTGATGGCTTAGCAAGAATGCCTCGCAAAAAGCAGTCCTGCCTGTGGCTATGATTATTACACTTTCATAGCGTCAAAGATTTTCCTTTACCTCTTTTGGCAGTTCAATCTCACCCTCGGAGCACTCAAACGCCTTAATCTCCTGTCTTATGAGATAGAGTATCTCGCCATTTGCCGAGCGACCATAATACTTCGAGATATAATGCAGTTTATAATGGAGCGCCGGGTCAATCTCTATACCGAGGTGCTTGTTCTTCTTGTTTCTCATATTTGCTCCTAAAATGGATTCAACAAAAGGGTGCCACGAGGACACCCTTTTGTTTTATTTCCGAACTAAATTCCTATCCACTGACAATGAAATTGTGTGGGATAATTTCCGTTCCTCGCGGTGCCGGGCGTAGTTACCTACGGCAAGCCACGAGGACGGGAATTAGCACCGGAATTTCGAAGTCAGAAATTATATAGAGTAGAATTCTACAAGCTTCTTGAGCCTCTCATACTTCCTCTTCGCATTCTCCTCTGCCTTAGCGAAGAGCTCCTCGGCACGCTCGGGGAACTGCTGTGCAAGACGAGTGTAACGAGCCTCGCCGGTGATGAAGTCCTGATAGGACATAGTGGGCTCCTTGGAGTCAAGCGAGAAGGGATTCTTGCCCTCTGCCATAAGAGCGGGATTGAAGCGGAACATATGCCAGTAACCAGCATCAACAGCCTTCTTCATCTCTGCCTGGCAGTTAGCCATACCGCCCTTGATGGAGTGCATCTCACAAGGAGCGTAGCCGATGATGAGCGAAGGTCCGGGATATGCCTCAGCCTCTGCGATAGCGCGGAGAGTCTGGTTCATATCAGCACCCATAGCAATCTGTGCTACATATACATAGCCGTAGGACATAGCGATCTCTGCAAGGTTCTTCTTGCCGATTGCCTTACCTGCTGCTGCGAACTGAGCAACCTGACCGATGTTGGAAGCCTTAGAAGCCTGACCACCAGTGTTCGAGTAAACCTCGGTATCGAATACCATTACATTTACATCCTCGCCAGAAGCAAGAACATGGTCAAGACCACCGAAGCCGATGTCGTATGCCCAACCGTCTCCACCGAAGATCCAAACAGCCTTCTTAGAAAGGAAGGACTTTTCAGCAAGAACCTCAGCGGCAACAGGACAACCTGCAGCTGCAGCAGCCTCAAGCTCTACAACAAGAG
>JAZOPN010000012.1:0-5886 GCA_045655565.1 Eubacteriales bacterium | reverse complement strand
TGGATAACACAGGAATGGAATCCCGAAGCCGTAGAAAGCTACGGCGAGAGGTGACATTCATGCGTTAGACGCAAAATTTCTAAGCAGGGATTAGTACATTCCGTCCATGCCGGCACCACCCTGTGCCGGTGCTGCGGGAGCAGGCTCACGCTTATTGGATACAACTGCCTCGGTGGTGAGAACGGTAGATGCGATGGAAACTGCGTTCTGAAGAGCGCATCTTGTAACCTTGGCCGGGTCGACGATACCTGCCTCAAGCATATCGCAATAGATCTCGGAATATGCGTCGAAGCCGTAGCCGATTTTGCCACTCTCAAGGATCTTGGAGATGATTACCGCACCGTCAAGCCCGGCATTCTCTGCGATCTGGCGCATAGGTGCAACAAGAGCCTTAGCCACGATAGCGGCACCAGTTCTCTCGTCACCATCAAGTGTAGCAACCACTGCCTCAACCGCCGCAATAACATTGATAAGAGCTGTACCGCCACCTGCGACGATACCCTCCTCAACTGCAGCCTTGGTCGCGTTGAGAGCATCCTCAATACGGAGCTTCTTCTCCTTCATCTCTACCTCGGTAGCCGCACCAACCTTGATAACGGCAACACCGCCTGCGAGCTTAGCAAGACGCTCAAGGAGCTTCTCCTTATCGAACTCGGAGGTAGTAACCTCGATAGCGTTTCTAATCTGTGCTATTCTCTCTGCGATAGCAACCTTGTCACCCTTACCGTCAACGATAATGGTGTTCTCCTTAGTAATCTTAACCTGCGCGGCGCGACCGAGCTGTGCTATGGAAGCATCCTTAAGCTCAAGGCCAAGCTCGCTGGTGATAACCTCGCCACCTGTGAGGGTTGCAATGTCGCGAAGCATCTCCTTGCGTCTGTCACCAAAGCCGGGAGCCTTCACTGCAACAACGGTGAATGTGCCACGAAGCTTGTTAAGAACAAGGGTGGTGAGAGCCTCACCCTCTACATCCTCGGCAACGATAAGGAGCTTTCTGCCCGACTGAACAATCTGCTCAAGAAGAGGAAGAAGTTCCTGTATGTTGGAAATCTTCTTATCTGTGATAAGGATAAGGCAGTCATCAAGCACAGCCTCCATCTTATCTGTATCGGTAACCATATAGGGAGAGAGGTAACCACGGTCAAACTGCATACCCTCTACAACCTCACTGTAAGTCTCGGCGGACTTAGACTCCTCGACGGTGATAACGCCATCGGATGTAACCTTTTCCATCGCGTCTGCGATAAGGCGACCGATAGACTCGTCACCTGCGGAAACCGCGCCAACTCTCGCGATATCCTCGCTACCCGAAACAGCCTTAGCCTGTCTGTGAAGCTCAGCAACTGCGGCATCAAGCGCCTTAAACATACCCTTACGAATAATCATCGGGTTAGCACCGGCGGTAACATTCTTCATACCCTCGTGGATAAGTGCCTGTGCAAGAAGTGTAGCGGTAGTCGTACCGTCACCTGCGGCGTCATTAGTCTTAGTAGCGACCTCGCGCACAAGCTGTGCTCCCATATTCTCTGCGGGGCACTCAAGCTCAATCTCCTTAGCGATAGTAACACCGTCATTTGTAATGAGGGGTGCGCCAAACTGCTTCTCCAGCACTACATTTCTACCCTTAGGGCCAAGGGTAATTTTTACGGTATCAGCCAGTTTATCTACACCGCGAAGAAGTGCGGCTCTGGCGTCCATACCATTAAGTATCTCTTTATTTGCCATTTTTCTCTAACCTTTCTATCTAATAATTAATCCTCGACAACTGCGAGAATGTCGGACTGGCTAACGATGGTATATTCCTCACCATCAAGCTTAACCTCTGTGCCGGTGTACTTGCCTGTGATAACCTTGTCGCCCACCTTGAGTGTCATAACAACATCCTTGCCGTCAACAAGACCACCGGGGCCAACCGCCACGATAACCGATACCTGAGGCTTCTCCTGTGCGGTACCGGGGAGCAGTATGCCGGCCTTGGTAACCTCGACAGCCTCTACTTTTTTTAACACAACCTTATCAAGTAAGGGTCTGAGCTTCATATTCTTTCCTCCTAATACTTGTGCTTAGCACAATTTGCTTACACTATATTTTACATCAAAGTGCCGTGTAAATCAATAGATTTTATTATTTTTTTACATTTAATAGAACTTTTCTCATCATTTTCCTGACTAATTTTCAAGGTATTTTCGAAGTTCGCCTATTATTTTCTTTTCGGTACGTGACACCTTAACCTGTGATAGCCCGAGAATGCGCGCCACCTCGGTCTGCGAGTAGTCACGAAAATAGCGTAGAATTATGAGCTTGCGCTCCATCTCCCCGAGCCTCTCAATAGCGAAGCCGAGGGCTAGCCTCTCGAAGCGCGAGCGCTCCTCGTCCTCGTCATACACCATACTGCCGAGGGTGGTGGCGTCATCGTCATCATATACATTTTCCTCAAGCGAGCGCACCGGGCTTTCGGAACAGAGCGCAGACGCAGCATCCGCCACCGATACCCCGACAGCGGCAGCAATCGAGGCTATATCAGATGGCTCGCCACGAGCTATACGCTCCTCACGCTCGCGGTTTAGTATTGCGCTGAGGCGCTTCTCCTCACGCGACACCTTTATTATTCCGTCATCGCGCAAAAAGCGGCGTATCTCACCGAATATCAAAGGAACAGCATAGGTCGAGAAGGCGCAACCGCGCTCTGGATCAAAGGTATTTATGGCCTTGACCAGACCGAGATGACCGCACTCTACCGCATCCGACATATCCGCCACCCTCTCGCGAAACCTTGAGGCAATACTGTAAACAAGCGGCGAGTTCAGCCTGATCAGCTCCTCGCCCGCCTCTCTGTCACCTGCGCGATAACGCATAATAAGCTCCGGATTTTTGTCGTAGGTGCTTCGCTCTCTTTGTGCTTGTGTATTCATTACCAAACCTTTTGGCTATGGTGTGAAGAATTTTCTCAACAGGACGGTAGTACCCTTGCCTACTTTAGACTTGACCGACACCGAGTCGGTGAAGTTCTCCATCACGAGAAACCCCATGCCACATCTCTCGCCGCTATTTCCCGTGGTAAACATAGGTTCTCTTGCACGTGCAATGTCGGGTATCCCACACCCCGTGTCGGATATTTCGACCGTCACCTCTCGGTTATCGTATAGCCTGGCAGATATGTAAACGTAGTGCGGAATATGTGCGTCGGAATCGCGATAGGCGTGTACGATGGAGTTTGTCACAGCCTCGCTGACAGCGCACCTTAGGTCGCAAAGCTCCTCCACCCTGGGGTTAGCATCCGCGACAAAGGCGGATATGCAGGCTCTTGCCACACCTTCATTTACGCTACTGGCTACCAGCCTCAACTTCATCTCGTTAATTATCCTTTTCATCCTAGCTTCCCTTCCTATTCATCCTTTTGGGATATTGTGAGGTTTTTTATTCTCTCGAGGCCCGCCAGCCTGATTAATTTAATATGCCTGTCCGACAGACCCACAAGCCTGACGGTGGCACCGATTGCGGCGGCTACCTCTGCTCGCCCAAGTATTAGGGCAAGTCCCGAACTATCCATAAACTCAACAGAGCCGAAGTCGAGCATCAACTGCTTCGGTCGCGAATAAAACAATTTGGCATCAATGCTCTCGCGCAGCCTCGCTGCGTTATGATGGTCTACCTCGCCCGGTATTCTTGCAATCAGGCAATTCTGCCTCTCTAAAAAAACTATTTCCGCACCACTCATATTTCTTACCTCTATACTTCCTCGAGGCGTAGATGATTCGGCTCAATAGGTTGAGAGCCATGCCTCTTGTAGTCGATTATACCACCCCTACTTCAAGAAAATTGTCACTTTCTGTGGCGGCAGTAAAATTTTATCGACAGTATATAAGACGGTTGGTGTTACATTCGCTCTCAGGCTCTTTTTCTATTATTTAGTCTGCAAGATGCAGTCTTTTCGCGATATTAATCTTAACATCCCTCTTCTCAATCTTATATGTACTCTCGCACACTGCGTCGTGCTCGCTCGAGGCAAAGCCCTGCTTATTACCTATCTCGCGAATATACATTAAAGCGTATTTCTCGCCTACTATCTCGGCTGAGGCGGTAAAAATATTATAGTTTATGTACTTATACTCCATTGCTATTCTCGGTGACACGCTACCTTCATTTATTGCACTCTCGCGCCTGTCATAATCAGCACAGAGAGCCGTGATAACCGAGTCAAGGCTGGTGGAGAAAACTCTTGGCTTCATACTCCCAGCGCCCATCTCGTGTCCTCCAACTCGCATCTTAGGGTATCGAGGTTGTCACGCAGGGTGACAAGCTCCCCGAGAGTTTCATTCGCCTGGCTCACTAAATTCTCAAGCTCGGGTATCCAGACCTCGGGCTGACTCTCGGCATAACGCGCCATAGCCTCGGTGAGCATATTTCTGATATTAAGCATAGAGACCGCCTCCTCTATCCTCTCTTTAATTCTATCCATATCCTGTCTGATCTCGCCACAGGAGCGGTAAAGGCGAGATCCTATCCCCTCGTAGTTATCGTAAGACCTAAAAAATACAGTCTTCAAAGCAACCCTTCCTTTCTTATATTACTTACTACTTTTCTTTAGCAAAATCCATCTGCCATACTACTTCGGTATTGAAGTCATTTTAGATTTTGCGTTTTTCTTCAGCCATTTGGTCGGGGCATCTGCCAAGGATGGCTTGTCCTCCCGTGGGAGATTTTCGCGGTTATTAACCTTAGATAGACGCATATACTATACAAGTGGGGCTTGTCCTCGAAATTGAGGTTTCGTATGGTTTTTGCGCTCGTCACTTATTAGGTGACTTTTAGTGTTAAAAAATTACCACATTTCTGCGGTTTACGACAGGTATGACCTTGTAGTGAGAAAAAGTCACCCTTTACGCAACTATAATAGCACAACGCCTCGTCACTTGTCAAGTGACTTTTTTAAGATTTTTTGCGAAAACGGTTGCATTTTGCGTGACTGTGTGCTAAAATTAAGTTAGTTTCGGGCAGAGTTGCTTTCTCTGTCGAAAAAGACAGATTTATTAACGGAGAAATTATGCTTTATACCAGACTAAAGAAGTTAAGACTATCGCGCGGACTGACGCTGGAGGCGCTTGCAGATGCGATTGGCACGAGCAAGCAGACTATACACAGATACGAGAGTGGCGTTATTAGCAACATTCCGCCACGCAAGGTTGAGGCACTGGCGAGGGCGCTGGGCGTCACTCCACAGGACCTGATGGGCTGGGAGAGCAGTCGCATCCCGATGGATGGAGCAAGGCGCGTGCCTATGCTGGGCGAGATTGCCTGCGGTGAGCCCATATTCGCCAGCGAGGAGCACGACGGGTATATTATGGCAGACGGTGGGATATCCTGCGACTTCTGCCTGCGCGCACACGGCAACTCAATGACGGGTGCTAGGATATATGACGGTGATATCGTCTTCATTCGTTCGGCTAATATGGTTGAGAATGGCGAGATTGCCGCGGTTATAATCGGGGATGAGGCAACGCTGAAGCGCGTGTATTACTACCCCGCCGAGGCGAAGCTAATACTAAATCCCGAAAACCCGGAATACCCTCCGCTAGTCTATGTTGGTGAGGAGCTGGAGCGCGTGCATATACTCGGTAAGGCAGTAGCATTCCAATCAAGGGTGATATAATACGTTTGCGACGCTATATACGGGATATTATATGTGTGCGATATTATATATAGGTAAGAAGCTGAGTCATTAAGAATTCATCGAAATGAAGACTTTTTGCAAATATTGAATATAGATGCTGAATTCTTAGTGCGAAGCGTCTTTCGGGGCTAGCTTGATTTAGAGCAGAAATCGTTGGCTTATAATCAAGAACACACGCATCTGGAAGCTCGCTTACAAGGGCGGGTGTCGCAGAT
>JAZOPN010000011.1:0-15550 GCA_045655565.1 Eubacteriales bacterium | reverse complement strand
TTTTTTGTTTTATTTAGAATAAAAGCATTCCGTTTGGGTTTGAGGAAAGGCTCGCCTTACGAATTACTTTTTCTTCTTGGGCTTGCGAATCCAGTTGAGCTGACGGTTCATCTTAAGAAGCTCTTCCTTGGTGAAGGAGATGTTAAGCATACCCATCATAGAGGTAAGACGGAGAACGGTGAAGCCGCCCATCATCTTCATCACGCCGTCGCCGACCTCAAAGCCTGCGGCGCTGGACTTGCCATCCTTGTTTTTCGGCATCTTCTTCTTAATCTTCATAAACATACCGAAGAACCAGAGCTTGCCCCAGAAGGACTCCATAATATCGGAAACCTTATCGTTGAGGGAGAATCTGCCCTCGGGTGCCTCGATATCGAACCAGTTAAGGACCGCACCCTTCTCGCGAAGGATATAATCCTCGTTCATAGTATCAACCTTACGGATGGTGGACTCATCGCGATGCTCGCCGGCTACTGCAACAAGTGTGCTCTCGCCAACATTAGGAACATCAAAGTAGAAGAAGTGGTCAGGCGCAGACTTGACACCGAGGGACTCACCGTTTACGAACAGCTCAACCTCGGGTAGGTTGGAGTAAACTGTTACCTTGGTAACTTCCTCTACTCTGTCTACATATCTCTTACCACAGATGTGTACGAAGGGATCGCTGGAGAGCCAAGCCTTGTAAGCATAGAAGGAGTCCTTCTTATACTGACGGTCCATAGTAACAAGACCCTTATGGTTCTGTCCGTTCTCGCCACCCTCTGCTCTGGCATCGGCACCGAAGTCGAACATATTCCATACGTGGGTAGCCCACATATACTGACGGGTGAAGAGCTGCTTAATAAGCTCCTCGTGGTAGAATGCCTGATACTCCTCGGTGTAGTCACCCTGGAAGGGTGTTGAGGAATGCCAATCGAGAGCCTCACAGCCGTACTCGGAGCAACCAATCGGGATGTTGGGGTGCATCTCGTGGAACTTATCGAACCAAGGACCATTCATGCTTGTGTCGCCACCGTACCAACCGAAATAGTGGTTGTAGGATACAACATCGGGTATCTCGAGGTAGGGGTCATCCATCTTACACATAGAAACGCAGGCGATGGTGGTAAGACGGGTCTTATCCATCTCGTGTGCGAGGTCGTTAAGAATTCTATGGTTCTCAAGAAGATCTTGGTCAGAGCCACTTATGGTAATCTCGTTAGACAGACCCCAAACAACGATAGCAGGGTGGTTATAGTTCTGTGTAATAAGCTCCTTCATCTGGCTGATGGTATTCTCACGACCTGTGGGCATATGCTTAGAGATATAGGGTATCTCTGCCCAGAGAACAAGACCAGCCTCGTCACAGAGGTCATAGAAGTACTCGTCGTGCTGATAGTGAGCAAGACGGATGGTGGTAGCGCCAACCTCCATAATGAGGTCGATGTCCTCTCTGTGATGCTCGGGAAGAAGAGCGTTACCAATACCGTATCTATCCTGGTGACGGGATACACCGCGGAGAGGATACTCCTCACCGTTAAGGATGAAGCCACGGTTAGGATCAATCTCAAAGGTACGGCAACCAAAGCGGTAGGAAACCGCGTCAATCTCCTCACCATCTCTAACTATTGCTACGCGTGCAGTGTAGAGATAGGGGTCGCGACGGCCGTGCCAGAGGTGAGCGTCACCGAGGTCGAGGGTAGCGGTGGTATCTGCCGAGGTAGCCTCTGCAACAACTGCATCAGCCTTATCGGTGATGGTGTACTTAATCTCGTCACCATCATGAAGAGCGGTAACAAAGGTCTTAACCTCGGCAGTCCAGCCCTCATCGCCCTTGTTAGGTGTAATCATAACGCCACGGCCACCGTAGTAATCAAGGTCGAAGTGAGTGTTGTTAACGCAAACGAGGTTAACATCACGGTAAAGACCGCCGTAGAATGTGAAGTCCGCCATCTGGGGATATACGGTGTCGTTAGGTGCGTTGTCAACTACAATGGCAACAACAGACTTATCGCCGAGAGCCTCTGTGATATTAACGCGCCAGGTGGAATAACCGCCATCGTGGTGAGCGAGCTTTACGCCGTCAACATAGACATCGGCGGAGGAGTTAGCACCCTTAATCTCAAGGTAATACTGCTCTGCCTCGGGAAGCTCTGCCCTAACTAGCGTCTTGGTGTAAAGACAGGAGCCACGGAAGTAATCGTTGCCACCGTCGTGACCGTCCTCAGCGTTCCATGTGTGGGGCAGGTCGATAATCGCGCCACCACATACTGCGGGGTCCTGGCAGTCTTTAGTGAACTCCCAACCCTTATTTAAGCTTATAATATTTCTCATTAAATTACTCCTTATTGTTTCTAATCTTTCTTATATATTGTACCATAGAATAGACAAAAAAGTTAGAAATAAAGTCGAACACAGTGTAAACATTTTTTTAATTGTGCCCGATAGGTATAGAGATCTATCGGGCACGGTTTTATTTATCGAAAAGCTTAGGTAGACTATTCGGGGAGGAATTAGTCAGCCGGAAGAGCCTCAACCTTGTCAGCGTCGCCATCCTTTGGCTTGCGAGCGTCAAGCTCAGTGTTCATCTTCTCGAGAGTCTTCTTATCAAGGTTGTAGATAAGAGCAAGACCGATGAACTGCATAACTGCAGCTACAAGGAAGAGAACTGCTACGAGAACGCGGAGGTTGGTAGCAACATCGAAGCTAAGCCAATCAACATTAATAGCGTTGAAGTTGCCTTGCGCATCGGGAATATTGGTGTAGTTGCCGTTAGCATCAAGGTTTGCGTTGTTAACATAACCAAGAGCGGTCATAATAACAAGAGCAACTGCAGGACCTACGCCTTGAGCGAGCTTTCTGAAGAAGGAGTGAAGCGAGTAAACAACGCCCTCTTCTCTCTTACCTGTCTTCCACTCGTTGTAGTCGATAGCGTCACCCATCATAGCCCAAGATACAGTGGAGTAGATACCAAGACCAAGGCTATATACAAGCTGTGCAACGATATAAAGAACAAGGTCAAGACCTGTGTTATCAGGGGTGATGATAAAGAGAAGAAGACCGCCAACGATAGATGCGATAGCACCTACAACGGATAGCTCTTTCTTACCATACTTCTCAACCATCTTACGAGCAAGAGGTGTGAAGACTACAATCGGAATCATAGCGAAGAGCTGTACGATACCGGATATATCGGTGTTCTTGAAGTAAATCTGGAATACAACCTGAACAGCGGTAGTAGCACCCTGCATACCGATGAACATACCCATAGCAGCGAGGGTAGCGCCTACGGCGGGGCGGTTAAGACAGAAGTTCTTAAGGGCCTCAAAGATGTTAAACTTAGGCTGATCCTCATTGAGCATAACCTCTTCCTCAACACGGATCTCGGTATTACGGATCATAAACTGGAAGCAGATGAAGCCAAGACCGCCCATAATAAGAGCAGCAAGGAATACCATCCAACCGTTGAGAGTCTTATCCTCGTTGTAGATGATGAACGGGAGGATAACCATAGGAAGCATATTACCTACCATAGAACCAATGGAACGCCAAGCGGAGAGAGATGCTCTGTCAGCAGGCTCCTTAGAGATAAGCGAAAGAAGCGAGCCGTAAGGAACATTCGCGATGGTGTAGAACGCATCCCAAACAACATATCCTGCGATGAAGATTATGAACTTAGCCCAGAGGGGCGCGCTCGGGAAAGGCAGGAAACAACAAGCACCACCTACGATAAGTCCGATGGAACCGAACCAGATATATGTAAGGAACTTGTTTCTCTTGTACTGTCTTCTGTCCGCGTCGATAATTGTACCGATAAGCGGATCATTAATCGCATCCCATACCTGCACAATTACAAGCAGGAGAGAATACCAAAGACCCATACCCATAACCTGAGTCCAGAAGAGCGCCATTGTGCCCTTAAGTGCGAAGCTCATGTTACAGCCAAGGTCACCGGCAGCATATGCTATACTATCGCGTATACCAAATTTGCGCTTGCCGTTTTCATCAAGTTGAACATTTTTAGCCATTGTCGTAAACCTTTCTTAAATTTATTTGGTTATTTATATGATAACAGACGCGAGCGCGTAATACAAGACCCAAAAGTGACACCTTTGCGACACTAGCAGGACAAAAAAAGGTTATTTTTTTGTTTGTTTTGCATAAATACTTGCGTTTATATGCCCAAAAAATGTAAAAATGTGTTGACTAGATGTATAAAATGTGCTATTATAACTTTGGTCAAAATGGGACAAAATTAGCAGGGTGTTATAATATTCTATACCCTATGGGAGAATTTAAGATGTATAAAGTGTGTAAGACGGAGCGCTCGGCAGCAAGACAGAGGCTGATAGAGAATGAACTGCTCAAGATGATGAAAACAACAACCTTCGATGACATCACAATAACCGAGCTATGCGATGTTGCCCAAATTCCAAGAAAGGCTTTCTACCGCTATTTCGATAGCAAGGACGCCGCCTTGCGAGGGCTGATTGAACACACGCTGGCAGAATTCCACTCTAAAAAGGCCGATCAACCAAACGCTCGATCGTTGCACCGTGAACTCGAGGACTTTTTCGTGTTCTGGTATGAGCACAGAGAATTGCTCGCGGTACTCGACCGTAATCACCTTTTGGGTATGGTTACCCAAGCATCCACGAATTTCCCCATTGGTAATATGGTGAGCCTGCAGAGATTGCTCCCCGATGAGGAGGATGACGCGATGCGTATCACAATATTCAAGTTTGCAATCGGCGGACTTGTGTCGATTATGTTCGAATGGTATAACGATGGTTTCCGCTCCTCTGTACCGGATATAGCAAGGCGCGCGGTGAGAATACTATCGAAGCCACCATTCCCACACTTAGACAAACTCGGCATTGCCGATTTGCCAATCTAAACTATATAACGATATAAAGAGATAACAAACCGGTTAGTAGCCGAAATGTTATCTCTTTTCATGTTAGTGAAGTTTTGCTGTCGCGAAAGTGAAGTTGCTATGCAGTGAAGTTTGTGCTACACAAGTGAAGTTAAGTTTGCCCATAACTTCGCCGTCAGGCAAAACTTCACTCACGAAGTGAACTTCACTATCGAAGATAACTTCACTTGCCAAAAGGGCAAACTTAGTTTTAGCGTGTTCTCCGTTAAGGGTATCAAATTAGCTATTTAAGACTACCCGTGTCAATTTTTTCAACAGCCATAGTCTTTTTTCATTCACCTTTCTGCGTGATTTGAGAGCAGCTCGTGTATTTCGTCACCGCGTAGGTGGTTCTTAACAATAAGCTCGGTAACAAGGGCGTCTATTGCGGGCTTATTATCCTCTATAAGGCGTATCGTCTCATCAAGTTGTTCTCTCAGGAGCTTGCCTACCCTCTTGGTTATAACAGGGTCCTTTACAGCCTCCTCGGGGCTGATATATACAAGCCCAATCTCGTCATCCATACCATAGCTGCATATCATATGACGGGCAACGCGAGTGGCATTCTCAAGGTCGCCCGAGGCACCGGTGGTAAGTCCACCGTCGGCACCATAGTAGACCATCTCGCAGGCTCTACCGGCAAGAGATGTCCTAATAGATGCAAGAAGCTCCGCCTTAGTGTAGCTTCCCTTTTTCTCGTGGTCACCGCGTTGCATATATCCGCCGTGGTCACCCCTGGCAACAACCGTCAGGTATGTGGGATTTTCGCCCGAGAGCCAGCAAAGTAGCGCGTGGCCTGCCTCGTGGCGCGCGGTACGCTCGAGAGAGTCCTCGTCCCACTTCTTCTCCTCGCCATACTCGTGAGTCTCAAACGCCTCCTCAAAGGACTTGTCATCGACAAACTCGGCATCGCGCTTCATAGCGTTACGCATAGCAAGCTCAATTATTGACTCGAGGTAGGCGAGGCTCATTCCGGTAGAACGAACAGCGATATTCTCTATCTGCTCCTCGCTAAGGTTTAGAGAGACATTCTTGCGCATCTTCAGTCTAATATAGCGCATTCTCTCTTCCTTATTAGGCAGGTCGACAAATATGCTTCTGTCAAATCTGCGAATTATAGCGGGGTCAAGGCTTCTCGCCGTCTCACCCTCAACAGCGAAGTTGGTTGCGGCAAGGACAAACACCGGCTTTGTAGTATCGGTGCTGAAGCCATCCATCTCGGTTAGGAATGCTGTAAGAACATCCGAGGATGCATCACTCATACCGCCACGCATCTTGGCAATGGCGTCAATCTCATCAATAAAGAGGATTGAGGGGGCATATTTGCGAGCGAGATTGAATATTCTGTGCACAGCCTCGGGTCCGTCACCAACATAGCGCTTCAGGAACTGGTTACCCTCTGCGGCAATAAATGTTAGGTCGGACTCACCTGCCATAGCCTTAGCAAGCAGGGTCTTACCTGTGCCGGGAGGGCCATAAAGAAGTACGCCACGGGGCGCACGAAGTCCGCGCCTAACGAACTGCATCGGGTTTTTCAGATACTTTACGAAATATTTTAGCTCATCCTTAGCATCCTCTGCACCAATAACATCCTCAAAGAGAACGGTCGGACGGGATACGCTGTCAAGAAGACTTGCGGAGTCCTCAATATCGGCAGCGAGCGTAAGCTTGAAGTCGGAGAGAAGAATAGACGCGCTCTCGCCATCCTGGCTGACTGTCTGCGCAGTCTTATAGGTGAGCACCTTGTTAGCCTTGAAGAGCTTATTGAGGTTCTCTTGTCTATGCGCGGTAACGCACTTAGCATATACTCTATCCTGGAATGCGCCGTCCTTGTCACCAAGAACGGTAACAATGCCTCTCGCGCCAAGCGACGAGAAGGACAAGAACTCCTCCTCGGATATGTCCATATCCTCTTTTTCCAATAGGTATAGAGGAACCTTGTGTCCTGTGAGGACGGACTCCATAAACACCTTGCCCGCCGAGTCGATGTCCTCAATGTTAAGAAGAACATCTTCGCGCTCGGTGTTCACAAGGCGGCACTTAACATCGCAAAGCACAACCGAGATATCGTACTGGAACAGAAATTCCTTTGCCTCATTCACATCGTCTGTTACATGGAGAGACACCTTGTCAATCTCACCAAACTGCTCTGCAAGCTCGGGTGACGCAAATACAAGCACATCCGGCTTCTTTGGCGCAACAAAGAGCGAGGAAATCTCCTCATCCTCGGGAATTTCAACCTTGACGCTAATGCGCTTGAGCTTGCCGAGCTTACCATCCTCTATCTGCATAAGACGGAATAGCTCATATAGCTCCGAATAGAAGAAAGCGTCACTCCTGCCCTTGACCGTTCTCGCGTCGGCACTACCGCCCTCGGAGAAGAGTATTGCAGGGGCAACCTGTTCATCTATCACAACATCCATCTTCATCTTCTCGCGGAATGGTGCGACATTTGCCAGAAGCGCACGCTCCGAGATGGAGAGCAAGCTATCTGCATCAAGGCGGTTAAACATAATAACCCTGCCGGAGGCAAATCTCGAGCATATCGCGGGCGGGAACATAGGCGTGCCTGTGAACGGATTCATATCAGTGGACAGCGCGCGAATAATCTTCTTGCGCGACAGACCCGAAAGGTTTACCACCGTGGGGTCATCGTAAAGGTTCTTGCCGGCGTTGGTGGTGAAGATGATAATAGCATCCGAGAATGAAACCTCTTTATCGGTGAAATTGTCACGCACTCTGCCGGCGTCAAGCATCTGTAAGAATAGGTGGATTATATTGATGTGCGCTTTCTCGACCTCGTCGAAGAGTATAACGCACTTCGGGTTCTTCGCTACAAAGGATGTGACATTGCCCTCTTTTGCATCCTTATATACCTCATTTGAGCCGGCAAAAGCGAGGGTAGCCTCCTTATCCGAATACTCCGACATATCGAACTTACAGAATGGTAGACCAAGAAGCTCTGCCGCGCGCTCTGCAAGGAATGTCTTGCCGACACCGGGAGGGCCTGCAAAGAGAAAGGTAGCCTTTGGCTTACCCGTGATATTCCTTGTGCGCTTCATAAGCTCCGCCTGGAAGTAACCTGCGGCAAAGGTGTTTATCGCGTGGTCCTGACCAAAGATTGTAGATATTAACCCCTGGTGTATCTTCTTGACATTGGTTACAAGCTCGGTAAGCTCTGCCTCGCTGATGGGGCCAAGCTCTGCCTCCTCGGCTATTCTCGCGCCAAATCTACCCCCAAATGACTTGCCGACCGTCCTGGCACCGCCGCGCCTGTCCCCGAAATTGAAGCGTTTCTTCTTGGGTGGCTCGGCGGGTGCATCAGGCGCGCCTGTGGGCGCACTCGTCTTGCTCGTCGCGCAGGAGCGTATACGCTCAATCAGCTCACCGGACTCCTCCCCAACAATAGCCTTAGCATAGTCGAGGGTGGTAACGCGTGAACGACCGTCCGAGGATGCCATAAACTCGGCACTAACCTGAAGCTTGCCCCAAAGTGCCTCATCTATCGTGGGATTATAACTATCGCTATGTATAAACTCAAGGAGTGCCTCTGCCGCCTGCTCGGGTGACAAAGACTTGATACCTATGGCATCAATGCACTCGGCTATCTCGGTTGCCGCGCCCATCTCGCGCACCTTTTCCCAAAGCGAGCCTATCCTGGCGAGCCACGCCACCTTAAGCATTGCAACCGCAAAATAGTGCGCCAATGTAGCATTTCTGCCATCCTCGCGGCTGAGGTCTGTCGCAGTATCTATTATGTAACTCAAAAGTTTGGTTTTGTCTGCCATAAAACCGTCCTCCTATCTATATCGAGAGGGCGCCCGCCCCTAAAAACATATCATATATATTTTACCATTATAATGGCGCCGTGTCAATATAAAGAATATACGAATACCCATAGCATAATATGTCAAAAAAAAGCCCATAGCACTGCCAAACGCTATGCTATGGGACAAAAATTTATACGGTTGTGATAGCAGGTACAACTTCCTTTTCGCTCATAATACACTTCTGCTCCTTATGCGCTGAGGTGATCCGCGAAGGAATAAAGATAGACAAAAAAAGCAGAATAAAGAGAAGGGTCTGCCCCGGCGAAAGCGTGGGCAGACCCTAGTATTAAATAATTTTATTAGGTCACTTTGCAGAGATAATAACATTGCTATCGGGTGCGACATCTACAAGCACATAGCTTGAGCCATCGTCATTCCTCTTCACCTCAAGTGTTCTGCCGTCATCAGTTACTGCCGAATCCCATAGAGCGGGAACGCTAACCTTAACGGTAAGTGGCATAGTAAAGATATCATCCCTCTCCTCGTCGGTAAGAGTGACGGTAATATTGCCATTCTCATACTTAGAGGCAACCTTGGCTGTCGACCACTCATAGTAGTAGAGCATAGCGTCGGTAAGCTTAGCAACCCATACTCTGTCACCAAGCGACTCGGTATAGCCGAAGAGTTTATCCGCCTGTGCTTTGGATATCTTGTGACTACCCTGGTTCTCCTCACCGGCACCATATCCTGCGGTGACATCATCGACAATCGCGTGGATACAGAATGCGGTGATGCCGCCCTTCTTGAGTGCGTTGTCGATATAGCCAATCCATGTGTCGGCATTCGATGCGTCATTGCTCGCAGAGGTTATCATATAGCTCTCGAGCTTCATTCTAAGGTCAACATTGTTAGCAAATTGACTAGCCACATACGGTCCGTCTTTACCCGTCGAACGGGAGCCTATAAGAGTACCGTCCTCGATAGCCTGCTCATGGATATCATAGTAAGGCCCATCATAGCCCTTAATTACCGTTCCCGCAGGTATGGTAATCTTGGCACTTGAAACTGTTACGACACTGCCCTTCTCAATAATACCATTCGTAATACCTGCGGTAGTAGTGATAACGGTGCCCGCGGGGATAGTTACTGTAACGGGATTAAGGAGCATCTCTGTATCAGACGATAGCGTGATGGTTGTACCGGCAAGATTTACCTGTGTATCTGCCTCTAGGCGTAGTATAGCATCCGAGAGCGTAGTAGAATAGTCCGCCGTAAGTGTTACATCAGTGCTTTTCTGAGCAAGACCTGCGGTAACCATCGCAATACCTGGCTGCAGAAGAACCTCTCTCATTATCTGGCTCGATGCATATATCTCCTTAGTAATATTACCCTCGGGAGCGGGAGCACTTGCGATATACGCATTGCCTTTACTATTGGTAGCGATGTAGTGACCTCCGAGGTCATTGTAGCCCCAGGGTTGGTGTGTATGGGTGTGGGACACAATCTCTGCACGGCTACCGGCGGTAGTCAGTACATCGCGCCAGAAGTCGATGTTTTCCTGATTTTCATCGCTGATTGTGTAGGTGTAATTGCCATCCTCGTCCATCACATAGCGAGTTATACCATCCTCGCCGACCTCGGTAGTGAGTGTAGCAAACTTCTCAGACTTGATAGCAAAGGAGATTGTTAGGTTCGCAATCTCTTCAAGCTTATTTTTGCAATATGTACCGGTACTCTTAAATCCGTCATCTACTACATAGACAACGGTGCCCTCAGCATCATTCTTAACCGTGATTTCAGATGAGGAGTTAAACGTGCCGACTGTTTTACATACGACAGTATAGGTCTTGGTGGAGCTACCATCGGCACTGGATACGGTTACTATGAATTTACCACCGTTTGCACTCGTGGGCTTTACAACCTCAAGAATGGTTGCAACCGAGGAGTTAGCAAGAGCCGCAAACTCTCCATATCCAACGTTTACATCAACCTCTATCTCATAATCGGTGACATTCGGGTTAAAGTTCGGGATAAGCCTATCATTTCTGGTAATACCTGCGAGGGTGGCGTCGGTTACATCCACCTCGCGATACTCGTCCTTATTCATAAGGAAGTCCTCATAACTCTTATTATATATAACTAGAGCGCACTTTTCATCGCTTACATAGTTGAAATATTTACCGTATTCCCGTGCAGAGCCAAAGACGATAAGAAGGTCTTCATTACATCCGTAGAACGGAGATACCTCTGCCGAGGCGTCAGCAGGAATACTAACCACACTCGCGGGGATGTATATATCGGTAAGAGACGAGCAACCGTAGAATGCTAGGTTGCCTATCTCGGTTACGCCCTCTCTAATAGTGATGCCGGTAACGGCTGACAGACCATAGAATGCATATGCAGGAATACTCTTTCCGCCTGCGCCCACAACTATTGTACGAAGAGATGCCGGAACATAGTCATCGTTAGCCGTGTAAAGTGCCGCGCCAAAGATGTAGCCGAAGAAGCCGTGGGAGCTCTTGGCGCTGCCACCGACGAACGGTATTCTTATGTATTCGAGCGACTGGGTGCCCTCAAGTGCGGCATATCCAATAGATATAACCGTATCGGGCAGGCTAATCTCGGTAATACCTGTGCCACGGAATGCAGCCTGACCGAGTGTCGCGAGGTTTTCGGACATCCTTACCGAGATAAGAGCAGTACATCCCGAGAACGCCTCAGCACCTATGGTATCAACACTGTCGGGAATGTATACATACTCTATCGCACTATTCTGGAATGCGCTCTTAGAGATAGTTGTAACGGGAGCAGTGTTCACGCCATCCGAATAGGTCGAGGGTATAGCCACAACAGTAGATGTACCCTCATAGCCGACAACGCAATAGTGGTCATTTACGAATGTGTACTTTAACCCCTCGGTAGCATCCATTCCTGAATTGTGGGCAATCTTGATTGTTACCACAATATCGTCCTTAGCCTTGTAGTTGCCCTCAAGTCCCGCCTTAGGTGCGAAGCTATACCTGATGGTATAGGTGCCGGGATACTTAGCCGCGGATACTCCATTTATTGTAACATCAATTTCATCCTTATTTGTGTTACCCCAAACAATCTCGGGGCGTGGGATAGCAACATTATCAAACACCTTTTCATAATAAGTGGTCTCGATGCTTGCATCTATTTCAGACACCTTGATTATAATTGTTGCCGTCATATCATACGCCGGCTCGTGAACGCCACCTACCGCAAATTTAGCGGTAACGGTATATGTACCGACATCCTTCTGTCCATTACCCTCGTAGCCGAGGAATGTAATGTTGCCCGTGAGCTTCTCAAGACCCGTGACCGCGACATTATGTACTGTGCCATCATACACAACCTCTTTGCCCGCAAATGAAAGACCTGCTGCGAGGATGGGGTTTATAATATTGATTGTTGCCTCTCGTCTTGTGGTCGAGAGAGTGTAGTTTGCGGTATCCTTAAGTGTAAATATAGCATACACAGTATGCTCGCCACTCTCAGACACGCCATTACCCTGATAACTAACCTCAACAGCATCCGGTACCGCGCCATCTACGAAAACGCTATGCGATGCACCATCGTATACGATGGTGGTGGAGGCGAAGCCAAGTCTATCGATGACAGATGTAAGATCACGCTTATCAATGCTGAGGTGCGCTGTGATATCGCGTCCCTCGATATACACGCCTTTGTAGTAGAACTTCGCTACTACGGTATAATCACCCGCATCGGTCTTGTCATTACCTGTGTACTCTACCGTAACATCCTCGGGAAGAGTACCGAGGATAGCAAGGCTATGCGCCTTACCGTCATATGTTACCTCTCTTGAGGACATAGAAACATCCGGAATGCTAAGCTCGGACAAGGGTTTAATCTTTAGAGTTGCCTTAAGGTCGTAACCCTCAAGATATGCGTCATTGTAGTAGATTTTAGCCGTTACTGTATATGTACCCGGCTGGGTTTTCTCATTTCCCTCATATTTGACTGTTACGCCCTCGGGAAGTGTACCCTTGACCGCGAGGCTGTGCGCCACGCCATCATAGAAATATTCGGCACCTACAATACTGATAGAGGATAGGTCAATGCCCTCAGCAAGCTTACCGCACTCATCGCACAAGCCATTGCCATCAGCATCTAAATGCGGTGGGCATTCGTGCGGTGCAGCACAGGAAAACAAGGATAGGGCGAGAAGCACTACAAGTGCTAGAAGTACAACAGTTTTGTTAATTCTTTTCATATACCCTCCCTATTCTACGGTTATTTTGAAGACGGGAAGCGTCTGTCCGTTAGTAGCAACCACATTGCCAGTTCCCCTACATCTCACTACCTGTGTATCATCCGAGGTGAATGTGTATAGAACATCTCCGGTTACCTTTTCTGTTATTGTGACATTATAGATTTTCTTACCGTGACTATCAAGCGAACCGTCAATTGCGGTCGCAGTGTATGTGTAAAGATCTCTGTCAAGAGTTAATACTCTTCCGTCCTCCATCTCGAAGGAGGCTGTTCCAAAGCCGTATCTAACTGCCTTTGGAGCTATGACACCGGGTGCCGTAAGCGTGATGGTCCTGCCATCGGCAACAGCACTTGCGGTCTTGTAGACACCATCGGCGCCCGCTAACTCAAATCCTACAATTTCCTCGCCCCAAGCTACCTCAAAATCGCGGTCAAGGGTAATCTTTATGGATGAGCCGTCAGCCTCAACGCTGGGCACCTTAGGTGCGGCGAGGCCTGACTTGCCGTAAATATTCTCAAGAATACTTGCCGCAAGAGCGATGCCCATAGGCGATTTTCTAGCATAGTGTACCATAGAGTCACTCATAGACGAGTTGTGGAGGTCTTCTGTCGAAAATACGGGGCCCTCGAGGGTGTTGGATACTACATAGCAATTATCATCCTCCTCAACCATACTGCACTGAAGAGCCTTAAGCTCGGAGTGTGTTTGGAAGTATTGGGGTATCTGTATCACGAACATTGGAAGCTTTTCATCGCCACCGAATGCCTTGCGGAAGGACTCTCTTACCGCGCGCCAGCAGCCGGTGTATCCACCATCACTTGTCTCGGTTACCGAGCCGCCGTTACCCTCACCCTGATACCAGATAGTACCCTTGACACAGAAGCCCTCCAATGGTGCTATCATATAGTTGTAGCAGGCAGTAGGCATTTTTGCATATTGTCTCCCTTCTTCAATGTAGCCGGTGGTGATGCCCTTTTCCTTCATCTGTTCTTCGGTCGGATAAGCATTACCATTTTCAACATATGCGTCATAGTAAGCCTTATATATCTCGGCATAGGATAGTGCATAGGTTTTCGCAACATCATAATCCATCCAGGTCTGGACATTTGAGCCGTCAACATTAGCATCGATAATAGCAACGGTCACGCCCTCCGGAAGCTCAACTGCGAGGCGCGTAGCCATAACATAGGCAATCGCAGAAAGACCTATTTTCGCCTTATTGCTTCTGTTAGCTTGCGATGTGAGCCATGCCTTATCGATAGTGTGCCATTTTGCCTCGGTCTCGGTTTCCTCGACCATAGATGAGCCTTGTGGCATAATATAGGCCTTTATTTTGTAGTTATCGGCAAGAGCAAGGTACTCGTCATAGTCCTCCATATCGGTTACATCGTAAACCGAGTTGGACTGCCCAGACATCACCCATATCTCGCCTATGTCGATATTATACACTACGGTTGGCATAGAACCATCGACATCATCTGTTACGACAATATCAACATCTGTTGCGTATGGAAGGTTCTCAAATGTCGCACACCATTTACCATCGGTGACGACGGCGGTGGCGGTTGCGAGGTCGCCAACCTTTACAGTTACTGTCGAGCCCTCGGCAAGAGATGTGCCATAGACGTTAGCAGGCTTTCCTGCCTGGAGCACCATTCCACTAGTGAAGATTTGATTTAATGATATATTATTAGTTCCCACTACAAACACATTCTCCTCGCCTGTCAGGCAGAAGCCAAATCCCTCTTCGAATTTACCGCCCGAAACCTCACCTGTTGCCGTTATTACGCGGTTTTTACCACTGCCAAAGAGGAAGTAAGTATAGCCTGTTGCGACCTCGGTGACAGGAGAGCGCGTGACTGTATCGGTGATATAGAGCGGCGCATTAGCACTGTTAGCACTGTATGGTACGGCGGTGGTGGCTACATCGGAATCTGCAAGGTAGAACCTCGCACCTGATTTTGTACTGTACATATCCACCGCGCAAGTGGTATTTATCTTGAGGTTTTTCGCATAGCAATAGCTGAGAGCACCTCCGGACATACGAAGTGCTTTGGTATTAATATTTTCTACGGTGCTCACGTGGTCGAATTCGCAGTCATATACATACGACTTCGAGGTGTTAGACACGTCGAGCATACGAATATAGTGCTCGCTGGTTGGAGCGGTGTCTACAAGCTCACCCGTGTAAGTGAATTTATTATTGTAAATGTAGGAGAAGCCACTGCACAACTGGAGCATAGAAGACTCGCTCCTACCATCCTTAAAGACTATGTGGCATCCACTGATAGCAAATAATGAATTTTCATCTACTGCCATGTCGCGGAGGATCGCACCCTTAGTCATGCTAGAGGATACTGTCGCACGGTTGCCTTCTGCATCAGCACCGTCAATTAAGAACTTAAAAGCGCCACTGATGAGCATAACGTTGATGTTCTTATTGGAAAAGAGAATATTCTTTCCGTTATAATCGATGAAAACGGTTGAATTCTCGTGACCGTTCGTCATCGAAGCGTTGCCTTTTGTGAATGTATAGTCCTTAAGGAATGCAAGGATATATGCAGTAGGCACATCGGGGGCTACCTGATTGAATTGATCATATTTGAACTCGTTAGTAGCCTCTGTCGGTGT
>JAZOPN010000010.1:0-6953 GCA_045655565.1 Eubacteriales bacterium | reverse complement strand
ACTATGCGTATAATGCATCTGTTTAGACCATTATAGCATATTCATTTTCAAATATCAATACCAATCTATCTATATTTTAGGTAAAAAATGCTGATTGCTGGTGCCGACATATTTACACTGCGAAAAGGTTTCGATTGCTATGTAATATAAATATTACTGCGATGCTCGGTTATTTTGTATAGTTGTTCACCCTTAAAACAAAAAGGCGATGGCATTAGCGTGTTATCCTTAACGGAGAACACGCTAAAACTAAGTTTGCCCTTTGGGCAAGTGAAGTTATCTCCGATAGTGAAGTTCACTTCGTGAGTGAAGTTTCGCCTGATGGCGAAGTTATGGGCAAACTTAACTTCACTTGTGTGTAGCACAAACTTCACTGCATAGCAACTTCACTTTCGCGACAGCGAAAACTTCACTAACAGAAAAAGAGAGGACATTTTCGGCTATAAACCGTTTTGTTCTCTCTTTTCTGCTTGGGCTTAGCCCAAGTGTATTTGTCCGGTCAAATGCGATGCTCGCACTTAGTGGTATTTTTCAAATTCTCCGATAAGAACATCACCCATTAGCATTTGCTCGTTTTTTATTACGGTATGCTCCGGCAACCCGAAACCGAATACTTCCCATCCGTCATAATAGCAGCCGCAGATTATTGTGTTATGCCCTCACCGCAAGTCTTAAAGAAGAACCGATAATTAGATAATAAACCGCCCCGTAAAAGCAATACCTAATATTAAAGCCGACCTGCCACCCGAAAAATGGGGATAGGTCGGCTCATTTTTAGTGATTACTTCTTAAGAAGCTCAAGGATGGTGTTGTTGCCAAAAGCGCGCTTCCAGTCAGCCTCGAAGCCTGCGATAGAGGTATCTGTGGTGGTGTGGCTTATTAGCTTGTGCATAACATCGCTACCGATGGTCGCGGTGTGACAGCCAACAACTGCGCAGTCGAGAACCTCCTTTGCGGTCTTGAAGCTAGCTGCGAGGATCTGGCAGGTTGTGCCGGACATCGAGAAGATCTCTGCGATATCAGCAACAGTGCCTACGCCGTCAGCGCAGATGTTCTCAAGGCGGCTAACATAGGGCGCAACATATGCTGCACCTGCGTTGGATGCGAGCATAGCCTGTGCCGCGGTAAGAACAGCGGTAACGGTGATGCCGTAGCCCTCGTCGGAGAGTGTCTTACAAGCACGAAGACCAACAGGGGTAGCAGGGATCTTAACGAAGGTGTTCTTCTTGTTGCCGAGGAATGCAACGATAGCCTTTGCCTCTTCAACGATTTTCTCATACTCGGTTTCGGTAACCTGTACGTGAAGTTCCTTGTCCTCGCCTATGATAGCGCGGATGTCAGAGAGGAGCTTAAGCACATCGCCACCCTCGCGAGAGAGGATAGTGGGGTTGGTGGTAACGCCCTCGATGGGGAAGTGTGTGTTAAAATACTTGATGTCCTCAAGGTTCGCTGTATCAAGAATAATTCTCATACTATCACCTCTTAGTCCTCGTATCTGGCGTCGAGCTGGAGGGTGTAACGAGGATCGTCAGCCATCTCATCCTCGGTGAACTTACGGTAGGTGTTGATAACTGCGCCACCGCGATACTTTCTGTCGTTCTCAAGCTCACCGGTTGTACCCATAACGGTTACGTTGAGCTGTCTGCGACGAGCACGAACGTGATCCCAGTCGATGAAGTAGATGTGAGCGAACTCACCGCCGTCAAGAACGCCATCCTTAATGGTCATGGTCTCGCTTCTGCCGAAGAATACAGAACGGAGGTGACCGTCGGTGTTCATAGAGGTGTAGTTGCCGGGCTCCTTAACGAAACGGCCGAACTGTGCGTGAAGCGGGCCGGGATGACGGTAGTCACCCTCGTTGGTGTAGTCGGGGATGAGCTTACGCATAATGTCGAGAAGGTCGTGCTGAAGATACTCAAGATCGAATGTGTCGATGTCGTGAGAGCACTCCTGAATCATAACGGAGCAGGTGGTGTGGTGAGATGCGATACATACAGTACCGTTCTTAATGCCGGACTCCTTAACAATCTCTACGATCTCGCGAGAAACATCGTGGAAGGTGGGGATCCAACCTCTGGACTGAAGCTCAAGCTCTTTTTGAAATACCTTGAATTCCATAGTAAAAATTCTCCTTCAATATAAAATTATTTTTTTAATTATTATTTGTTAAGTCTTTTGCCGACGGCACCGCCTGGATGGATTACCGCGAACTTCTCGTTCTTGAAGTCGGTGTAGTCGAGCACAGCGCACTGGAGTGCATCGAAGATAGCACAGGTTACAGCAAAGCTTGTTGTACCCTGGCAGTTGTACTTGTCACACTCGCGCGTAACCTTCATAGCAAGAACGATATCAGACTTCTCGGCAAGGGGCGAGGAGAGGTTTTCGGTAACGCCGATAACCGTTACACCCTTGGCGCGGCATACATCCGCGATGGGTAGAAGCTCGTCTGTCTTACCGCCGCGAGAGGCGAGAAGAATTACATCCCCTGCCTTGAGGTAGCCAAGACCACCGTGTACCGCCTCGGCAGGCGAGATAAATCTCGCAGGACGCTCGATACAGCACATAAGGTGAGAGAAGTGCTGGCAGGCGATACCCGTGTGTCCGCAACCGGCGGATGCTATGCGCTCTGCCTTAGCAAGCACCTCAACAGCGCGAGCGAACTCTGCCTCGTCGATAACCTTTCTTGTCTCAAGTATGCTCTCTGCCTCGGTGGCAAAGGCATTCATTGCAGAAGCTACTATCTCTTTCATTTACCGTGTACCTCGTCCCAGGTTCTGCGAAGTGCCCAGAGCATCTCCTCTGCGGCAGCCTCGGGGTCAGCAGCCTTCATTATACCGCTGGTGCAGCCGGTAGCCTGTGCGCCTGCACGAATAACATTGGCTACATCGTCAGGACCGGAAATACCGGCACCCTGAAGAACCATAATATCGGGGTTAATCTTGCGGACAGACTCGATAGTGTCAACTACATATTTCATATCACTTGCCACGCCAGTGCCGATAAGCTCGGTAGGCTCTGCGACGATGAGGTTCGGGCCCATCTTAGCGACCTCCATAACCTCCTCCACGCTATCAGCACATACGATAGTAGCAAGACCCACCTCGTCAGCGCGTCTGATTGTCTCGCGGATTACATCAAGGGTGAGGTGCTTCTCCGCGTGGTTGAGCATTACACCGACAGCGCCTGCCTCCTTAACAGCCTCGGGAAGAACAGAGCCGAGACCGCGACCGGGATACAGGGGGTCCATATGCTGTGCATAGATGTGCAGGTTCTCTGTGTTCTCAGCGAGAAGACGGATATCGGAATACTGAGGTGTTACGATAATGTCAAGGTCATACTTGTACGCAATCTTGTCAACCACCTTTGCGAGTCTTAGCATTCTCTCTCCCCACATAATGCACTTGGGGCCGATCTCAAAGAACGGAGCGCGAATTTTATAAGGCGTGTACATTGTTGTTTTCTCCTTTATGATTAATTTTTCTTATTAAGCAGATTATCGAGAGCACGATAACTCTCATATGCCCTCTCATAGGAAGCACCCGAGGGCGTGTAGGATTTCTTGGTCTTGACGGTAGCGCGCGCCGCATCCTCAATGCTCTTGTATGCACCGTCACCAACCATCGCGAGTATCGCAGTACCGAGACAGGCGGTCTCCGCCTCATCCACGGTGTCGAGCTTCATTCCGGTTACATCAGCCTTGATGCCTGCCCACAGCGGGCTGGATGCACCACCACCTGTGATGCGAATCTGGCTGTCGGATGGGACATCAACATATTCGAGGCTCGACCTAAGCATAAATGCAACAGCCTCCATAATAGCCCTCGCGAAGTGCGCCTTCGTATGCGAGAGGGTGACACCGGAGAATGTCGCAGTAGCCTGTGGGTTGTAGTTCGGTATCGTAGAGCCACAGAAGTAGGGCAGCATACTCATGCCGTCGCACCCGGGGCTGACACTCTCTGCCAGCTCGTCAAGCTCGCGGAATGACAGGTCCTTAGCGAACTGCTCGCGGAACCATTTAAGCGCCATACCTGCCGTAGCAGACCAGAGTATCATACAATACTTGCCGGGGATAGCGTGCAGGTGGCAGGGAACAATGCTCTCGGGGTTGTATTCGGGGGCCTCGGACTTCATTACGCATATAGCCATAATGGTACCGGTCATCTCGCTGATAAGCGTCTCGTCGACCACGCCGACGCCTATTGTACCTGCAATCTGGTCGAGCGTACCCGACACAACCTTAATACCGCGGTATTCGCCGACAACCTCGGCACTCTTTACCACCTTGGGCAGTGCGTCGGCACTAACGCCGATGAAATCGAGCATCTCGTCCCACCAGCACATATTATGTATGTCATAATAAATTGTAGAGGATTGAATAGTAGGCTCGGTGACAAAATTGCCTGTCAGACGATAGAGCACCCAGTCCTCAAGCATAAATATTTTCTTCACGCCCAGAAACACATCCGGTCTGTTTTTTCTCACCCACATAAGCTTAGATGCCGGCCATCCTGCGGTTATTTCGGGCTGTCCTGTTACATCATACACACGCTTCGTGCCGAACTTCTCGGTGATAGCGTCTGCCTCGTCGGTCGCGCGGTTATCAAGCCATACGATAGCGGGGTAGAGAGGCTTGCCATCCTCGTCCGCGAGTATCAGCGTTTCGCCCTGTGTATCTATCGACAGCGCGGTTATCTCTCCGCATTCCTCGCTAAGCTCTCTTATGACATCCTCACACATTTTGATGTAGTTCTCGGGGTCAAACTCGATGAAGCCACGCTCGGCATCGGTATCCAGAGTGTAGTCCACGCGCCTGATGCCGTGCCTTTTGCCCTTCTCGTCGAATACCGCAGCCTTTAGAGAGGTTGTACCTATATCAAGTCCAAGATAAAGTTTCATACCCATCCTCTTTCGTTTTACTTTGTATTTGCTTTCGTATTACTTACCATTTTTCGTGCATATATATTTTAACACATCCACGCGCGCTTGTCAATAATGTAGACCCATATTAGCGCGATTTTTTCACGCTATGCTTCGACGACCTTGCTACCCATCTCGCGTATGACCTCGAGTTCTCCGGCGTCTGAGCCACGGTTGGTTACGAGCACATCCACATCCGAGAGCGACGCAATGCGCGAGAACGCGCTCCTTCCAAGCTTTGAGGCATCTGCCACGACTATTACCTTGTCGCTGAGCTCTATCATCTTCCTGACGATACCCGACTCGTTGGCATAATATAGCGTCAATCCCTCGCGTTCGGTGATACCGTCAACCGATATTATACACTTGTTGGCGTGGTATCTTTCAAGTTGGGTGAGGGTGTCATTACCGTAGGTGAATTGGTACTTCGCGTCGATCTCACCTCCGAGCAGTATGACATTCACCCCGGGATACGAGCTTATTTCAAGGGCGTTCTGTATCGAGTTTGTCACGATGGAGATATTTTTTTTGCCCTGTATCGCGTGCAGAACATAGGCGAGGGTTGTCCCCGCGTTCATCATTATTGTGTCGTTGTTCTCGATTAGCCCCGCCGCCACGGTTGCCAGCTCCCTTTTCGACCCGGCGTTTGTCATATACCTCTCGGATAGGTCCATATTTGCGTACAGCTTACCCGTTCCTACCGCACCTCCGTGTACTCGGCTTAACTCGCCCTGCGACTCCAGATACTCTAGGTCCGACCTGATTGTTACCTCGGATATTCCATATATACGGCTGAGATCTGCCACGCGTACACTTCCATTTTTGCGTATCAGCTCCATTATCTCGGATCTACGCTGTTCAACTGCTATATTCATAAGGTACTCTCCTTTTTTCTTCGAATATAACATACTATCGCGAAAAAAGCAAGTTTTTTCTTTCGTTTGGTTTCGATTAACTTTCGTTTAACCCTCAAAATTACTGTTTTTGGATATTGACAATCAATTAGCTCGGATGATATAATCATAATGTATAAAATGTTTTGCTCTCGTGTACGCATGAGAGAATATTATGGAGGGCGAGTTTATCTAATGAAAGAGTATATAGTTAAGCGCCTCGCGACAGAGAAGCCCGATTGGGCGAGCATCGAGGCTATTAAGATTGATGTTCCATATATGGACACCAAGGATAATGTGTCCGCTGAGGCTAAGCTGTGCTATGACGAGAGTGGTATCTATGTTAAGCTCTCGACAACCGAGCCACATAGCCCCGCCAAGGGTAAGGACTTTCTCGCAGAGCCTTGTCTTGACAGTTGCCTTGAGTTTTTCTTCTCGCCCATTGAGGATGATCCGAGGTATATGAACATTGAGTTCAACCCGAACGGTATATACTACTTCGGTATCGGCACATCAATAAAGACACTTGTAAGGCTTGTACCCGAGAATAGAAATTTATTTGACGCTAAGATTAGTCGTCGTAATGACGGCTGGTCTATCACCTATAAGGTGCCCGCCGACACAGTGCGTATGTTCTTCCCGACCTTCACGCTCTATCCCGGTAAGATTATGCGTGCCAACTGCTACAAGTGTGTTGAGGTCGCAGAGGAACCTAACTTCCTTGCGTGGAATGATGTTACCGAGGGCCAGGCATTGAGCTTCCACCGCCCACACCTATTCGGCAAGTTTATTTTTGAATAAGAAATAATATTATACTTAGGGAGAAAGTTGGTTACTAATTCTGCACCTAATGCACGAATGTCACCTAACTCACCGTATGTAAATACGGCTTCGGGCTCCATTCCCACATTATGCATCAGAATTACTTAACCACCCTACGGTTGGTTGTTAATAAGGTGAAACTTTTACTACCAAAAGGGGCTGCTTCATTTAGGGCAAACCTTAAAAAGAGCGAAGTTATCGTAAAAAACGATAGTTTCGCTCTAATCTTTTTATATTTTCCTGTTTTTAAGGTTGAAATTCTGTGAATTTCCTCTTTTTTAATGCTCTTTTTCTATATGGGTGTGAACTAATCTCGCGCGT
>JAZOPN010000009.1:0-36116 GCA_045655565.1 Eubacteriales bacterium | reverse complement strand
CGTAACCGATTGGTTGGGGCTTGTCCCGATAGCCATGGCACTTGGATTTGCCATTCTCGGACTCGCGCAACTGATTAAGCGCAAAAGTCTTTGGAAGGTAGATAACAGCATTCTAGCGCTCGGTGTGTTTTATATCGTTGTAATGTCAGCATACATATTCTTTGAGATGGTAGTTATCAATTACAGACCTACACTCATTGACGGATACCTCGAAGCCTCGTATCCGTCATCAACAACGATGCTTGTTATGTGTGTAATGCCGACGGCAGCGATGCAGTTGAACGTTCGTATCAAAAATACCGTTCTCAGGCGGTGCGCTATCATTGCAATCGTAGCTTTCACCGCATTTATGGTGATAGGCAGACTTATCTCAGGCGTGCACTGGATCACCGATATTATAGGCGGTGCGTTGCTTAGTGCAGGGCTTGTGATGATATACAACGGCAAGCCGTTGATTTTTTAAGTTACAATGTGATATAATATACCCAAAGAGGTGATATTATGGCTAAAAATTACCTGCTAGTTTATTCCGAACAGCTTGCGATCAATATTGAATTGATGTGCCAAGGCTTAAAAGCATCTTCAAATACATTATTTTCCCTACTATTTATTGAATACCACAATATAATATCCGGAGGCGTCAATGGATAAAAACAGTATTGCACAAACCGAAGTAATCAATTATCAAAAAGCCATACTCAATCTCATACGTAGCGGTTGCGAGGGCGAGGAGCTCCGAGAGAAACTTGAGGACTATCACGACTATGATATTGCAGAGGCCGTCAAAGAACTGACGAAGGATGAGCGCGACAGTCTACTTCGAGTAATTGGCGCAGAGAAGGCTGCAGACATACTTGCCTATCTTACTGATGCAGGCGAGTATCTAAGAGAGGTCGAGCTAGATACAATAGCCGATATGATAGAGAGTATGGATGCCGACGATGCCAAGGACGTACTAGACGAGCTGAGCGAAGATGTGCGCTCCGAGGTAATGGAGCTTATCGAGGATGAGGGGATCAAGGAGGATATTGAACTATTAACCTCGTATTCGCCGGATGTGTTCGGCGGCAGAATGAGCACAAACTATATTAGCATAAAGAGTTCTCTTGACATCAAGGGGGCTATGCGCGCTCTGGTTGCTATGGCGGCGGAGAATGACAATATACAGAAGATTTTCGTAACGGATGAGGCCGGGGTGTTTTGTGGTGCTATCGACCTTGCCGAATTGATTATAGCCCGGAGTAGTAACAGCCTCGATGAGCTGATACACCCGGCGTTCCCCTTTGTATATGATACCGAAGAAATAGATGAGAGCATAGAGCGCGTGCGCGCCTATGAAGAGCCGCTGATACCTGTTCTAAGAGAGGATGGGATATTGGTGGGCGTTATAACCTCGAACGATATAGCAGAGTTGGTTGACGAGAGTATTGCAGATGACTACGCAAAGCTAGCGGCACTGGGGACCGAGGAAGAAAGTGGCGAAAAGCTCGCAAAAAGCCTCGGAAAACGCCTACCCTGGCTAATAATACTGCTCTTCTTGGGTCTTGTTGTTTCGGCGGTTGTTGGCATATTTGAGGGAGTGGTAGCAGAACTACCTATGATAGTAGCATTTCAGTCGCTGATTCTGGGAATGGCGGGAAATGTCGGCACGCAATCGCTTGCGGTGACGGTCAGGTCGCTTGTGGGTGGTGAGCGATTAGGCATATTAGACAGACTCGGCATAGTATTTAAGGAGACGCGCGTTGCACTACTACTCGGTGCTGTGATGGGGCTTGTTTCTACCGCTATTGTATGGGGATATCTCGCCCTATCAGGATATGATGCTATATTCTCTCTTTCTGTTGGTGGGTGCGTCGGTGGTGCTATGTGCTTCGCGATGATGATATCCGGTATGACGGGGGCGGCAATTCCTCTGGCATTACATCAGGCAGGGGTTGACCCTGCGGTAGCATCCGGGCCGCTCATTACAACGATAAATGATCTGGTGGCGGTGGTAAGTTATTACGGACTTGCGTGGGCTACGCTTTCTCTAATTCTTTAATAGAACATAAATATTTTAGAAAAATATCTAAAATACCTATGGTATAAAATATAGCCGTAAATGAGAAAATTTTGGAACAATGCCTCTTGGAATAGGTGTTGGCGTAGTTGGTATGCTTATGGCAGTAGCAACATATCCTCTCTACAACAAGATACTAGTCAGCCGTAAGGCTAAGTATCAGCGCGAGATGCTCGCACTCTCCGACCGTATCATCGGCGAGGATAAGTAAACAACGGTTAGTGTACTTGGCAAGGAATTGCCAAGTACATTTTTTACCCTCTAAGAGGGCTTATTAGGCTTGACACCCCTAGCCTATTATGATATAATTTGCGTGAGGTGGTAGAATGGAAATTATGCATATAACCGTAGATGGTGTTGCCGGCGAGATAAAAATACGCGACTATCTAACGAGGCGGCTCGGTTTTTCTGCGTCGCTTATCGGCAAGGTTAAGTATGACAATGTAATACTAAACGGCACACCCGTACATATGCGAGCTATGGTGAAGAATGGTGACCTAATTGAGGTACGCTTCCCCGAGGAGGAAAGCGCGCATATACCCCCAATAGATATACCTCTGGATATACTATATGAGGACGAATATATACTCGTGGTAAATAAGCCGAGGAATATGCCGATACATCCATCGCGTGGCAATAGCCTACCTACTCTCGCCAATGCTGTACGAGCCTATTTTGATGCGCCATTCGTCTTTCGCAGCATAACAAGGCTAGACCGTGACACCTCCGGTATAGTGCTGATTGCTAAGGATCAATTATCGGCATCGAGGCTATCAAAAGCTATGCGTGAGGGCAGATTTACCAAGAAATATTTAGCACGGGTGGTGGGCAAGCCCATTCCCGAGCGTGGAAGAATAGATGCACCAATTGAGCGCGAGCGAGAGTGCGAGATGCGCCGAGTGGTGCGCAAGAGTGGCAAACCGAGCGTTACCGAGTATGAGGTATTATCGGTGGATGCGTGCGGGAACGCACTGGTTCTCGTTACACCCATCACGGGGCGCACACACCAGATACGAGTGCATATGCAATATATCGGTCACCCCCTCTTAAATGACTTTCTATATGGCACGGTCACAGATGGCGAGACCTACCGCTTACACTGCACTTCCCTAACCTTCCCGCATCCGGAAACAAACGAATATATTACCGTCAGCTGTGACGGAGATACATAAGGAAAACTGCTGGGAGGTTTATTGTACTTGATTATAGTGCTGTTGCCGACAGAAGATTGCTTAACTCCTATGCTGTGAAGCCTGCCATCGATGTCACCGGTGAGGCCGGTAGTGGTGTTGCTTGCTTCCGCTAAGGCGTTTATGCTCTCTCGCCCATATTCCTTAAGGTTAATATAACAAATATAGTGTATCGCCCTAAGTAAATAGAACTTAAGAGCTGTGAGAATATCAATATTTACGACCTAGAAATATCCAGTGTCACTGATCTTGCGGTGTATTTCACCGACTGTGAGAATGTAGATATTTACATCATCAACCTTGAGGCTTACACATGTGCAATTAGCCCAGATAAGAATAGCGTGTATCACGATATCGTATTTATTGATATAGAAAAGTTTTTGGATATGAAAAGCGAGGTATCGAACTAGGATTCACAGATACCTCGCTTTTTTTATAAAACTATGCAGTTTTACTTCAGCATTTCTAAAAGGCCTGCCTCGTCGATGATAGCAACACCCAGATCCTTCGCCTTGGTGAGCTTAGACCCTGCCTCATCGCCCGCAACGACATATGATGTCTTTTTTGAAACGCTACCGGAGACCTTACCACCGTTTTTCTTGATAAGGGCGGATGCCTCATCACGCGACATTGTGGGCAGTGTGCCGGTGAGGACGAACGTGAGTCCGGCAAGTCTCTCGCCCTTTGGCTCTGCTACCGCCTCGCACCTGACGCCGAGAGATGCCAACCTATCACATAGCTCGCGCGTGTTATCATCCGAGAAATACTCCACAAGCTCTCTTGCGGTTATCTCGCCTATATCCTCTACCGCGAGGAAGTCTTCGACCGTGGCAGAAAATACGGCATCAAGAGTACGGAATTTTATTGCAATTGCCTCGGCTGCAACCTCGCCGACCTGGCGCACGCCAAGAGCAAACAATAGTCTCTCAAGACCGCGCGACTTAGACTCCTCTATCGCGGATATAAGGTTTCTGGCACTCTTGTCGCCCATACGGTCAAGCCCTGCAATATCCTCGTGGCGTAGTTCGTATAGGTCGGCAATATCCTCTATCTTACCCTCGCGGAGCAAGAGGTCGACAACCTGCGGGCCGAGTCCGTCTATATTCATAGCCGCCTTAGATGCGAAGTGCACGATGCGCCTAGCTCTCTGTGCCGGGCATCCGGGATATACACAACGGAATGCGGCACCATCACCGCACTCGTCCCTGACTACATCGTGACCGCAGGATGGGCAGGTTTTTGGCATCTCAAATACTATCTCGCTACCGTCACGCATAGACGGTACGCTCTCAACAATCTCAGGGATAATCTCACCCGCCTTACGCACAACTACTGTATCACCTATACGAATATCGCGCTCGGTAATGAAGTTGATATTGTGCAGGGTTGCGCGTGCTACGGTTGTGCCGGCGAGCCTTACAGGCTCGAGGTTGGCAGTGGGGGTGAGCACACCCGTTCTACCCACTTGGATGTCCACAGATATAAGCTTAGTTTTCTTCTCCTCGGGGGGGTATTTATATGCGACAGCCCACTTCGGTGTGCTGGTGCCCTCACCCATTATACGCCTCCCCTCAAGGCTATCAACCTTGACAACCGCGCCATCCATATCAAAGAGCGAGGTTGTGCGGCTCTCGCCGAGGTATTCAACGTGTTTCTTAACCGCGTCATAGCCACTCACCGTGACACGCTCGGGAAGAACGGTAAAGCCGAGCTCGGCAAGCCTATCGAGTGTCTCGGTGTGGCTTTTCGCCTCTCTGCCGTCCATATACATTGAACCATCCTGCAGATTGAAGATGAATATTGCAAGCCTACGCGAGGCGGCAATCTTAGGGTCAAGCTGTCTTAGAGAGCCTGCGGCAGCATTACGGGGGTTAGCGAACAGTGCCTGTCCGCGCTCTTCCCTCTCGGCATTTAGTGCGTCGAAGACCGAACGTGGCATATAGACCTCGCCCCTAACCACAAGGTGTGGTATCTGCTCTGATAGCTCGAGGGGTATGGTCTTGATTGTACGCAAATTCTCGGTAACATCCTCACCGACGAAGCCGTCACCACGGGTAGCACCACGCACAAATTTACCATTCTCATATATCAAGGAAACCGACAGACCGTCTATCTTCGGCTCAACGGAATACAGGGTATCCTCTCCGAGCGTCGCGCTAACCCTGTCAATGAAGTCGGACAGTTCATCATAGGAAAAGACATCTGTAAGACTACCCATCTGCACTTTATGGGTAAACTTCTCAAACTTATCGAGCGCCTTACCGCCAACTCTCTTAGTAGGCGATGTAGGATCGTCAAATTCCGGGAACTCTGCCTCAAGATCCTGAAGCTCACGGAACATAGCGTCATATTCATAGTCGGATATCACCGGGGCATCATTCTCATAATAGAGCTTTGAATTATAGACAATTTTCTCGCGTAGGTAGTCTATTCTGGTTTTGGCTTCCTGCTTATTCATTCTACTATTTCCTTTTCGGATAATGTTAGTTTACCACTATTATTGTAGCATTTTTTATATAGTTTGTCAATTAAAAAGAGGTGCTATATATCGGCTAGAGAAATATTTTTTCGTCTTTAGCCTGATGAGTGAATATAATGTGGTTAAATACTTGTTGACTGCTAAAAAGAGAACTGCGCGCATCGTGTGATGCGCGCAGTTTTTTTATATACCGAGCTTCTCGAGGGATGCCAGCTTTACCGACAGTACCAAAATCTTAGTAGCTAAATCAAGCTCCTTGATGGATGGGTATGTGGGGGCGATACGCAGGTTCTTATCCTCTGGGTCGTGTCCGTATGGGAATGTTGCGCCAACGGAGGTAAGTGTTACGCCAGCCGACTTCATCAAATCAAACACCCTCTTGGCAGTGCCGGGAAGCGTATCAAGCGAGATGAAGTAACCACCACAAGGCTCTGTCCACTGTGCGATATCAAGCCCCTCAAGCGCGGAGAGGTTATCGAGGGTAACCTCAAACTTAGCCTTAATTAGTCTGCCCTGCGCTAGCATATGCTGACGGAGCGAGTCGGCAGTACCGAAGAAGCGAATGTGACGAAGCTGATTTAGCTTGTCGTAGCTGATGGTCTGCCTACCCAAGTATGGCATAAACTGCTTACGGTTATTCTCACTTGCGGCAATGAAGGCTACACCGCCACCCGGGAATGTGACCTTAGATGTCGAGGAGAAATAGAATATTCTATCGCGGTTGCCATACTCATCGGCAAGGGCGAATATGTCAGCAAGCTTGTCGCCGTCCTCGTCAAAATCGTGGATGGCATAGGCGTTATCCCAGATAATTCTAAAGTCGGGAGCGGCGCACTTCATCGAAGCAAGACGCCTTACGGTCTCATCTGAATAGGTGTTGCCTGTCGGGTTGGAATACTTGGGCACGCACCATATACCCTTAACCTTGGGGTCGAGGACAAGTCTCTCTACCTCATCCATATCAGGGCCGGTCTCGGTCATTCTAACCGATACAAGCTCAAAGCCGAGTGTCTCGGTGATAGCGAAATGTCTGTCATATCCTGGGGTAACACAAATCCACTTTAGTCCGTCCTCGCGGCACCAGGGTCTCTCCGAGCCATAAACGCCAAAGAGCATAGCGCGCGCTAAAGCGTCATACATAAGCTGGAGCGAGGAGTTACCACCGACAACTATATCCTCGGCAGGGATGCCGAGAGCGTTTGAGAAAAACTCCTTCATCTCGGGTAGACCATCGAGCAGGCCGTAGTTACGGCAGTCGAAGCCCGAGCGAGAATAGCAGTTCTCACGCGACATATCAACAGCGAGAAGCCCCTGGCTGATGTCAAGCTGTTCTGAATTGGGCTTACCTCTTGAGAGGTCTAGCGATAGCCCCTCAAATACGTATTTATCATAAACGGCTCTTACCTCTTGATAGAGAGCGCGTCTTTCTTCTTTTGATAGTTCTTTATACTTTACCATTTCCTTTACCTTTCGACTTAGTACTATTATTGTAACATAATATCACAAAAATGTTCGGTTTTCAAGTATTATTTTCAAAATAATTCAAATTTTATATAAAAATCGCCTTTTTGCACTCTTAAATGACATTTTTTATTTTTATTTTGTCATTTTTGCATTTTCTAACCGTCATTCTAACAATCAAGATGTGATTTGCTATTTTTGTATTCTGTTTTTGTGGTGGCAAAATCCAAATAGAAATGCAGTTGTAATATCGGTGAAGCCTAGGAACAAGCGAAAAATCCTATTTAACTTACACACTCGCGCGCGAAGTATTGACAAACAAAAATAATTAGTATATAATGTATGATGATGAACTATTGTTTTGAAAGGATATTATCATGGCAGACACAAAAAAGATGGTCGAGCAGATTACCTCTATGGACGAGGATTTCGCCCAGTGGTACACAGATATTGTAAAGAAAGCCGACCTCATTGACTATTCGAGCGTTAAGGGATGTATGATTATTCGCCCCTATGGATATGCTATTTGGGAGAATATACAAAGAATACTCGATTCAAGATTTAAGGAAACGGGCGTAGAGAATGTTTATATGCCTATGTTCATACCCGAGTCTCTTCTAAAGAAGGAAAAGGACCACGTCGAGGGATTCGCGCCCGAGGTTGCTTGGGTTACTATGGGTGGTAGCGAGAGGCTTACCGAGCGTTTATGCGTGCGTCCGACCTCCGAGACACTCTTCTGCGAACACTATGCTAATATCATACACTCATATAGAGACCTGCCAAAGAATTACAACCAGTGGTGCTCGGTTGTGCGTTGGGAGAAGACAACAAGGCCTTTTCTGCGCTCCCGAGAATTCCTTTGGCAGGAGGGACATACTATGCACAGAACAGCCGAAGAGGCAGAGGCTAGAACAATTCAGATGCTGAATGTTTATGCAGACTTCTTCGAGGGTGACCTCGGCATGCCTGTCATACGCGGACAGAAGACCGACAAGGAGAAGTTCGCCGGTGCGCTCGCTACCTACACCGTTGAGGCTCTTATGCATGATGGTAAGGCTCTTCAGGGCGGTACATCGCACAACTTCGGCGATGGATTTGCAAAGGCGTTTGATATTCAGTTCCTTGATAGCGACAACCAGCTTAAGCACCCACATCAGACATCCTGGGGTGTATCTACCCGTATCATTGGTGGTATCATAATGACACACGGTGATAACAACGGTCTTGTGCTCCCACCCGCTGTTGCTCCTATTCAGGTTGTTATCATACCTATCCAACAGTATAAGGATGGTGTTCTTGATTGCGCAAACAAGCTTGCTGATACACTAAAGGCGGCAGGAATTCGCGTAAAGGTTGACGACTCTGACCAGTCTCCCGGATGGAAGTTCTCCGAGTATGAGATGAAGGGCGTTCCGCTCCGTATTGAGGTTGGCCCTCGCGATATTGCAGAGGGTAAGTGCGTAATGGTACGCCGTGATAACCGAGAGAAGTCCTTCATTATGCAGGATGATATTGTTGAGTCTGTAAAGGGTGGCCTTGAGGCACTAAGATCGGCGCTCTACGAGAAGGCTCTCAAAAACCGCGAGGAACGCACCTGGTCGGCACACACTATGGATGAGCTTATTGAGATTGCAGACACTAAGAGTGGCTACATCAAGGCTATGTGGTGCGGAGACCTAGAGTGTGAACTCAAGCTCAAGGAGACTGCTGATGTTACATCTCGTTGTATGCCTTTCGGCATAGAGACGATTGGTGACACCTGTGTATGCTGTGGCAGAGCTGCCAAGAAGCTGGTTTACTGGGGTAAGGCATACTGATTTTACTAAAAGAATTTGGCGAGAGGAGGGCGATATATGGATGATATGGAAACTATGGCTACCGAGAGGCAGATCATCACAATGAGAGCAAGCGACGGAAGTATTGTCAAGATTGAAGCATATGAAGCCCTCACCTCCACCGCAGAGCTTGCGCGAGGATATGCCAATGACGGTGTACCCGACAGATATGTTGTGTTCACCAGCAGACGCAAAACGGGTGACGACGGCGAATATGAAGAGGGCGTGTATATGTCGCTCCTGCTCCGTCCGTCATTTTTCCCCTCCGAGGCGCATCTGCTCGGCGCGATGTCTGCAACAGCATTCATAACAGCGCTAGAGGAACACACCTCGCGCCCCTTAGGACTAGGTTGGGTGAGTGATATATACTGTAAGGGCGTGCGTATAGGCGGCGTTAGCATCGAGGGTAAGCTTGACAACTTCGCAGGCTACGATTATCTAATAGTAACCTTTGAGGCGCGGCTTGATCGCTCGGACTTCCCTCCCCTACTAATGGATATGATACGCAGGGTATTTGAGCCTGACAACTCATCTATTGCGATGATAATAGCAAAAAATATTTTGAACAGGTTCTTCCCATTTTATGTAAACCTAAAGACCTCGAAAAAGTTTATGGAGACATACACTCGCAAGTTTATACTGCGCGGTGTGCGTATCCGTCATATCGAGGACGGAAAAAAGAGGGTGCGCCGAGTGCTGGGCGTTGACGCTAAAACGGGTGCGCTGATACTTGAGGGGAGTAGGTTTGGACTTAAGCGCGAGGGCGGCTCGAGTGTTGATACAAGAATTTTCATCACATCTCCTAGGTCTGTTATTATGCCGCGAAAAGTGATGCTAAAGAAAGAGAATTAAGGCAACCGATAACTAAAAATCGTTATCGGTTGCTTTTTTCTTTGCTCTTCCGCATAGGATATATAGAGGTGGCAGGAATGAATGGATATGTATTAGGATTTATGAGATTTCTTTCCGAGGGACTATTTCCTCTGCTCTTTTGGGTGCTTATAATCTTTGGGTTCGACAAGGTGGATGTCGCGGTGCTGACAATACTTTCAGCACTCATACACGAGATAGGTCATATTACAGCAATTTTAGTCATAAAACGCGACACGGGTAGGCTCTTAACCCATATTTCAGGCTTTAGAATACAAAATGATGCTCGTAGCTACAAGGAAGAACTATTCGTCCTTATTTCGGGGCCGTTTGTTAATATCCTACTGTTTATTATCTCGTCATTCTCCCACAACGCACTAAATGGGTATATCACGCTATTCGGATATATTAATCTTGTTACTGCGATATCAAATCTATTGCCCGTTGAGGGCTATGACGGATATGGTATATTAACGCGGCTTGTTCTGCTATTCGGTTGGTTGGATGGTGTTAGAGTGCTTGAATACATATCCTTTTCGGTTACCGTTATTATCACATTCTTTTCGCTGTATCTACTCTTCTACTATGGCGAGGGGTATTGGGTTTTCGGTGTATTTTTCACACTGATGCTCGCACGACTTAGCAGTTTTATAAAAGAGGACATTTTGCGAGAATAAACGAGATTTTGGGAGATTTTACGAGATTTTGCAAGTTTTTATGTATTTCTATACGGAATAATCGCATATAATTTCACCTAATCGCGATTAAATCGAAATATTTTGTCATAAAAATTTGTAAAAAACTATTGCAAATGCAATATGTTTTTGCTATAATGTCGATATAGTGCATATAATGCGCGCGTTGTGCGCTACTAAACTTCACACAGAAAGGGCCAAAATTTAAGAAGATGGCAAAGCTCATAGAGTTGAAAGGGATTTCCAAGTCCTATGATGGTGAGAAGGTCATAGACAGTATAGACCTTTATATTAGAGATAAGGAGTTTATTACTCTGCTCGGTCCCTCGGGCTGTGGAAAGACTACCACACTGCGTATCATCGGCGGATTTGAGACCGCGGATGAGGGACAGGTTTATTTTGACGGTGTCGAGATAAGCGATGTACCCGCTTATAAGAGACAGGTTAATACCGTATTCCAGAAGTATGCCCTGTTTCCCCATCTAAATGTATATGAAAATATAGCCTTTCCTCTTAGAATTAAAAAGGTGGGCGAGGATGAGATAAGAGAGCGCGTGACAGAGATGCTCGGTAAGGTTGGTCTTGTAGGCTTTGAGAATAAGAGTGTCAGCACGCTATCAGGCGGACAGCAGCAGAGAGTTGCTATTGCGCGTGCGCTTATTTCGCACCCCCGAGTTTTGCTCCTTGATGAGCCACTCGGTGCGCTCGACCTCAAGCTCCGCAAGGATATGCAGAACGAGCTTAAGAGCATCCAACAGGCTGTCGGTATCACCTTTGTATATGTCACCCACGACCAGGAAGAAGCACTCTCCATGTCGGACACAGTAGTTGTTATGGCTGACGGTGAGATACAGCAGATAGGCACTCCAACCGACATTTATAACGAGCCTAAAAACGCCTTCGTTGCCGACTTCATCGGAGAGAGTAACATTATAGATGGTGTTATGCTCGCGGACAAGCGTGTTAGATTTGCGCATCACACATTTGACTGTGTGGATGGCGGATATGATAAGAACGAGCCTGTTGATGTAGTCGTACGCCCTGAGGATGTGGATGTTGTAGAGCCTGAGCGCGGTATGCTGACAGGTCAGGTAACCGCAGTAACCTTTAAGGGTGTGCATTACGAGATAATTGTTGACATCAAGGGCTTCAAGTGGATGATACAGTCCACCGACTATGTTGCGCCCGAGCAGTTCATCGGTCTATATATTGAGCCTGATGCAATTCATATTATGAAAAAGTCTAAATATTCCGGTATGTTTGGTGACTATTCCTCATTCTCGGACGAAATTGACACCCTCTCCGACGCTGACGCAGCAGAGGAATTCTGATATTTTAGAAAAAGGTGGGTTTTTAGCCCAATTAGGTTAGGAAATGAAAAAGAAAAGCTCCTTGATGCATTCGATTGCAGCCGCCCCGCATATTTTCTGGGCGATACTGTTCATCGTTTTGCCTCTTATCATAGTGTTATTCTATGCTTTTACCGATGCGGACGGTAATTTTTCATTCGCTAATATAGCATCTCTTACCGACTATGCGCCGATTTTCGGCCTGTCGCTCGAGTTGTCGATTATAGCAACGGCAATATGCCTACTTATCGGCTACCCTCTCGCTTATATGATAGCGCGTGCGAAGCCGAAGCACCAGAAGATATTTATAATGCTGCTTATGCTACCGATGTGGACCAACCTGCTCATCAGAACCTATTCCATTATGGCGATACTTGATGACGGTGGTTTCCTTAATACCCTGCTCGGCACTTCTTTCCACATAGTCGGAACAAAGGGTGCTGTAATATTCGGTATGGTATATGACTTCTTGCCGTATATGGTGCTACCGATATACACCTGTGTATCGAAGATTGATAAGAATATGTGGGAGGCGGCAGCCGACCTCGGATGTAGCCCTACGGGCACGCTGATTAAGGTTATTTTTCCCCTCTCTATGTCGGGAATAATCTCCGGCGTGACGATGGTGCTAGTCCCCTCTATCAGCACATTCTATATCTCGCAGAAGCTCGGTGGCGGTACATTCGAGCTAATCGGTGATACGATAGAGAGGCAGTTTGTCACAGGGGCATTAAATGTCGGTGCTGCCATCTCTATGGTTATGATGATACTAATCCTTATTTCCATTACTGTTATGAACCGCTTCACGGATAGCGATGAGGGAGGTATAATAGTATGAAATACGCGTCAAGAATATATCTATCCCTTATCTTCGGAATATTGTATATTCCGATACTCACCCTTATGCTCTTCTCCTTCAATGCTGAGAACAGCACGGCTGAGTTTACCGGCTTTAGCTTCAAGTGGTATCTTGAGCTATTCAACTCCCCTGAGACATTTACAGCTCTTAGAAACACGCTAATTCTCGCGGTGCTCTCAGCACTCTTAGCTACCATCATAGGTACTATGGCGGCAGAGGGTATCTACAAGATGAGAAGCAGACTGATGAAGGCGACAATAACCTCGGTTACCAATATCCCGATGATGAACCCGGATATTGTAACAGGTATGTCGATGATGCTCTTCTTCGCGGCGGTTATGGGCATTCTGCGCCTGGTTGTGCCGATGATTTCCTATGATGATATAGGATTTCTCGCTATGCTCATATCGCACACAACATTCTGCCTACCCTATGTAATTGTGTCGGTATTACCTCGAATTACCGAGCTTGGTGACACTATATCCGAGGCGGCGCTCGACCTCGGCTGTACCCCTATTCAGGCATTCATTAAGGTTAAGCTTCCTAACATTATGCCCGCGGTGCTCTCGGGTATGGTAATGGCGTTTACCTTATCACTTGATGACTTCGTTATATCCTATTTTGTTGGCCCGTCCAACTTCCAGACGCTTCCGCTTCTCATCTACTCGATGACGAAGAAAAAGGTTACGCCGGATATGTATGCCCTGTCTACGATTATCATCGTAACGGTGTTTATCCTGCTTGTAATCTCGAACTTCAAGAGTGATAAGCCTGCGACAGGCGCGGTAAGAAAGAGAAAGCGCGTAGCTACTATTGTGGCTCTTGCGATGTCTGCGGTGCTCATCGTCGGTATTATTATCGGCTCATTCTTCGGTGGAAATGTCACCGATGATGAAGGCAATGTCGTCCAGAATAGTGATGTAATAACAATAAATGTATATAACTGGGGCGAGTATATATCCGACGGCTTCGACGGCTCGATGGATGTAAACAAGGCATTCGAGGAATATTACTACAAGAAGACGGGCAAGCGCGTTATCGTAAACTATACGACCTATGCGACAAACGAGGATATGTACTCGAAGCTGTCTAATAGTGCTGTTACCTATGATATTGTAGTCCCCTCGGACTATATGATACAGAAGATGATTGAGGAGGATATGCTCCTCGCCTTTGATGCTACGAGCATCGAGGGATGGGAGAATATCTCAGAGGAATTCAGAAACCTCTACTACGACAGCGAAAATATGTACTCAGTACCATACACATATGGTATGATGGGTATAATCTACAACAAGGCACTTGTAGACCCAGAGGATGTCAAGGATATGAGCTGGAGCCTGATGTGGAACGAGAAGTACGCAGGCAAAATACTCCAATTCAACAACCCCCGTGACGCCTTTGCTACCGCTATGTATATGGCTGGGATTGATGTCAATTCTACAAACCCCGATGACTGGGATAGGGCGCTCGAGCTGATGCTAAAGCAGAAGCCTATACTCCAAGGCTATGTCAATGACGAGATATTCAACAAGATGACCACAGAGTCTGCGGCTATCGCGCCATACTTTGTCGGCGACTTCCTCATTATGGCTGACCAGGAGGAAAATCTCGCGTTCTACTACCCCAAGGAGGGCGTTAACTACTTTGTAGACGCTATGTGCATTCCCAAGAATGCTCAGCACCCCGATATTGCTAAGGAATATATCGCATATATGCTAACAGAGGAGCCTGCAGTTGCGAATGCAACCTATATCGGCTATGCATCCCCCAACACGCTTGTTCGCGACAATCCCGAATATATCGAGAGTATGAACGAGTATGCCTACGAGGGCGAGGGTGGCGAGACCGCCTATGACCTGCTATATAACAGACTTCCCTCCGAGGTCAATAGCTCGTATAATGCTATCTATGGCGAGGATGCGACCTGCTATCACAGCTTCACCCCCGCGGTGCAGTCGCGTGTGAACACACTATGGGAGAACCTAAAGCTCGCGGATGCAACCGAGCTGTGGGTGCATATCACCTCACTTACAATAGTTGCCGTTGTGCTTATTATGGCGGTGTATAGTATATATATTAGGAAGAAGCGCTCTCGCTTCTACCGCTATCGCGACAGAGAGGCAAGGCGCAGAAGACAGAGCGCACCCGAGGATACCTCCGGTAAGACAACTGCATAAATAAAGCAAGGAGCAGGGCTTTTGAAGTGAACCCAAAAGTTAGACACTTTTGTAGGTGCATATCATTTGGTCTTGCTCCTTTTTATTAAAATAAAACTAAAAAAACGTGGGGCTTAAACCTATATTTTCATATTATAAAAGAAATCCGAGGCACTGTAAAAACAATGCCTCGGTAGTTTTATTTAGGTTTGCCTCAAATACCACAGCTGAAAACTACTTTTGTGTAGCCTTATATGCGGATATTATCGCGGAGATGTCAGAGCCAACGCCAGCGCCATAATATGGGACAGTAGACTCCCAAGTATCCGTGTTAAAGGAGTTCTTAGATGCGAAGATAGAGCCGGAGTAGTTATTTGCCGATGCCTTGCCCTCATACATAACACCCAGCTGCGTCCAAGAGTCGCTTCCGGCATTCTTAGTAAAGGCTGCTGCGAATACCTGTACCGTTTTATTCTGCCACATACCGAAATCAATATGCTCTGCAGTCATGTAGATTGTCATTTCCTCACCGTTATGACCCGTCTTGCTATCTCCGTCAAGGTTCTCGCGCTTAATCATTATAGTAACATCTGTCGGTGTACCACCTATATTAAGCATAAGCAGGCTATTGCCGTTCTTATCCTTGAATATCTCATTTAGATATGTGGAGTCTGCGGTGGTCGCGCCATACACATTACCGATGTAGGACGAGTCGTTACGGTTAGAGGAATACGCGTCCATCTTAGCTAATAGGTCGGTGAACTCATTAGGTGTATCAAGTATTTCCTTGAAGCGATCGGTAGCGTTGCTCGCAACGAACTCGGGGATATACTCGCTCTCGAGCACGAACTCAAACTTAACAATAGAATTTAATATTCTATTACTTATATTGGATTTATTATCATAGGAGAAGCTGACATCAAAGCTAAGCTGTCCGTGTGGCGATATTTCATCGCCCTCCTTGAGCCCCGATACCGTGATAACAATATTTTGGTTATCATACTGGTCTGTGCCCTCCCCGATAATGAGTCCGTTATATGCATAGCCATAGTCGGAGTTGTTATAGAGGTGGAGCGTGATAGTCTTGGTGGATGTACCATTCGCCGCTAATGTCACTCTACTATTTAGAATGGTAGAGGTGTAGGATATTGCCTTAAAATCCGTGCCTGGCGATGGTGTATTCGTGACCTCTCTAATAAAGACGCCCTCTTGCGCCTTATGTACCGCGCTACCCGCTATAACAAGCTCGTCGGATAGCTCAGCATAGCCTATTCCGGTCAGGATAATAGATAAGGAGAGCACAAAGACAATCAGCACTTTTTTCAGCATATCTTAATACTCTCCTTTCCTTGAATTTTGTTTTTATGTACCCGAAAGAACATCCTCAAGCTTGCGCTTAACAATTGCGATAATCTTCTTAAGTGGGTGTTTAAGTGTATCGGGGTCTACCTTGTGGTTGCCGTGTGCTACGGCAGCCTTACGAACTATTTCCCTACCTCTGTGTCTGTCGCTGGTGGGAACAAGGACGATATCTCCGTCCTCAAGCACCTCACCATTAGGGTCATAGCGGTAAATCTTGTTCTTGTGCGCCCTCTCAGGCCATACAACACCGATTACATCAACACCGGGGTGCTCAACCGTTTCCTCATACACCTCGTCAACCTCGTCAACGAAGTCTATATTCTCGAGCTCAACGGTAGGTGCGGTTAATGCGCGCTCAATAACCTCTACGGTTAAATCCTCGTCAGGCTCTGTGAGGAGCGTAATATGTGTATGAACATCTATTAGGCTATGGGGGTCAACCTCGGTCTTGATGAGGTTTTCAAGTATGAGTGTTTTCTTAGACTTATGCTCGATGTGAGGAACTACTATCCCGAGCGCCTTATCCTTAATACCTGCGCCCTCAAAGAGTGCGGTAAGAAGCTCGATAGCCTGTGCGACCTTTCTCGGCGAGGTGATACGCATAAGGGCAGGTGTCCTGTTGTATTTCTTATACATAGATACATCCTGTGCGTGGTACTTAGCGTCCATCTCGGCGGGGTTAAGTGCAAGGGCAATGGCAAGCTTTGTGCCACGGAATACGAGAAGAGCGAATAGATTTCTACCCTTGTATACTCTCTCGCGCTTCCAGCTCCTAGCGACCTTGACACCGTAGGACTTAGCAAAGGATGCTATCTGACGATAGAATGTCTTTGTTTCATCGGTAGCAAGTGCAAGCTTTGCCTCAAAGCTGTAATCGTACTTTGCGCCATAATCGTGGGTGTTATCGTCCTCGTCGAGAACATCAAATGCGTCCTCGTCATCCTCTATCGGAGTGTCATCTTCGTTCTCATCCTCGTCGGGTGGTACTAGGTCGGGGAGTGCATCTAAATTATCTGTGACACACTCTTCTGCGATTTCCTCAACAGGTGCATCGATAACCACCTCAACGGGGGCGTCCTCTGCCGGAGCATCCGCCGCGGGAGCCTCAATAACCTCCTCGGGTGTCTCTACAACAACGGGTGCGGGAACTGTATCCTCGAGTGTATGCGGGTCAACCTCGGTCTTAATGAGGTTTTCAAGTATGAGTGTCTTCTTAGACTTATGCTCGATGTGAGGAACTACTATACCGAGCGCCTTATCCTTAATGCCTGCGCCCTCAAAGAGTGCGGTAAGAAGCTCAATAGCCTGTGCGACCTTTCTCGGCGAGGTGATACGCATAAGGGCAGGAGTCCTATCGTACTTCTTATACATAGACACATCCTGCGCGTGGTACTTAGCGTCCATCTCGGCGGGGTTAAGAGCTAGGGTAATAGCAAGCTTTGTGCCACGGAATACGATAAGAGCGAATAGATTTCTACCCTTGTATACTCTCTCGCGCTTCCAGCTTCTGGCAACCTTGACACCGTAGGACTTAGCAAAGGATGCTATCTGACGATAGAATGTCTTTGTTTCATCGGTAGCAAGTGCAAGCTTTGCCTCAAAACTGTAATCGTACTTTGCACCGTATCTGATGAGGTCGGCATCTTCGTCATCAAGAGGGGCGTCAAATGCATCTTCATCATCTGTGGTTATTTCCTCTTCCTCATCCTCGTCATTATCGTCAATTATAAGAATGGGAAGCTCATCAACATTAGTGGGGAGGAATGTTGGGTCGATAGTTTCGTAGTTATCCTCGGCTATCGCCTCCTCGACAACCTCTTCAACAACTTCTAGGGCAGGGGCTTCCTCGACGGGAGCATCTACAACTGCCTCGACAGGGGATTCCTCAACAGGAGCATCTACAACTGCCTCGACAGGGGCTTCCTCGACGGGAGCATCTACAACTACCTCGACAGGGGCGTCCTCTACTACGGTTTCGTCATCAGCGGTATCCTCGGTTTCATCCTCGGTGCCGTAAATTTCGTCATAGTTATCAACCTTGATGTCGAACATATAGAGAAGCTTGGTGTTGGTGGGGATATAGAAGCAGGTGCGTGTCTGGTCATCGTTCTCCGACATAAGTATCGGGGACTGGATGGTGTCACGGATAGCAAGCATCTCATCGAAGGATGCTATCTTAACCAGCTGGTAGCCCTTGGTAGCGAAGCCACCGATTACCTTCTGAATAAAGGACTTATATGCAGATACAATTCTCTGCACCTTGATGGTGTAGTTAATGTCCTCATTTCTCGTGAGGAAGATAAACGCTACAAGCACAAGCGCAAGGAGCGCGAATACGACAGAAAGCACAATAGCACTGGTCTTATAGAAGCCAATGCCTGCACCACCATTTATTGCGAGCACCTTATCCTGGCTGGATACAGAGGAGTTGGTTTCGATAACAAATGTTCTCTCGTTAAGAGGGATAGAGATGCTGACGGTATGCTCATTCTCACTAGATGCCGCGAACTCATCACTAGAGCCGTTAACGCCGACATTCATACTCACAATAAGAGTAGATGTGGTATCGGTAAGGCCGTAGGTGGTAATGAAGCTCTTAGCTATCGAGTTGTAATAATCATAGTCGATGGCTATCTCTTTATTGATTACAAGACTATCACTGTTCTGTGCAAGTTTGGTATCTGTAACCACGGTATAGCTTGGAGCATAAATGCTCACATCGGTGGTGTTATCCATAACTATAACCGACGCTGTGATGTTATAGGTCGCATCATAGTAAACATCCGATACAGTGTGCATCTCGAGCTTATACTTAAAGTCCGCGAGAACATTCTCTACAATCGAGGCAACATACGACTGCCCGGGCTCAAGCCACTCGGTGCCGTACTGGCTACCGGGGGTAATCTGCACCTTGTAATTAACCTCGCTGTTTTCTGTATAGTCTATGTAGTATGTCCTGTTCATTGCCGTGTATATAGTGGAAGATACGGCAATCAAAATTGCAAGAACGATAAGAACGACCGACTGAATAAATATCCACTTTTTACGGTTCTTCTTATAATTAAGTCGTTTTATCTTCTCTGCTTCAGACATTACTATCACCTCCTGTCGTCTTAAATATATTTCTTATCCATATTGTAGGATAACCTACATAGGGGATTTTCAAATTTGTTAAACCGACGATATCACTATCGGTTATATATCCACCGTCGGGTGTGTCATTGGCATCACCCTGCGTGTAGTATCGCACCTCACCGTTAATTTTCTTTATATCTATCACTCGGTGAATGATGAGCGATTTGCCCTTGTCAAAGACAATGACCTGGCCGACCTCAATGGTCTGGCCGTCATACCGTTCATAGAGAACGGCGTCGCCTTTATTTATCTCGCCCGACATACTCTCGGAGCCGATGACAATAAGACCGAATGTAAACTGGCAGGATACAAGCATAATCAGTCCTACAAGGAGTATAACCACGACAGCGGTTAGAACTCCCGAAAGAACCCTGCCACGAGTCTTTGCATATTTTTTCTTTTTCTCATAGAGAAGGTCTATGAAGAGGTACACCCCGATTGGAAGAACGAGCTTTATCAGGGCGACAAAGCTATCCGGGGTAAGCGGAATAATGGGAATTATGTATGGGTAAAGAGTTATGATAAGCCGATAAACTATATTGGGTAGCGCGCCATAGCGACGCGATATGTAGCTATACAAAACATTTGCCAAAATAGCAGGTAGGAATGTCTGCGCGACAAGATCCATAAACTTATTGAACGATAAAATACCGACAATACCGGAGAATATCATAACATCCGCGATAACGGATGCAAGGTAAAACAGCACCGATGCAAGCCGCGACTCGCCAGCCGTCACAACCCCACGCATAATTTCAACCGACACAATAATTATGGAAATTGGGATTATGATGGTAATTAGTGAGTTTATTCTAAACGGGTACTCAGCGTAAGAGAAACCATAACTGATACCAGACAAATAATGCAGCAACACAAATAGCGCTGCGATAACCACCATAAGAAATAACACCATCCGCCTGTTGTATGACGTTATACCACGCTTCGGACAAAGCCAAAGCATAAGTACCGAGGCGGGCAGCAGCACGAGCACTGCGGCTATCCTGCTGCCGCCGTTCGGAACAATGACGGAGATGAGCGTTAGAACAAAAAGCACTACCGCGGATATGACGCATAAGCGTTTTTTATCGACAGTCATAGTCTATCCTCTCCTCTCCGTCATAATCAAATTGCTACTATGTAGCGAAAAAGGAATTACAAATTCCGTGTGATGTCCCTGACATTAGGCATCGCCATCAGATTGTAGACCACTTTTTAAATGTCCTCAACTGTGGAAGCATTAATGTCGATCTCGAAGCTACACAGCTCGTCGGAAGTAGGTGTTGTCAAAGCCGTTACTTTAACAGTAATTACTGTCTCGACACCAGCGGCAACTTCCTTCGTTGTCCAGTCGGTCTCTACTTTGAAGTTGTTCTGATCATCATTAGTAACTGCGGCAGTAAGTTGAACTGCATAAGAGGATGTGTTACAAATGGTGAATTTTGCAGTAATGAAGTCGTCGGCATCATGAAGGACATCCGCTGCCACATTCATAGTAGCGTGGTCATCAGAAAATTCAATGCGCTCAAACTTTTTTTCATCATCAACCTCAACCTTGATGAACTTAATATCAGCATCGAAAGAGCTGATACCCGCAGTACCCTTGATTGACAGTTCGTCTACAAGTGTTGCATAACCTATACCCATAACAAGAACTGCTATAAGAAGAAATGCTGCGATGATTGTTCTCCTTTTTGTCATTTGATTTTGCTCCTTTCATAAAATTTATATCTAGTAGGGATATACCCTATAAATATACTAAAGAATACCCATCACGGTGCGCGCAGAACACACGCGCATATAAAAATAAGGATATCCGCCCTCATTTTATCACTATAAAAACGCTTTGTCAATAGGGCGTGACATTTTTTAGCATTTTAACGTCATATTTTTTAAGATTTTAACGTTGTTACAGGTTTTCTTTGTTTTTAAGTGTGTTTTAACTAAAACCCGTCGGGCGAGGACGGGTGTGGATTTTAGAACTTTATTCGTTTTTAAGCCCGGTATTATTAAAGTCCGGGATATAGCACTCATTTGCGCTGGATATATCCTGTATAAAGGCGTTTTTTACACCTAGCCTCTCGGCGTAGTCTAAAAGCTCCCTGTATTCGCTAAGCGTAACCCTGCGATTAAGCGGCGAGGGCAGGTCAGAAGACGGTGTGTATTGGCTCATAAGGCTGATATATATGCTGTCACCGTAGGTCGAATATAGGTACTTGAGGTTTAGTTTTGCTTCTGCGAGGTGACCCGGCAAAAGAAGAATGCGCACTATCACGCCAGATAGCATTATTCCATCCTCTATTATGCACTTAGGACATAGCTTCACCATCTCGGCTATGGCACTCCTTGCAACCTCGGGGTAATCCTTTGCGTGCGAGAGCCGTTCTGCAGTATCCGGGCGATAATACTTTAGGTCGGGTAGGAATATGTCTACTACGCCTCTAAGTGAGCGTATTGTTTCCACAGTATCATAAGAGCCCGTGTTATATACAATCGGTATTTTTAAACCCAGCTCGCGCGCTAGTCTTACAGCGGATATAATGCTCGGGACAAAGTGCGTGGGCGTGACGAGGTTGATATTATGCGCGCCCTCGCCCTCAAGACGAAGCATGGTATCGCAAAGCTCGGTATCGGTGAGCGAGATGCCACCACATCCCCTTGATATCTCCCTGTTTTGGCAATAGTCACAGCCTAGCGAGCAACCGACAAAGAAGATTGTACCTGAACCACGCGTTCCGGATATGGGGGGTTCTTCCCAATGGTGAAGTGATGCACGAGATATGACGGGGGTTGCCCCCATTCTGCACCTACCACGCGTGACAAACCTGTCAACCGAGCAACCGTGAGCACACAGTCTACACTGCAGATATTCTATTTTTTCCATACGGTAGCCCCTTTCTTATACAAAAATGTTGACAATGTTTCGCTTATATGCTAAAATACTACTGAGGATAAGGCGTGTAGGTTGCGCCAGAAAATTTGCTTTTTGGAGGACGAGATGTCTAATAAAAGAGATGGATATATCTTGTGGGATGAATATTTTATGGGAGTTGCTCTTCTTGCTGCCCAGCGCTCGAAAGACCCCAGCACGCAGGTAGGCGCGTGCATCGTTGACTCAAATAACAGAATACTCTCCACAGGCTACAACGGCTTCCCTCAGGGGTGCTCGGATGAAGAATTCCCATGGAACAGAGACGAGGCCGAGGGCGAGACAAAATACCCATTTGTTGTGCACGCAGAGCTTAACGCGGTGCTAAACGCGCAGGGTAAGTCCCTCATCGGTGCTAAGCTGTATGTTGGTCTTTTCCCCTGCAATGAGTGTGCTAAAGCTATTATACAGTCGGGTATTCGCGAGGTTGTGTATCTCTCGAACAAGTATGATGGTCAGCCAAATGTCGAGCAGTCTAAGCGTATGCTTACCGCGGCAGGTGTAAAGTTTAGCCCCATCAAGCCGAGCAAGGCGGAGATTGTGCTAAAGTTAATTCCTTAATACAAAACTTGTAGAGGCAGTCGGTGGCTGCCTCTTTTTCATTTGTTAGTGAAGTAGTTTTCTATTTCCTCAAAGCTTGATGCAAACGAGCCTTGTATCATCTCCGGTCTGCCACCGCCCCTACCGGAGAGTGCTGTGTTTATCTCACGAGAGATGAAGCGCAGGTCAACGCTTCTCGATGTGATGATGTATTTATAGTCACCCTCAGACCCCGTTAGTGCGACAAGCATACCGCCGACCTTTTCTGTGGCACAGTTGCAGAACTCGCGTAGCTCGTCCATAGACATATCGGGTAGGTAATACACAGCGTTTCCCTCTGTCGGCACTACCCTCTCGGCGTGGAGATCTGCCATAAGAAGTCTTGTTGCCTTAATCTCGCGCCTTGCGTCCTCAAGAGATGCGGCAAGATAGTCAACCGCTGTGGCAATCTCGTTATGATGGGTGCTGGTTAGCGCGCCGATGTGCTTAGCCTGAAGATATTTATGGTGGTAGTCGCGCAGTGCTCTCCTACCTGCAACCATAGTAATCCTTGTACCACCCCTGTGGCGCATAAAGTCGAGAATTTTGATTATGCCAATCTCGCCCGTCTTAGACACGTGGGGCGCACAGCAGGCGCAGACATCTATGCCCTCGATGGTGACAATACGGACATTACGGGTAAGCTCAAGCTTAGAGCGATACTGCATTTTCTCAAGCTCAAAGGGCTGTGGGAACTCATCCTTAACAGTGTGGTTAGCGAATACAGCCTCATTAGCGAGAGTCTCTATTTCCTCGAGCTGTTCTCTTGTAAGCTCGCCATCGACATCGAATGTAACAACATCGCTCCCGAGGTGGAAGCCGACATTCTCGTACTTGTACTTCTCGTGTATAATTCCGCACAGAATGTGCTCGGCTGTGTGGCACTGCATCTTCTCAAAGCGCTCGTCGAAGTCGATGGCGCAATAGACGCTCTCGCCCTCGATAGGCTCTTTTGTATAGTGATAAATTAGTCCGTCCTCTTCTTTAACATCAAGGACATCAACACCTGCAATTTTTCCTGTATCAGCGGTCTGTCCGCCCTCCTCGGGGAAGAATACCGTTCTATCGAGCAGGGTACGATAACCACCCTCGACCGCCTCACAGGATATAACACCTGCGTAGCACTCCTTCATATATGCGCTGAAGTAATAGAGCTTCATTGTCTTATTTGCCATTTTCTATCTCCTTGATTTTTTCTCTAAACAGCGACCAGGGGTAGCCTTCTGCGTCGGGGAGGCGTGTTGCCTCAATTCTCCTCTCACCTAAGGTAAAGCCGAGGTGGTAGGCGAACAGTGCCGGTGTACGCGTACCGTGGTCACGGCTACCGTACTTTCCGTCACCTACGATGGGCGTGTGACGGTGCGAGAACTGTGCTCTAATCTGGTGAAATCTACCGGTTATAAGCTCTACATCTACAAGTGTTCGCGCACCGCTATCTGTTGAAAATGTTGCGATGGGATTTGCGATAAGCTCTGCCTCCTTGACGCCGCGACGCTCGGTTGTGGCAATATATGCCTTGCCCGATGTAGCATCCTTAAATAAGAGGTCGCGATATCTGCCGCCTATGACCTCGCCCTCGCATACTGCTAGATAGCGCTTCGTCATTTTGCCCTCGCGCACAATTTCGGACAATTCGGCGGCAGAGGATTTTGTACGCGCAAATAACAAGAGACCGCCAACCGTACGGTCAAGACGGTGGACGAGCCACAGGCTATTCTTCTCGCACATAGTAAGCAGTGCCTCGGCAGTTAGCGACATCGCATCTCTGTCCCCTGTTCTATCCGACTGCGAGGGAATGCCCGGTGGCTTATATATGACAACATAGTTCTTATTTAGTTTTACAATCTCAATCATACAACCTCTAAAAAGCCGTCACACTCTGTGCGACGGCTCAAATAATTACATTTTTTCTTGACCATTATCATCGCTCTCAGCCATAGGAGTGCGGACAGCAGTTTTCTTTACGACGCGCCCTTTAGCAATCTCAATAATTCTGTATATTACAGGAACGAGCACAAGGTTAATTGCCACCTCAATAATGAAGTTGATGCCTATGATACCGGTGATTGTGTAAATAAAGACATTCTGCGAGCCACCCGCCCAATCAGCGATAAGTCCCGAGAATATGGTGATAGAACCGAGGAAAAATACCGCGGTATTGGTGATAGGAGCAGATATAGCAGCAAGGATAACTGCAAGATAACGGTTCTTATTCTCCAGTGCACGATATACAAGTGCGGCAACCAGTCCCGCCAAGATACCCTTAAGAAGCACAACCGCAACGGTCGCAAGAGGGTTATAGGGTATGAATGCATTAGCATCGCCCGACACAAGAACCGCAACTCCAAAGACAAAGCCGAGCCAGGGGCCTGCCTTCGTACCGCAGATAGCAACTGCAATAACGATAGGTACGAGAACGAGAGTAATGCTAAATGCAGGCCCTCTCATAAATAGTGAAATAATCTGAAGAAGGAATACAATCGCGGTAAATAGCGCGAGATAAACAAGCCTCTTTACATCCAGCGAGCCTCGCCTTCTTGTGTTTTCATTGTTTGCCATAGTAACACCTCGAATTAAATACTTTCGTATAGATTTTAGCACACAGGCGCGACTTTTTCAAGATGTTCGGGGAATTTTTCTCAAAGAGAAATCCCCTTTCGCATAAATGTTACAATTCCAGACTTGACAGGGCGAAAATTTAGCAGTATGATTTTGTATAGGAAAGGAGAAATACTATGTTTTTCAAGACTAATGTTGAAGTCGATATACACGATGTCGACTATAACGGTGTAGCGAGATTATCCTCGCTGATGAAATATATACAGACAGCGGCACAGACACAGCTGACAACAAACGGTATGTCATACGACGAGCTAAAAGAGATGGGGCGTGCTTTCATTCTGTCGAGAATAACAATGGAGTTTACCGAGACGGTACGCGCATACGAGCATCTAACTGCTATAACATTTCCCTGTGATAGCAGAGGCTTCAGTTTCCTGAGGTGCTATGCTCTAGAGCGAGATGGCGAGACAATTGGGCGTGCGGCATCGGTGTGGGCGCTGATAGATGTAGAAACGAAAAAGCTACAAAAGGTAGACAGCTTCGAGCTGGGACTTGAGACACACGCCCCCCACGAGTTAGCAGTAGGTCGTTTCTCTATGCCACACGACTTAATAAAGGTTGGGACATACAAAGTAGGCTACGGCGAGACCGACCAAAATATGCATATGAACAATACTAAGTACCCCGACATATATTCGACATTCCTACCCCTCGCCGGCAAAAGGATACACACGATAACGATTAGCTATCTAAATGAAGCGCCCTTAGGTGAGGAACTGACCGTCTACTCCAAGCAAGAGGATGATGGGGTCTATTACATGAGGACAGTGCGCGAGGACGGAAAGACCAACACCGAGTCCCAGATATTCCTAGTTGATATATAAAGATATTGCAAATCTTGCCTTTCGCTCGTCATATATGCTTATAATAAGATATTCTTAGGGGAATATCGACATTTTTCTTATTAGACTATCAAATTTGTTTGATCCAGCTCGGCTAGACTATCCGGATATAAACAAACTAAAAACCATATAAAATCAATATAACCGCTAAATTTCACGGATATGGCAACAAACGCAATATCTGCAAGATTTGGCGGTTTTTATTTTTTCTCACTCGACAAAATCCTAACGGCATACACTTCTCTAAAATGCTAGAATATTAGTGTCGGACGAGATATAAACAATTATTGCTATTTTTAATCAAGCAAATTGTTTCTAACGACAAATAACTTGACACGGGGTGGGGGTAATGAGTAAATCAAAGGTAACTAATACCGTTATAAGAAGGACAGAGGTAGAGGACTCAGAGGCAACATATAGGTATACTCTCACAGTTTCCGAGAGCAAGCGGGTGGCAAGTTACAGGCTTCCACTCTACTCTATCGGTATAGAAATGACAACCACAGGGGGCAAACGCACCGAGGTTGTCGCAAAAGACATATTTGCTGATGTGGGCAAGGCGGTTGTATTCTATGACAAAATAGTAGAAAACCGCGCAACCCCATTAAATCTGCACTACATAATAGAGGATGAAATGTCATAATACAGGTGTATTGGCATTCCCCCCGACACAATAAAAATACGAGGTGCTAACTTTTGTAGCTCCTCGTTTTTTTATATGGTAATTATAGACCATTTACTATACTATCAGGACGGTTACATGAGAGATGTTTTGCGGCATTTGCCGCTACCTCCTCGTGTATAGCAACTGTTGCCTCTGTGGTATTCCAAGCAACGTGGGGTTTGAGAACGGCATTATACTGCTTCAGAGTACCATCTATCACATATGGGTCATAAACAAGCGTTCTTGTGCCAAATGCAGAGGTAAATAGGATTACCTCTGCATCCTTAGCATCGCGGATAAGCTCCTACGCTGTGACAGCATCGGACATAAAAAACTCGACATCTGCAAAGGCAGAAAATACCTCACGCTCTTAAGTGAGCGGGTCACCAATCTTGTTGAAAACTGTTATTTTTCTCACAGTAACTCCTTATCTACCCGAAGCTACCATATCATCAAATTGTCCCTTGATATAGTCAAGTCTACGGTGCCAAGCGGTTCTATCAAGGAAGGGGTTTTCCTCGCCGGCTAGAATTCTCTCATACTTCTGCTGTGTCTGCGCATCGCCGGGATGGTTACCTATAAGGATATCCACCTTCTCGTCACGCACTCTCTGCAGTGAGCAGACTAGGTCATCCCTAAGGCTATGTGGCAGACCATATTTATCTAGGAAGTCATAACTTATCGAGTTCATTCCCGCCCCGCCAAACATTGCGACTTTATAGGTATTCTCACCATCAGTAACATCGAAGAATAGCGACTTACAGCCCTCGGTGTGACCGGGAGTATGCACAAATCTTATAGAATTATTACCAAAGGTAATAACATCGCCATCGGATATTAGGACATCGGGCTCGAACATCTCGTAATACTCATAACCCAGTTCCTTAGCCCAGGTGAGGTCACGAGTGCCGTTAGCATAATCCACATCCTCTTTTCCGAGGTAGATTTTAGCACCTGTAAGCTCCTTAATAGCGCGCGCACCACCTAGGTGGTCATAGTGACCGTGGGTGATGACAATATGCTTTATATCGTAGGGGTTGAAGCCTAGCTTACGTATATTCTCAAGCGTGAGGTATACGCACTGCGGATATCCCGAGTCGATAAGGACAAGGCCATCGTTGGTATCAAGCATATGCACAGAAACAAATCGCGTTCCTATGAAATAGAGATTACCGAAAATCCGAAATGGCTCCATATATCCTTCCCAGGGTTTCATATATTTCTCCGATTAGAACTCGTCGATGCGAGCCTTGTTTCTTGCTACCTCTGTGCCGAGCATAACAAGCTCTGTGCCTACCCAGAAGAAGTTCATTCCCTGCTTATACCAAGTCTCAGACTCGATGTCATCCATCATAAACATACCGATAGTCTTCTTATGCTTCTGGCAAATCTCAACGGTACGCTTAATATTAGCAATGAGGTCGGGGTGGTTCATATCGAGACCGCAGCCCATAGATACGCCCATATCATTCGGGCCTATGATGATGCCCGCTATCTGGTCACCATACTTGGTGAGGATCTCGTCAAGGAGGTCTGTTCCCTGCTTCGACTCTATCTGAATGAAGAGAAGTCTATTCTTGTTAAAGGAATAAACATCTGCGCCCTCGCCATTACGAAGCAGTGCTCTACCGCCAACGCCTTTCTTACCATAGGGGTAGAAGCGCATCGAGTTTATCGCGGTCTCTACCTGCTCCATCGTCTCAGTGCGGGGTATAAGCACGCCGTCAGCACCCATATCAATGGGCTTCGAGATGCAGTGATACTCGCAGTCCTGAACTCTAACGATTACAGGAAGCTCTACTGCGTGGCATGCCATGCAGAAGTCACCGATGTTCTCAGGGTAGAACGAGCCGTGCTCGAGGTCCATTACTATCATATCAAGGCCATTAGCCTTATAAACTTTTGGAAGAAGTGTGAATCCGACATGGCATAGCATTGTCGAGTAGATTTTCTCTCTGTTTTCGAGTTTTGCCTTTAAATCATCAATATACATTTTTTTCTCCTTAAATATTTGAACTAAAAGCCGAGGGCAATCTCGGCTTTTTATTATTTTTATTTCCAATTAGTCAATTCGCGGAACACATCCCGGGACAGGTTAGCATAAAATCTATGACCACCGTCACCGACAACAAGTCGACGATCGTCAGGAACACCGCACCTCGCGTAAATCTTCTTGATATCTCGCTCCTCATTATAGCGCAGAAGAGATGTGCGCTCCCCCAACAGGTACTCTCGGCACCTGTCGGGGGCATACTCCTTAGAACTGTTATTATCTATTAGAATTTGACAAGAGTATCGATGTCAACGGGAAGACCGCTGGCAATAGACTTGTTAGCAGCGATACCGGTAAGGATAGACATAGCACCGTCGACATGGGAAGCAGCTCTGTGGAACTCATCGTACTCCGGTTCACCAAAGATATCTCTGATAAGTATGGGGTCTCCACCACCGTGTCCACCAACAGCGACAGGAATCTCAACCTCGTAGGGAGTGCCGAACTGTGGGAATATTATGATGCTTCTGGACTTGGTAGCGCCCTCGTTCTTAGCGTCACCACCCGCATTTACATAAGAGGTCTCGGCAATATTAACCTCCATTCTACCCTTAGTACCGGTGAATATTACGCGGAAGCCCTCGTAAGGAGAATATGCGTTAAGGCTGTAGGACATAAGCGTGCCGGTCTTATACTTAACAAGCACGTTCATAGTATCCTCGATGGAGATACCGTCGCCAAATACAGACTGGTCACGAAGATAGCCGTCATGGCTCTCTGCATTGAGGTAGAGAGCCTCAAGACCCTCGTTGCCTCTCATATGAATTGCAAAGGGATCATCCTTAGCATTCTCAGAGCCGTCTGCTCTGTAATAGAACTTAGTTACGCCTCTGTTCTCTGCGTTCTCCCTGCCGTAGAATGCAAGGTCGCCATATGCGAACACCTGCTTAGGCTGGGTACCAAGCCAGAAGTTAACAAGGTCGAAGTGGTGAGTAGACTTGTGAACAAGAAGGCCACCGGAGTTTCTTCTATCTCTGTGCCATCTTCTGAAGTAGTCTGCACCGTGGTCGGTGTTTAGCATCCACTCGAAGTGAATCTGCTTAACATCACCGATGGCACCATCGCGGATAAGCTCTCTAATCTTGGTGTTGTGGGGAGCGTATCTGTAATTAAATGTAACGCGAAGGTTTCTGCCTGTTCTCTTAACAGCGTCAAGAATAGCCTGACACTTGTCAGCACTCATAGTCATGGGCTTCTCGGTGATAACATCGCAACCCATTTCCATAGCCTTGATTATGTATTTGTCGTGAGTTCTGTCGATGGTGGTAACGATGACAACGTCGGGCTTCTGCTCCTCGATCATCTTCTCAAACTCATCAGCACCATAGAGTGCAACCTTGTGGTATCCATATTCTACGAGCCTATCGTTTGCATACTCGAGACGAGCTCTGTTAATATCGCAGAATGCAAGAAGCTCCGAGGTCTCGGCATAGCCTGTAACAAGAGCATTGTACCAGAATCTACCTCTTCCACCTGTACCTACCTGAACAAATCTTTTCTTTGCCATCTTAAATAATCTCCTTTTTTCCCCTTTGGGGTATATTTGCTTTTATAATATCACGCTTTATTAAGAGTTACAAGAACAATTATTGCCAAGATAATCTGCATTCTACATATTTTGTCCATATTTTCAACTTTTCAATCAAAATAGTTATTGAAATCGGTATAAATTTGTGGTACAATAGTATCAAACATAGATAGAAAGCACTAAGGGGTTATGCTATGAAAAAAGATAACTTAACCACCACGAAAAAGGAAGAAACGCGCGAAACCTCGCATCTTCCGCGAATTCTGCTCAATATGCTCTTCAAAATTGAGCGAGTGAGCACTACTACACCGACATCCTCGAGGACGCACCATTACCATGATTTATATGAAATTTATTATCTGTATTCGGGTGACAGATATTATTTTATTAAGGATAAGACCTATCATATAAAGCGCGGAAATATGGTGCTCATAAAGCCGTATGATATCCACTCGACCAGTAGCTCATCTAAATCGGGATATGACAGAATTTTGATTACATTCAAGAAATCATACCTTAATGGCTTCCTTGAGGCGGTCAAGGATTTGAACCTCTTCGAGTGCTTTGAGAAGGATATTCATGTAATTCCATTCACCTTTGCCGAGCAGAGCTTAGTCGAGTCCTTGCTAATCTCTATGCTGAACGAGTACGAGAGAGAGGCACCCGGATATGAATACTTCCTAAAGTCTGCCCTGGTGCAGCTTTTGCTCATCGTGTGCAGGCATTCAGGACAACTCGATAGCACGACGCAGAGTTATGCCAGTGCGGCGCACAAGACGGTATCCGAGGTGGCGGCATACATAAACACTCGCTATTTCGAGGACATAACACTCAAGACAATATCCGACAGGTTCTTCATCAGCCCCTGCTACTTTTCGCGCACATTCAAGCGCGTGACGGGCATTCCGTTTATAGAATATTTGAACGGCGTACGCGTTAAAGAGGCACAAAGGCTCTTGAAGCAGACCGAAATGAGCATTGTTGAAGTGTCTGAGGCGGTTGGCTTCAAGAGCACAACCCACTTCGGCAGGACATTCAAGGGTATTGTAGGAATTTCCCCCATCGAGTATCGCAGTCGAAGAAGGAAATAATAATGAAGATTTTTGCTCCGGGGTATTATAAAAAGTTTCGGTGTATTGCAGATCTATGCCGTCATTCCTGCTGTGTTGGGTGGCGTGTCGGCATAACTGACGAATTCTGTGATAGGCTTGGCACCACCACCCTCGCGCCTCTGCTATATGAGCATCTAGCAGAGGATAGTGACGGGAAATATATAAAAATGGCGAATAATGGCAGATGCCCATTTCTTAGCGAATGTGGTCTGTGCGATATAATATCGACGGTCGGCGAGGCGTATCTCGCTGATATTTGTGCCGAGCACCCACGCTTTTACAACAATATGGGGGACAGGCTAGAGGTTGGGCTTGGTCTATCCTGTGAAGAGGCAGCACGACTTGTGCTCTCAAGCGACGATTTCGCTGAGATGGTCGAGGTTGGCGAGTATGATGGCGAGGCTGTTGTGACAGAATACGACACAAGCGAGGCGAGGGTGAGCCTTTTGGCGATGATTGCCGATGAGGCTATTCCCTACCCCGAGATCATAAGAAAAATTGAGGGTGAGTATCGGGTTTCCGCCCACCTTATCGACGATGTATGGGGTGAGCTGTTTGGTTCGCTCGAGTATCTACGAGAGGATAGCCGACCGATGATGACGGTCAGGCGAGTTGTCGAGAACTGCACGCTCGAGATATATATGAGGCGATTTCTTGCCTACCTTATTTATAGGCACACGGGCGAGGTTGATAGTCATCTTGACTTAAGAGCGCGTGTCGGCTTTGCGCTGGTTGGTGTGGCGGCGTTCGAGAGTATGCTGGCACACTCGGGTGTTTTGGACTTCTCGGGTGTTGTAGAATGCGCGAGGATTTTCTCGGAGGAGATAGAGTATTCACTGGATAACACCGACGCGATAATCTTTGAGATTTCCGGTCGGTTACTTTAAGGAGTTTAATATGGAGATAGTATTGCTAACTGCGCTGGGTGTCGGTGGCGCGACGGTCATCGGCTCGCTGATTGGCTTCATTTTCAAGAATATTTCACACAAATTTTCGGACATTGTGCTTTCATTTGCGGCTGGTGTTATGCTCGCGGCGGCAGTGCTCGGACTGATTATGCCGTCGGTGGAGCACGGAATAGAGATGTATAATGGCGCGACCTTGCTTGCACTGCTTGTAACGGTAGCGGGAATATTTGTCGGCGCGCTGTGCCTTAATCTTATAGACAAGCTTGTGCCACATCTGCACAGGATGATTGGAAGTGACATCGAGAAGCACAACAACAAAAGCCTAAGCAAGGTTCTGTTGTTTGTGACTGCCATTGCGATACACAATCTGCCCGAGGGAATTGCGGCGGGTGTCGGCTTCGGCTCGGGGAATGTTGCCGAGGCACTTGTTATTGCGGGCGGTATCGCTCTACAAAATATACCCGAGGGTATGGTTATCATCGGACCGATGCTTTCTGCCGGCGTTAGCCCTAAGAAGACCTTTATCGCGGCCATGTTCACCGGTCTTATCGAGGTGGTCGGCACTCTTATCGGCTATTTTGCCGTCAGCGTAGCCTCGGTGATACTCCCCTTCGCGCTTGCCTTCGCCGGCGGAACAATGCTCTATGTCATCAGCGACGAGATGATACCCGAGACCCACCACGACGGTAGCCGCGGTGTCACCTACGCCCTGCTCATCGGCTTCTCGGTTATGCTAGTGACAGATGTGCTGCTTGGGTAAGAATAGGCGAACAGCATAAAGCTTCGCGCGCCAAATAATAAGGGACACTCGTGGGTGTCCCTTATTATTTGACGCACCAAGACTTCTTGGTAAAGACATTACGCCTCGTATGGTTGGCGATTAGTCGCGCCTGCTCGCTCTTAGATAGATTGGGCTTGCCGGGTGTCCTCGGTGCGCCTCGCTCAAGGATAGCCTCGACATCAAAGCGAACACCGTTCTCGTCGGTCTCTACCCCCTCGAATATCTCGGCAATAGTTGTGTCCTCGGATAGAGCGTAGCGGAGTCCGTCTGTCAAGGTACCATTTGCCCTCGTGATCCCAAGTCTTTTGGCAACATCTTCCGAAAAAACTTCATTTGCCAGACTTAACCCCTTGACATCTTCGAGCAAATCGGCTATACTAATAGTGGAGCGTAAGTAAGGGACGGTGGCAGATGCCTCCTCACCCTCGTTGCCCTTGGGCATAAAAAGCGCTCCTTCTTTTTTTGCTCTGATGGCATATAGTCCGTATGTACTTATCTCGGATACCGTGTTCGTATTTTTATCGACCACCATCCTGACAAGATACGGACCATTTTTATTTTGACCCACGGCAAGCAGAATATAGGACATTTCGGTGCTTTTCTTAGTCATCGTTCTGCCGTTCAATTCATTTACGGCAATGCTATTGCTAAGCAATTCACCTATGTGCATTGTTGCAAATGCTGTATCCTCCGAATCATGTGTTAACCCATGCTCCAGTCCATCGCGAGCTACACGGACATCGAGACCTATATCCGGAACAAATACAAATGTACCCATATCGGTATTGTTTTTATTGCCCTGTGCTTTCGCATTGCGTCTACCGGCATCTATAACCGCACGCCTGTCTATTCTACCATTTGGCTTTGCAGGAAGTGTATCGCTAAGAGTTACTACCGATAAGTCTGGCTTAGATGTCAAAGCATCATAAGAGTAATCTTCTAGCGCATAGCGAATATCGGGATCTACCGTGGGCACTTCCGAGAGAGCGTAACGCATACTGCCCCTTGTATTAGCTCTGCTTATCCTCTTATTCCAAGCATCTATGGCTTTTTCTGCACTCGGGTAGTATACCTTGCTACTGTCACCCTCTATCATATACTGGGTGTCGGAGAGGCGTATAATATTACGCTTCCTGCCGGCTGTATCGGTGAAGGTTTGTACTACCTTTAGGAATGGGCTTCGTGCTCCGCTATGAGCTTGCGCAGCTCTGCTACCACCTCTTCCTCGGTCAGTTCCGAGTTGGTTGTTATGTCTCGTCCCATCTCGTAGATTTCTCTGGGCATCAGAGAAACTTGGGACATCAAACGAAGTGTATCGTCTGAATACTCCTCCAGTCTCTTGCTGTATGCCTCGCCTTTCAAACGCATATATATCACTCCTTATTTCACCTAAATTTTTTTCATTATACTCGTAAATTTCGAGCACTTTGGTAATCACCGGGCTGTCTATGGTGCCGGTCATATAGGCGATTTTATTATCTACTGCCTCGCCTATGGCTATCATATACTCGCCACTTTTGGTTTGAGGATATTTTCCTTGACCGCTTACCGCATCTGCAAAGAGTGAGCGTAGACGCTCATTTTCAGCAGCACTAAGCACCTCATTGGCTCTAGCCCAACCAAAGTCATTGTATTCTTGCTCAGTATAATTATACCGCGTTTCACCATCAATGTCAACCGAATCGGCATTGTCAGATAGCGCAAAACGCTCATCGGTAGAAATTCCCGAAGAAATTTCATCGGAAGGGTTGATTTTTTCGGTGGTTTCGGTTATACTAATAGTGGAAGTTGTCGCGGATTTATCCGTAACCACCGAAAGTACATCGGCGGGGCGACTTCCTTTTTCTATTGCAAAAGAGTAAAACCAATGCCCGCTATCGTTCTGCTTAACGTCAATGTTCATATAGCACTCGATTTCCGTGCCATCTGCCTCAACGTAAACAAGATCGGTGAGGAAGTAGTGCCAAGTAGTAACGCCTGCGTGTGCGGCATTATCCTTGCCCGATTCAGTTTTGCTTCCTACGTGATGCGATTCTTCGGCAATCTGATAGAGATCGCTTGACAAATTCATCGTAATACGCTTCTCGGAAGCAGTGCCTTTTCTATTGCCAAAGGCAATTTTAGAGAGGTCGCTACGCTCGGTAAGCTCAGGGTTAAATCGTGCTTCAATAGGAACTTCCTTGCCATCTACAATAAGGTTGAGCTTGATGGGCTTCTTGCTCCATACGTTCTGCACAAGATCTACAATATCCTTCTGCTTAACGTCTTTAGGAGTGTTCTCGGGATAGTTGGTGCGGTAAATACCTCGTCCATCCTCAGTCCTACCGACAAGCGCATACCTCGTATCCGTATCAGCACCCATCTCCGCTACATCAGCCACATCCTCTGTATCAGCGATTTCCTCGACATCAGCGGTATAGATAATGCCGTTGTCCTGGTTGATGCTCGATGCAGATAGCCTATCAAACATCTCTCGGTATTGCTTTAGATAGCTTCTGGCGGCTCGGGATAGCCCCTTGTCACTCTTATATGCCTTTATAGCCCCTGTTAGGAAGGAGAATATGCCATCCTTAATAGTGGGCCTTTTTTGCGTTAATGCTTCCATAAAGGCATCGTCGCTGAAATACTCGATAAAGTGAGCACCAAAT
>JAZOPN010000008.1:0-8823 GCA_045655565.1 Eubacteriales bacterium | reverse complement strand
CCTCTTCCTCTGCGGGAGCCTCTTCCTCTACGGGAGTTTCTTCCTCTATGGGAGCTTCTTCCTCTACGGGAGCCTCTTCCTCTACGGGAGCTTCTTCCTCAACGGGAGCCTCTTCCTCAACGGGAGCCTCTTCCTCAACGGGAGCCTCTTCCTCTGCGGGAACTTCTTCCTCTACGGGAGCTTCCTCAACTACAGGAGCTTCCTCAACTACAGGAGTTTCCTCAACTACAGGAGTTTCTTCAACTACAGGAGTTTCCTCAACTACAGGAGTTTCTTCAACGACAGGAGTTTCTTCAACAGCAGGAGTTTCTTCAACAGCAGGAGCTTCTTCAACGACAGGAGCTTCTTCAACAACAGGTGCGTCCTCTACTACGGGTGTCTCGGCATCCTCTGTCTCATGAGATGCAAGCAGCTCACCAACATCAACTCTAACAACATTCGAGTTCTCATCAAGTATCATTCCCGAAGGAAGGATAACCTTAACAAGTCCGCGAGCTGCGAGCTGTTCTGTGGTTTCGTACGGCAGACGGTAGTCGACATCCTGTACCTTGCCCTCGGGTATCTCAAGAACTCTCATCATCTCAGCAATAAGCTCAAGTGTATATCTGAGTGCTCTCTCGCTTCTAACCTTCATGACCATAGGTAGCTTATCGTACTTAGGCTTGCCGGACATATCAACGAAGTGATACTTATTAATGTTATAATCAGCCGGGTTAAGAGCCAGCTGTACTATGATTGCGCTACCCTTAATATTAACCTTAGCGCACTGTACTCTGCCCTTATTAAATGCCTCATAATTCCAACTGGTTCTGCACTTAACACCCTTGTAGGAAAGAAGTGCATTCTTGATAGCGGAATAGTAGCTCTGAATTTCTTCAGTAGACTGGATAAATCTAGACTCAAAGGATGTTCTAAATCTTACAAGAACAACCTCGCCGTCGATGTCACCGCATCTCTCACCGTCCTCGCCGCTGTCAGCGAATCTGATGATAACGGGCTTCTTCTTAGGCTCTTCAGGCACAACCTCAGGAACAACCTCAGGTGCAACCTCTTCTACAACAGGAGCTTCCTCAACGACAGGAGCTTCCTCAATGACAGGAGCTTCCTCAACGACAGGAGCTTCCTCAACAACAGGAGCTTCCTCAACGACAGGAGCTTCCTCAACGACAGGAGCTTCCTCAACAACAGGAGCTTCCTCAACGACGGGAGCTTCCTCAACGACGGGAGCTTCCTCAACGTCGGGAGCTTCCTCGTCAGGTGTTTCCTCTACGGGAGCTGCGTCGGCATCGCCATCGGGTGTCTCGGGTGTATCAGGCTTATCATCCTCGGTAGGATCGGTGGGCTTATCACCCTTCTTGCGCTTTCTAAGGATGAGAAGAACAACAATACCAACTACAAGAAGCACGCCAACTACTCCTAGGAGTATCCATAACCAAGTAAGATCAAGCTCAGTGGGAGGTGTAGGTGCATCTGTAATCTCAACTATTGCGTATGTCGAGAAGTGGGTAACCTCGAATACGAGATAATCGCCATCAGCCACAGCAGGGATTTGCTCGGTTGTACCATTCTCGGCAATATAAACTATCTGAAGATTTGTCTTATCGCGTGCAAGGATAGGAACAAGCATCCTAACCTCGAAGTCATCCTCGATCTTCTGGATAGTGCCATTGTGCGCGAAGTTGATGTCATACGCAATAACAATCTTACCGTATGTACCATCGGCAAGGTGGTAGCCGGTGTGCGAGAACGAGGTATCTGCCACCTGAAGCTCATAGTCGTAAGGAATACCGTTCGCCGCAGTTACCGATACGAGGGTATTGCCGGCAGTATCCTTGTACAAGAACTCATTCTTGGTAGTTCCTGTAATTACAAGAACAGAGGTGAGGGAAGAAATAGGTGCATAGTAACTGGCATCGCTGCCGGTAATCTCGAATGTAATAGTTACATTGTATGTACCGGCCGCTACCTTAGAGGGAGAATGCACCTTAACATTCTCGGGCAGTGTATCAAGACCGCTAACAGGAACGGAATGTGCCTGACCATTATAGGTAACTTCGTATCTATCGGGTACGCTGACACCGCTAACATCGATTACGCCCTTGTGGATAGTCCAATCATAAGAGCCAGCGGTGAAGCCCTGAACCTCATAGTTCTTGGTATCAAGGTTAATAGCAACCGACGCGGTATAAGTACCGGGAATAGTCGCCGTGTTACCGGAATAAACAATAGCACCGGTGGGCAGAGATGCGGGAAGACCCTCGAGGGTTACAGACTGCTCTGTGCCGTTATAATATAGGTCAACATCTGCCCAAGTAACGGCGGAGAAATCTATCGTTCTCTTAAGAATTGTAAATTCAAGGTCATCGACACCGAGATCAACCTCAGCACCGTCCTTGGTGATAGTAGCCTTAGCGATATAGTTACCGGCATCGGTAGGATTGGTAACAGGTGTTCCATCAGCGCGAGTATAGGCATATGCTACCTCGTAGCCCTCGGGAACATTAACAAGGGTGATGTTGTGAGCTTCGCCATCATATGTAATCGCACTGATGTAATCCCACGCGATGTCATACTGACGGAATACAGGGGTAAGAGTAACATCACGCTTAGGCATAGTAGTTACCGCGGTGCCGTTCTCGTCTACCCAATATGCAACGGTTTCTATACCATAGGTCTTAGGACCATAGAACGCAACATCTGTACCGGAGGGAAGAACACCATAGCTAACTACATTACCATCGATTACATACTCAACCTTGTGCATACCGTCGAAGCGAATGCCGAGGTCGATAGTCATAACATCAAAGTCAGAGCCGAAGAAGCCCGCAAGCAGTGCGCCATATGTCTTCGATATAGGGGTAAGAAGTCCCTCGATATCTGTCTTGTGAGTACCGGCATAGCCGAAGTTACCATCGGAGTTATAGAAATCAAGGAGTGTCTTATTCTGATACTCCTCAGGTAGCATCTCTAGGACATCAACCACAAGACCGATAACCTTCATTATTGCCGACTTGTAGGACTTAATCTTGTTGACGAAGTCCTCGTTGGAGTAATCGGTGAGGTCAACGAGCTTCTTAAGGGCGGGATATGAAACCATACCCTCGAAGTTAACCTCGCCAAGCAGTGTAACGAAAGCATCAAAGTCGAAGCTCTCAAGATTAGCGATTATATCCGAAATCTTGGTGGAGAATGTCTTGTAGAACTGGTTCTTAAATTCGTTGGGAACATCCGGGGTATTAAGAGCAGCACGAACGATAGCATCAACCTTCTCTGGCACTACCATGAAGACGCTGATGAAGTTTTCGGTATTAACCGAATACTGAAGATGCTCGTCAACAAGTCTTGCAATATTTCTTACTCTTGCGCCGTTCTTAGCAATTTCCTCAGGCGTATCACCACCGACAGATAGCTCAACATTAAAGGAGCAGTTAACATTGTCGAACTCTAAGTAAGAAGCCGTGATATCGAATGCGAAGCTCCAGTGCATATCAGCATCATCGGTAGTAGAAATCTCCTCGAATGTGGGAAGCGCGTTAATAAATCCAACAAGGTCATCCCTATTGAAGAGCACGCCCTTATTCGCAACGGGAGCGAGAATGCCATATCTTGTACCGTCAATGGTAACACCAAGTGTCTCAAAACTGATAACTCTATCCTGCCCCATAACAGTGATGGTGTCAACACTGTCAAGTGTCGCGGTGTACTTGTTATACACAAGGTCTACAGCGGCAGCCCTCTTAGCCTCGAATATAGCATTATCCTGTGCTATATACCCATGCTCCTCAAGCGACTCAAGGATCTTAGCCTTAGCAGCCTCCGCGGTGGGGAGATCGTTCTTAGAGATAAGACCAACCTCTATTACAAGCTTTAGAAGCTCGCAGGCATAATCAGCAAGTGCTGTGATGGTGGGGTTAGTATCATCATCGGTAAAGACCACCTGATAGAACGCCTCATATTTCTCGTCGAGGCTAGCTCCATTAAAGTTTGCATCGACATAGGTGTCGAAAGCGTATGTAAAGGCGTTAGATGAGGTAATGGCAGATACACCATCGCCATATTCGCCCTCAGCGATACCGTGTTTGATCTCATCTATGATAACCTCATAAATCGCATCAATCAGCTGTCCAAGTGCCTTCTTCACACCTGATACCGTTGTACCGGTGAGTTTATCAGTGCTTGGCATAAGTGTGACCGATATACCGTTAGCATCATGACTAATCTTCAGCCAATCAAGCCCGCCATCATCGACGGTGGTGGTAGCCTGTGTGGATGTACCACCCTCACCAACAGACGCCGAAGCAGCGAATACGGTGGGTGCCATCACACCAAAGAGCATGACTAAGACAAGCATAAAGGTCAAAATCGAACGTAAAGTCTTCTTCATCTTCTTACCTTACCTTTCGGAAAATTATCTCAGAAAAACATAAAAAATCTGATTATAAAAATTATAACATCGCGCACGCGAAAAGTCAATATTAAATACTAAAATATATTAAATTTAGTAAATAAGGGCAAAAACTTTATACTAGTTGCACAAGACTTTGCCGGTGTTTATTAGGTTTCGAACGCCTTTTGTAATTCTTTTCGAGAAGAGAATGCAAGGTGTTTTCAAAAATATAGTCAAAAAGCTACTATAACTCGTCACGGGTATGGACATACCATGCTCTGCCCTACTCTTTTGGTTTTTGAATTTTCATCCTCTTAACGCGCTTTACCGTCACAACCGAGATAATAATTACAGGAATGATAACTATTGTTAGCATTATAACAGCGATAATACCCGCAACTATAAGGCGCATAAACCGCTCCTCTATATATATACGGTCACCATCGTCATCCTTATATATTATTTCAGCACGATAGATAGCGACATATGTTGCATCCTCGGTAACCTGTGGAATATCCACGACACCCCCCGCGCGCGTCTTTCCCCAGCCGAGGAATGTATAGTTATAAATGACATCGCTTAATTTACTTGGAGAGTTTGGCGGTACAACGGTGTCTCCGTGTTTATATATCTGGGTTGCTATAATACGCTTCCCATCCTTAAATGTTATCTTATATTCCTTAAGGCTTGCAATAGCACCGATTATAACATCAGAGTCAGGCATAATGAAGCGACCTCCCTCGACTATAATCTCGTTGCCATCAGCGTCAACCACATATATTCTATCAAGTTTTGCGCCATCGCCTACCTTATAAGTTAACCATACCGGCTCACCCGGGTGGGCTATATCCTTTGTTGCGCTTATGCTAACTAAGGATGATGAGATTGTGCTAACTCTACGCTCGATAACATACTCATAATCAACATCCGTTAGGGCTGTAAAGCTAATTATCGCACCATTTGCGCTATGCTTCACGTACCTGCGCTCGCCATCTGCTATATGGAATAACACACCATCCTCGGATAGCGCACCCCTACTTACCGACACGTCAATGCGATAGGTCTCATTCTGCCTGTTGCCATCTTTATCAGTTACTACAACCGAGTAGCGGTAGCCATAGGAATGCACCTGTGTTATAGGAAGTGATAATACAGTATCGCCGTTGTTATACATCTCGACGGCAGTAGCGTATGAAATGGTAATATCCGCAAAGCGTGTTGTCAGCCTAATATCTCGACCTATTGAAGCCTTTGCTAAAGCAAGAAGATTAGCTATATCGAAGCGAGGTGTCGAGGCGTCTGACGCCGATGCGTGAAAATAATGCTCGTCCTCGGTGACCGATGCTCCACCTCCCACGAATGGAAGAATATACTCCTTTGTAAAGTCTGCCGTGTATGTTTCTTCGCCCCTTACAGCCTCAATTTCCTTATCCCAGCCTGAGAACTTATAATAATAATATTCGTCGTTCGGAACGGTTGGAATTTTAGTGTATTCGGGGGTGCTACCATAGGGATAATTTAACACGGTTTCAGTGTTACCGACCTTAAATGTGATATTGTAGGTGCGAAGCGTAGGCTTAAACTTAGGGTAAACCTTAACATTCTCCTCTACTGCCGACAGGTCTGCATCAGTCGTCATATCCTCATACAACCAACCGTCAAACTCATATGTGAACTGAGCGTCAGCGGGCTTTGTAGGAATATCCCCTGTATAATCTGCGATTGTGCCACGGTCAACCGACACCGACTCGAGCAGAACACCACGGGCATCAAAGAACGATACTGTAACCTCGTTTGGATCAAATGGGCGTCTCGAAACGGTTTTGGTAATAGGAATAGCATAGTCCTCATCCGGCATTGTGCGAGAGAGGATATAATCCAGCTCCCCCACCTTGTATGCGCTAACAAGTGCATCAATTTCTGCCGGTGCTGTATAGGGAATAGGTGGCTCGCCGGGGTGCTCTACCAATTCGGGCATAATTGGCTCATCAACTACCGGAGGGGCATCTCCGGGGTCCGGAACCTCGGGAGGATATGCCGGCACCTCAACCTTGGCAGGTTTGGTAGGCTCTGCCATAAACTCCGGCTCGGTGGGTGGCGTGATAGGCGTGGGATAACCATTCGGATCAGGGGTTGCAGCACCCGTATCTGTTAGGTAACTCTTATACTCGAGCACCTCCATGACAGTCTTGCCATCTATCCTAAACTCATCACCATAGGTATACTCACCATAGTAACTGCGAATAGGAGCATCTGACAGCGCGTTTGCTATATGTGCTAGTTGGGCTACAAGAATGACATACTTCTCGTTTAGCCCCTTGCTGATAAGCATGCCACGCACCTTGTTGTTACGATAAAGGCAATCGAGCGAGCGAAGAAGAAGCGAGAAGTTGTCACGAAATGCCTCATAATTCACCGTATAGTAGGCATACCTATCCTCAAAGGTGGTGAGCGTATGGAAGTAATACGGCAGGAGCACTCTTAGGTTATCGGTGGCGCGTCCTGCGTCATTAACAACCTCTTCGGCAACACCAATAAGTGAGCCTGTGATAAGTGTCTTGTTCTCCAGAACTTGCGTAACCATACTGCCCATTACGGCAGAATAAACCGTTCTATCCAACGTCATGGGGATGGCTGCTGCCTCAATCGCGCTTAATTGGTTTTGAAGCCTTTCTGTAACCTTTAGATACTCGGCATAATCTATCTCATACTCGGCATATTTCGCCTCATACTGCTCTACCGTAACAAGGTAATCGCGGTAGATGGCATAGTCTATATAATACTGCTCCCAAAGCTTATCGAGGTTCTTATTATTCTCTATCGCTGCATAATATGCATCAAGGTCGGCTAGGTAGTCGTTATATATCTTCAGTTTTTCGTCATATATGTACTTTGCTTCAAGGTAGTCGAGGTAGATTGGGTAGTCTGTCTCATATTTTGAGAGTGCATCCAGGTACTGATCGTGATCTAGGACCTTCGCCTCATACTCATCGACAAGACGCTCATACTCGGCAACTCGCCTCGGTATCTCGTCATTCCAATACTGGGCGTCGGTGTATGCCTGACGAAGCAGGCGTGCCATATCATCCTTTGCTATCACGAATGATATTCTATACTCGACCGATAGCACAAGCCCCGCATCCTCGGTGACGCCGTCAAACGCGGTTGAATACATATCCTCTGTGTCGGGCACGGGTGAGAGGTCGGAGGTTTCCGTGCCGAGTGTGGCAGTTGCCGGTATCCACCTAACAGTGATGCCATTTTGAGCAAGATAGGAATATTCCTTAGCGTTTACGATAAGTGTTCCGTTCCCGTACTCGTGGTAGATGCGCGAGGTTGTAATAGTTCCATCATACTGAAGTACAACAGTTGAATGCATATCAAGATATGCTCGCTCGACCGCCTCTATATCAGTTCCCAAATAACGGTTAAGAATATCAGATCCACCAAGCGTTGTGTTATACGGTGAGGCAGGACGGGAGTAGTCATAATCTCCGACATCGGTGGCATAGCCCGGTATGGCGAGGACAAGCGATAATACCAGCGAGAACACTATCGCAATGAGTATTAACTTTGGTAAAAAATGTCGTTTATTTAGCACGCTCCCCCTCCTTTTCCGTTTTTTAGAAATATTTCTTAATATTTGTTTCAATCAAAACTATTTTAACATAATATTATATTGAATTCAATATTTTCAGGTCATTTATTTTCTTAGTATTGACAAATTTACAAAAAAGCTATATAATGTTATTGCCACAGTGTACTCTTTGGGACCGCAATGGTTTCGACAGGGGTTTTGAGGTATGATAAGCGTGGCGGGCAGGATAATCCCGTTAAAATGTCCAACTTAAATAATAAACGACAACAATACTGTTGCACTTGCAGCGTAAGCTGTGACGCGGCAATAATACCGCCCGTACCGCGAGAGAGGACTACGGCCCTCGCCGTGCGTCAAATAAGTAGTGAACATGAACCGAGAGTTGCTCCTGTATCGGTCATGGATAAAGGGGCTACCAAAAGGCGAAGCCTGTCTGTCGGCGTCGCCACGCGGGAAGCTTAAAAGACCGACTGGCCACGGAGAAGGTTATATCAAGAGGTCTTTGGACACGGGTTCAATTCCCGTCGGTTCCACCAAAAAAGTCGTATCAAAGTGATACGACTTTTTTTATCCAAGCCGCAGGCTTGGCATATCATTGACGCACGAAGTGTGGCGCATATCATCAAGGGCGGCGCACCGCCCTTGTATCTCATCACGCGCCAGCGTGCATTTCCCGATGATATACAACACTCCGTGTTGGTGATATGCAATTCCTTGCGGAATTGATGATATACAATGCTTCGCATTGATTTATTTTCGCTTTTATGCTATACTACACACAGGCGGTGAGTTTATGAATAAGTATTTTTCTATTGATGAAATGAAACAGTTTATTATT
>JAZOPN010000007.1:0-12965 GCA_045655565.1 Eubacteriales bacterium | reverse complement strand
CTTATATAAGGGTTTGGGCTTAGCCCATAAAGTATTTGACTAGTCAAATACGATGCTCGCACTTAACGGTGATTTTCAAATTCTCTGCTAAGTACATCAGCCTTTTTGCCATCGTCCCTTTATTATAGTTCCCTTAGCATCATATCCTCAGGAGTTTCGCGACGCACCGCGAGGTAATCTCTCTTAGCAGAGAGCATAACGATAGGCGGGCGTGGGAGTCTATTGTAATTTGAAGCCATAGAGTAGTGGTATGCACCTGTTGTCAGGCAGGCAATCAGGTCACCGCGCCCCATATCACGGCGCATCGGCACACCCTCTGCGATGATGTCACCGCTCTCGCAACACCTGCCGACAATCGAGCATAGCTCATAATCATCGCCAACCTCACCCATTACGGGCAGTACGGTATAAGGCGCGCCATAGAGGGCGAAGCGTGGGTTGTCTGCCATACCGCCATCCATAGAGATATAGGTCTTGTAGCCGGGTATTCTCTTTACCGTGCCGACTGTATATACCGTCATACCCGCATCGGCAACGATGCTACGCCCCGGCTCGAGAGCAATTCCGGGTAAATCAACGCCAATCTCTTCAGCATAGCCCTTGATGAAGTCGGCAACCTCGCCAATCCTCTTCTCAATATTCAGCGTGGGTTGCTCGGGAATATACCTAACGCCAAAGCCGCCGCCGATGTCGAGCTCCTCTGCCATATATCCGCGTGTGTCATGTATATACTTGACAAAGTCAAGCATTACCCTTGCCGCCTTGATATAGACATCTGAGGAGAATACCTGTGAGCCTATATGACAATGGAAGCCACACAGTTTGATATTCCCGAGCGACAGAGCGATGCCGGTTATCTCGTCGGCTTGTCCGGTCTCGATAGCCGAGCCAAATTTGGAGTCTACCTGCCCTGTCGATATTGCCGCGTACGTATGAGGGTCGATGCCGGGTGTCAGCCTAAGGAGTACACGCGCCACATTGCCACCCTCGCGGGCTATCCTGTCAATAGCGCGCAATTCCTCGACATTATCCACCACAAAAGAACCAACGCCGTGCAAAAGCGCATACTCGATGTCCGCATCCGTCTTGTTGTTGGAGTGGAAATAGGCTGATCCGAGAGGGAAGCCTGCCGCCTCGGCGGTGTAAATTTCACCCACAGAAACAACATCAATTCCTAGCCCCTCCTCGGCAATAATCTCATATAGTCTGCGGAAGCAAGCCGCCTTTGAGGCGTATAGCACGCGCCCGCGCCCACCAAAATGCTTACGCATAGCACTTTTGTATGTACGGCATCTCTCTCTTATTCTGTCCTCGTCATAGAGGTAGAGGGGAGTACCGTATTTTTCAGCAAGCACCGAGAGCCTATGCCCCGCGAAGCACAACTCGCCCGAGGAATCCCTCGATATATTCTCGCATATCATTTCTTCTCTTTGTAATGTTGTCATAGTTATTCCTTAGGTTAAGAATTAGAGCATATGACGGCGCAGCTCGTCTGCCGACAGAGCCGAAAGGTCGCGTGGCGCAACATCGAATACGGTTATACAACCACGCTCACCGCGCTCTCTCATCCTGTTCACTGCACGCGCATACGCAACAAGGACGCTCCCGGTAAACTCGGGGTTAGAGTCAAGCTTTAGGCTGAATTCTATCGTATGTCGAGCCTCGCCACCAAGACCGCTGACGCCATTCCTTATAACCGATCCACCGTGTGGCATACCCGAGTGCTTTGCGCGAAGCTCATCCAGAGTGACAAACTCCACCGTTGTGTCATAGTCGGCAAAGTAGTTTGGCATCGTCTTTATCTCGCGCTCGATACGCTCGAGGTCTGCCCCATTCTCTGCCACGACATAGCACTCGCGCCTATGCTTTTCTCTTGTCGAAAGGGTAGGACACTCTCCCGACCTTACCGACTCTAATGCCTCATCAACAGGTACGGTGTACTGCCGAGCATCCACAACGCCATCTATTCTGCGTATCGCATCCGAGTGCCCCTGGCTGATACCTCTGCCCCAGAATGTGTAGTCCTTACCCTCGGGCAGGGCTGCCGAGGCATACAGCCTCGCGATAGAGAATAGACCGGGGTCCCATCCTGCCGAGATTAGCGCGACATTGCCACCCTCGCGAGCCTGTGCGTCAACCGCCTCGAAGTGCTCGGGGATTTTCGCGTGTGTGTCAAAGCTGTCAATCAGGCTGAAATGCTTTGCCAGCATTGGCGTAATCTTGGGCAGGTCGGTCGCGCTGCCGCCACAGAGGACGAGCACATCAATCTTTCCTACAAAATCGATCACATCATCAGCAGGGTAAACCGCAACGCCCGTCACCGTCTTAACACTCTCGGGTGCTCTGCGCGTGAAAACTCCCACCAACTCTATGTCGGGGTTATACTTAACAGCACACTCAACACCTCGTCCTAGATTGCCGTAGCCGTAAATTCCAATTCTCATAAAAACTCCTTATGCCATCACCGTATCGGCACTTCCGATACCGGATATTAGGCTCTTCATATCGTATAGACCGGCACAGGCTCCCACAATATAGGTTGCCGCCGCTACCGCCCCCTCTGCAAACAAGGCTCTGCTATGCGCCTCGTGCTTTAGGGTGATGGTTTGGTTGGGTGTCGCGAGTATAACCTCGTGCTCGCCTACAACATTGCCCATCCTTACTGCGTGTATGCCAATCTCGTTGTTATCTCTCTTGCCGTGGCCGGAGCGTCCAACATTAGCGTAGGCTAGTGGGCGAACCTCTCTTATCGCATCCGACAGCATAAGTGCTGTACCGCTGGGTGCATCGAGCTTACGGCTGTGGTGCTTCTCGATTATCTCAATCTCTGCCTCCGGCATAGCCATTGCCGCAGTCTTTGCGAGTTCAACAAGCAGCGCAACGCCGAGCGACATATTCGCAGAGTAGAATACAGGTATCTTCTCTGCCGCCCTCTTTATCAGTGCCACCTCGTCATCTGTGTGACCTGTGGTGCATAGAACGGTGGGTATATTACGCTCCGTCGCAAAGGTGAGGAGCGCCTCGGTTGCCGTGTGGTGCGAGAAATCTATAATACAGTCGATATGAACGCCAAGGGGGACATCATCGAACGATGAATATACACCCTCATCGCTCGCCCTGTCAACACCCAGCGCAAGACTGGCACCGCGATAGCCCTCTTCTGCGAGCCTCGCCACCTCGCGTCCCATATGACCGAGTATTCCGCTAACTAAAATATCCATAGTTGTTTCCTTTAAGTTTAGATAAGACCTTCTTTTCTCATAAGGTCGAGCAGTACGGCACGATGCGCATCCTCCATCGGGGTGAGAGGAAGCCTAAGGTAGTCATCGCAATAGCCCATTGCCGAAACTGCAGCCTTGACGGGTATCGGGTTAACCTCGGAGAATAGCGCATTGATAAGCGGGAGCAGGTCAAGCTGAAGCTTGCGAGCGCCGAGGACATCACCCGCGCTAAACCTTTTGCATATATCCACGGTAGCGCGTGGCATAATGTTGGAGAGTACCGAGATTACACCGACAGCACCGAGCGACATCATAGGTACAATCTGGTCGTCGTTACCCGAGTAAACCGCTATCTTGTCACCGACAAGCGCACATAGCTCTGCTATCTGCGAGATATTGCCACACGCCTCTTTAATTCCCACGATATTGGGGTGGTCGGCGAGTTTTGCTACCGTCGCGGGAAGTAGGTTGCATCCCGTTCTGCTCGGTACATTGTATAGTATGCAGGGCTTTGTTGCCACATCCGCAATCGCGGTGAACATCGCAACAAGACCGCCCTGTGTCGCCTTGTTGTAATAGGGGGTAACAAGTAGTACCGCATCTGCGCCAACCTCGCAGGCATACTTAGTCAGGTCTAACGCATACGCTACATCGTTAGAGCCTGTACCTGCTATAACGGGAACTCTGCCGGCAACGCGCTCAACTGCAAATTTAATAGCCTCCTTATGCTCCTCGTCTGTGAGTGTCGAGCCCTCGCCGGTAGTGCCTACCGCGACAATAGCGTCGATCCCCTCCTCGATCTGCCAGTCGATGAGCCTGCCAAACTGCTCAAAGTCAATTCCATCCTCGTTAAGCGGGGTAACAATTGCTGTTGCCGCCCCTGTGAAAACTGTGTTCTTCATTTCTTTGTCTCCATTTATGTGATAATGTATTAAAACAAAAAAGATAGCCAAGAGGCTATCCCACATATCCCCCACGCCAAAAAACAAATAGCGCGGTAATGTAAGATAGCTCTCCGCATTTCTGCGACAACAGAGTAGATATTATCCAAACTGCCAGCAGGATGCATCCCACGCACCCAACTTCGGCACCGCCACCTTTCTCACGCAACCTTGGGGGCCGAATATGCGTGGTACTTTTTAGCAAGTGCGCCTCTATCATTTATTTTAACCCTTATGGGCAAGATAATTTTATCACATACCGCACCACTTGTCAAGTAATTTGGTTAAAAAACTAAAATTTCCAAAAATCGACCTGAAGACAAAGATTTTAAGGAAGAAAACACCTAGTTTAATAGGTAAATACCGAGGTTTAGATATCCCGCGAACAACACCCAAATAAGATACGGTATCTGTAAATAGGCGGCTAAGGGACTAACCTTTTTATAATACAGTATTGTCCTAATTATTAAATAGACAAGTAGCAAAAGCCATATAAATGCGAATAGGAATGAGCGCATATTGAAAAATATGATGCTCCACCCGAAGTTTACCACTAGGCTGATGAAGTAGACGGATAGACCGCGGTCAGCCGCCTCTGTAGTAAGCCCACGGTTTAGGAATACCATACCGCTAGATATGCCCATAAGTGTGTAGAGTATAGTCCACGCGATAGGGAATAGCCAGGACGGTGGCGAGAGTGGCGGCGTGTTTAATTCACCATATATGTCCATATTCTCTCGTGTGAGCAGCGCCGATACTACGCCCACCGCGAGAGGGAGTGCTACCGCTACGATATAGGTCGGTAGAACCTCTTTGATTTTCTTAAGCATATATTAACTCCTTTCTTTGCTACAAATATATTCGTCTTGAGTGGAAATAATACCTACCCGTGTTAAATTTAATCATATTTTTCGCCTTTTCGTGGCATACTAAGACTAAAATTCAGAAAGGATATAGAATTTATGATACACGGTGATACAATAAAGCTTCTCGGTGAGTGTGACCGAGGGGTAAAAATGGGAATAAGCTCAATAGACGACGTTATGAATAGCGTCAGCTCCGATAGAATGAAAAAGGTACTAAATTTCTGTAAGGATGAGCACGAAAGGCTTAGTGACGAGATTGACACAATGCTAAAGGAGTACCACGACGATGGTAAGGATGCTAACCCACTAATTAAGGGTATGTCATGGATGAAGACCAAGATGACCCTCGCGATGAATTCCTCCGACCACAAGATTGCCGACCTAATGATAGACGGCTGTAATATGGGTGTCAAGTCGCTATCAAGATACCTAAACGAGTATGCCGCCGCCTCCGAGCGCGCAAAGGATATCGCGAAAAAACTGATAGCCCTCGAGGAAAAGCTCGCGGGTGACCTAAGAACCTATCTGTGAAATTCAGAAATTATTAAACCTACCTGTTGGGGCTGCTTCATTTAGGGCAAACCTTAAAAAGAGCGAATTTATCGTAAAAAAACGATAGTTTCGCTCTAATCTTTTTATATTTTCCTGTTTTTAAGGTTGAAATTCTGTGAATTTCCTCTTTTTATTTAATGCTCTTTTTCTATCGTCGTTTCCTCGCTCGTCGTATTATTATACGCCTCGTACTCCTTCGGCTCTAAGATTGTAAATCTTGGTGCTATGCACCTCGCTCGCTTCTGCGGGCAGCCGAGGAGCAATCTGCCACACCCGCCCTTGTAAGCGAGCTTCCAGATGCGTGTGTTCTTGATTATAAGCCAACGATTTCTGCTCTAAATCAAGCTAGCCCCGAAAGGCGCTTCGCACTAAGAATTCAGCATCTATTTTCAATATTTGCAAAAAGTCTTCATTTCGCTGAATTCTTAATGACTCAGCACCTTCAAGTTGTTTTACGCGAATACGCCGCACAGCTTCATAAAGAGATAGGCAAACAGGATTATTGATAGAACAATTCTGTATACACCAAAGGCGGCAAAGCTGTGATTTTTCACAAAATTCATCAAGAACTTTATAGCTAGAAGCGAAACGAGGAATGACACCACAATTCCGATGATAAGAAGCCAAACCTCAAGGGGCGCGATGGCAGTACCGGACATAAGAAATCTAACAACCTTAAGAAGCGAGGCACCGAGCATAACAGGAATGGCTAAGAAGAATGAAAACTCAGATGCTGCCGACCTAGAAACACCTGTCAGCATACCGCCAAGTATTGTCGAGCCGGAACGAGATGTGCCGGGAATAAGCGATAACACCTGGAAACAGCCGATGGTAAATGCATCTTTATAGGTTAAGTCATATACACTCTCGATGCGCGGTGACTTACCTTTGTTTATTTTTTCAACCACAATAAAGGCAATGCCGTAAACCAAGAGTGTTGTAGCAACAGTCGGAAAGTTGTAAAGATAGTTATCAAGTAAATCGTCAAGAAGAATACCGAGAACTCCTGCCGGTATTACGCCAACAATAACCTTTAACCAAAGTGACCAAATCCGGCTCTTCTCTTCCTTAGATTTCTTCGAGCCGAACGGAACCAATTTATCGAAGAAGATCACGGGAACTGCGAGAATGGCACCTAACTGGACAACAACGAAGAACATCTCGCGAAACTCTTTCGAGATATTGAGTTTAATAAACTCGTCGATAAGTATCAGATGTCCTGTGGAGCTAATGGGTAACCACTCTGTAATACCCTCAACTATACCTAGGAATATTGCCTTTAGAATTTCAAAAAACTCCATTGTGCTCTCCTTAGTAAACAATTATTTGCGTAAATTAATCTGCGGCGCGAATAATATCGCCCGACCTCAGGTGTGTTTTCGTACTCATATAAAATCTCATATATGGGTGTTTGGATGACTCTATCGGTGACATATCAAGGTCGTACAGTGCATCAAATTCTAATGGTTTACCAACCTCGCCGGGGGTTAGAAACTCGACACGCCCCCCCACTGACATCTTATTCCGCTGCTCTAGGAGAGCTAAAGAACGCTCCGGGTCATACTCAATACAAACAGCGAGATATGCCTTATCGCGAATGTATCCGGTTGTAGATGATGTGTTGGCATCAGCATGTGCATCCGAGAAATAGTAGCCTGTTGCATAATCTCTGTGGCTAACAGACTCAAGCTCTCTATACCACATAGGATTATACTCGTACTTTCCGGCGAAATATGCATCAATTGCCATCTTATAAGTGTTAGTAACAACGGCTGTGTAGTATGCAGACTTCATTCTGCCCTCAATCTTAAATGAGTTTATACCTGCCTCAATAAGTTCCGGGATATGCTCTATTGTGCAGGTATCGCGACTTGCCATTATAAATGTTTCGCCATTAACCTCTTCTATCGGCATACGGCACTCCGGGCGCTTCTCTTCTGCTATTTCGTAGCCACGTATTGTATAATTCCATCTGCAAGGTTGTGCGCACATACCCATATTAGCATCTCTGCCCACAATATGATTGGATAAGAGACATCTTCCGCTATAAGATATGCACATAGAGCCGTGAATAAAGCACTCTAGTTCAATATCATCGGGAACTTGTGCTCTGATTTGTTTAATATCTTCAAGCGTCAATTCTCTCGCGAGCACTACCCTTTTTGCACCTAGCGCGCACCAAGCACGCACGGCTTCCGAACTAACCGCATTCGCCTGAGTTGATATATGAAGCTCGACACCAGGCAGAAGCTCCTTTGCGAGCATCAAAACTCCTATATCGGCTATAATAAGCGCATCCAAATCTATGCTTCTTAGTTCGGCAAAATACTCCCTAAGTCTTGCGTATTCATTTTCCTTCGGCATTGTGTTTACCGTTAGGTACACCTTGACACCACGCTTATGTGCGTAGTCGACAGCCTCGGCGAGTTCTTCTATTGAAAAATTATCTGCAGCGGCACGCATACCGAAAATTTGACCCGATAGATAAATTGCATCTGCGCCATATAGTATCGCGGACTTCATCTTCTCAAAGTTGCCTGCCGGTGATAAAAGTTCCGGTCTATTCATAATTTCGTTCCTTTTTCATTGCTATTTGAACTAGTATAACACAATATTGACTTTAATTCAAGTGGTTAATATAAGATCGAGTTCCCACGCAGGAACGCATTCCAATCTACATAGATGCAGTTTATATTCGGGGTATTTCCCGTGTAGATAGTTTATTATCTCGAAAATGTCACGACTACGGTGGTAAATCGAGACAAGAAGCGAGGGGGTATGGCGAGATATCGTCTCGTGAGAGCCTATAAGTGCCTCCATCTCTGCGCCCTCAACATCGTATTTTATATAGGATGGCTTAGTGCCCAAGCTATCGACCGTAATAAGTGGCACTTCGGTATCCATATGCTCAAAGGATGATGTAGATGAAACCGAGGAATTTCTGTTCCCTGACGACTGAAAGACCCCGATCGCACCATCCGACCAGGCGGCGGCATTGTGTGAGAATATTTTCACCCGTTCCTCTTTGTCTATATACTTCTTAAGCCTTTTATAAGTTTTGGGATCAGGCTCTATCGCGATGACCTCTGACAGATGCGGGAAGAAGTCTATCGCCTCTCTTATGGTGTCGCCGTTGTATGCTCCGACATCGACGATACTATGTACTTTATCTTTGGGAAAATAATTATATAATTCTTCCTTTGCCCCCGCGCATTCTCGAAGATATGACATTCTACCGGTTAGTTTATAACAAACCGTAGCGGCAAACACCTGCTTCGATTTTTCATCGGCAAGAGAATTATATGCCATAAGAATTTCATCATAGTGATAATTGTAGAATTCTCGGTCAAAATATTCTTCACTGCCGGCTACAGGCATATCCGGCACGTATATATCATACTTCGCATCCATTTCATAAAGCATATCAAGAACCTCTCGCCTATTAGAGGCAAAGGATAGGAGAATAACAAAATCCTCATACTCTCCCTTTATCTCTGAGAAAGACTTGACACGCATACCACGAAAGGAGTGACCGCGAACAAAACCATCCGAAGCGAAGATATCACAGGGTGTAACACCGTATTTTTCAAGTCTGTCAAAAAGCTTGTCCGCACCATTGCCCATACCATAGATGACTATCGGGCGTGTTTCGCTCTTTATTTCATCCCACATATCGGTGAGTACGGGGAATGTAGGAAGCTCTATTCTATTCTGCATATACTCTCCTTTCTAATTTAGTATTGAAATTCTCAAAAAGATGTGATAAAATAAGAACACATACTACATCCTCAGGAGAATAATTATGGATTGCTTATTCTGTTCAATAATCAATGGTGACATCCCATCGAATAAGGTCTATGACGACGATAAGTGTTATGCCTTTATGGATATAAATCCCCAGGCGAAGGTGCATTGCCTCATTGTACCTAAGACGCATATCGCATCGGTAGATACTATTAATGAGGACAACAATGCTGTTGTAGCACACATCTTCAGTGTTATTCCTAAAATCGCTAAGGAATTAGGTCTATCTGACGGCTACCGCGTTGTGACCAATATCGGCAAGAATGGTTGCCAATCGGTGAATCACCTACATTTCCACATCCTCGGCGGTGAAAAACTGAGCGAAAATATGGCATAGTATGCCAAGCAAAGTATATCATACGAAATCTAAAATGTCAACAAACGAAATAAAAGAGTGCGACACACGGTCGCACTCTTTTATTTCGGTCGGAGAATTATACTCTTTCCTTAACCTTAGCTGCCTTACCAACTCTGCTTCTAAGATAGTAGAGCTTAGCGCGGCGAACCTTAGCCTGACGGAAGACAACAATCTTCTCAACATTGGGAGAGTGTATAGGGAAAGTCTTCTCAACACCTACACCGTAAGAAACGCGTCTTACAGTAAAGGTCTCGGAAATTCCGCCACCGTGTCTAGCGATAACGGTACCCTCGAACATCTGTGTTCTGGTCTTCTCACCCTCGGTAATTCTGATGTAAACCTTTACACCATCACCGATGCCGAACTCAGGGAGCTCGGTCTTAAGCTGCTCACTTACAAAAGCCTGGATCTTATCCATTTTTTGGCCCTCCTTAAACTACGAACATTCATGCCTGAGCTGCAGAGGACTGTTCTGATAATACACCATTGTATACCAAAATGGCATACGCATAGTTGATACCATTATAGCACAAGACTTGTTCGGTGTCAAGTGATTTCTTCAAACATTTCAGAATTTTGTCATGGTGATAATCGAAATTTCTTTGTAAAGACATAAAATAGTGCAAATTTACTATTGTAATATATAAAATAATATGTTAAAATATAATGTAAGTTTTTTGAGAGGTGGTGTCGGATGTGGCTGATGAAAAGATTTTTCCCGATGAGGAATTCACAATCGATGATACGCTGTTAGAAGAGGCGGAAAAAGAGCACGACGTGGCACTTGCTCTAATCGAAGCGGCAGCGAAGCCAAAGACTAAGCGAGGACGCAAAAAGAAGACCGAAACCGCAGATATTAAGGATGGTATTGTCGAGGATGTAACCCCGACAGATGTACCGAAGCCTAAGCGTGGCAGAAAGAAGAAGTCCGAAGCCACCGATAGAGAAAGCGATGTCGATGCGATTGCCGATTTAACTCCAGCAGAGGATGCACCTAAGCCCAAGCGTGGCAGAAAGAAGAAGTCCGAAGCCACCGATAGAGAGAGCACTGTCGATGCGATCTCCGATTTAACTCCAGCAGAGGATGCACCTAAGCCCAAGCGTGGCAGAAAAAAGAAGGACGAAGCAAATAAGGGCAAGGGGGTTACACCGGTTGACGGCGTTATTGCGTCCAATGACGGCGATGATGTAGTTGATACAGATGACAATACAGTTGATGTAATCGACCTGGCAACAGAGTCTATTGATAGCGAGGTATTCGCAGGTAGCGATTTCCTGGTAACAATTGATGATATATATGTTTACGACCAGAGCGATGCCACCGAAACCGAGATAACAGATACTGCGCTCGGGTCAGCAGATATTGAGATCGATAATGCTGAAGCACCGATAGAGGAAGCAGTCGAGCCTGAATTTGTTGCACCTACGGTGCGGGTACGTAAAAAAGAGGCGAAATATAATCCTGATAGCCCAAGGAAGATAGATTATATCTTCGACTTTATAGAGTTGTTCGTCTACACTCTCGTAGCCGTACTTGTGATTACGACATTTTTCATTAGACATTCTATCGTTGATGGGCCATCAATGGAGTCGACTTTGCAAAGCGGCGATACATTAATCATTTCAAATGTATTCTATACACCGACTCAGGGCGATGTTGTAGTTGTTGATGACCACACAACAGGACTTCCCTACCCCATCGTAAAACGAGTTATTGCGACAGAGGGGCAATGGATTAGAATCGCGCGTGATGGCGTCTATGTCGATGGAGTGAAGCTCGATGAGCCTTATGTATTCACCGATGGGTTAAACTTCGTCTACACCACAAGACTACCCGGAGAGGCGTTAAAGGAAAATCCAACATTTAGAATAGAGCCACCCGATTCAAAACACGGGCTATATGATTATTATGAATTACAGGTACCGGCCGGTGAGATATTTATAATGGGTGACCACAGAAATGAGTCAACCGACTCGAGAGTTATAGGCACAGTAAGGGTCGATGCCGTACTTGGCAAGGTGCTCTTCCGCGTGCTGCCGTTTAGCTCGTTCGGAGCAATAGAATAACCAAATTGTAGAAATCTATGCTTAGCATAGAAGAAAGGTATCAGATGGCAACAAACCCAATACAATGGTTTCCCGGTCATATGGCGAAAACACGCCGTCTGATCGAAGAATGTCTATCTCAGGTAGATATTGTACTTGAACTTCTTGATGCGAGAATTCCTCGCTCATCAAAAAATCCCGAGATAGAAAGACTGCTCGGGACAAAACCAAAGGTAATCGTGCTTACAAAAGCCTCATTGGCTGATCCTAATGCGACAGCAGAGTGGCTGGAATACTATAACGGCAAGGGAATGCCTGCGGTTGTGATAGACTCGTCAACAGGACAGGGTCTTGACGCGCTGTCCGAGAAAATTAAAGAGGTAATGGCTGAAAAATTGGAGCGTTATCGCGTGAAGGGCATGTCGGGAAGACGACTTAAGGCTATGATCGTCGGTATACCCAATGTCGGAAAATCCTCGCTAATCAACAGATTAGCAGGCTCCAAAAAGGCTAAGGTAGAGAATAGACCGGGCGTTACCCTTTCAAAGCAATGGGTGCCAACAGAGATTGGCATCGACCTACTCGATATGCCGGGTGTTTTATGGCCTAAATTCGAGGATGAGATTGTCGGACAAAACCTTGCTATGACGGGTGCTATACGCGATCAGATACTTGATATAGAAGAGATAGCGATGATACTTTGCACTAGACTTATGGAGTGTGCTTCTCCTGCGTTTATGACCAGATATAAATTAAGTGAGGATGAGGTAGATTGCCTTGACGGATATGACCTATTCGAACTAGTAGGAAGAAAAAGAGGTATGCTAATAAGCGGTGGTGAGGTAAATCACGATAGATGTGCAGTGATGCTACTTGAGGAATTCCGTTCTGCTAAAATTGGCAGAATAACGCTAGAACGACCATAAAGGGGGCAATTATGCCGACTTTTGAATACGAAGACAGATTATATGATACAGGATATACCGCGGTATGCGGATGCGATGAGGCAGGGCGCGGGCCACTTTGCGGTCCTGTCGTAGCGGCAGCAGTAATCCTGCCCCGCGGCTTCATCATTGAGGGTTTAGATGACTCGAAGAAGCTGACCGAAAAGAAGCGAGAGAAGCTCTATGATTTAATAATAGAAAATGCAATCGCGTACGGAATTGCAGAGGCAACC
>JAZOPN010000006.1:0-20499 GCA_045655565.1 Eubacteriales bacterium | reverse complement strand
CATGCTCATTCTCGGTATCGAGAATGCAGAGGGTGAGGTTAAGTACATCTCCGCAGCATTCCCCTCCGCTTGCGGTAAGACCAACCTTGCAATGCTTATTCCCCCTGCAGTATACCAGAACCTTGGCTATAAGGTATGGTGCGTAGGCGACGATATCGCATGGCTTAGAGTTGGTCAGGACGGCAGACTTTGGGCAGTTAACCCCGAGAACGGCTTCTTCGGTGTTGCTCCCGGTACTAACGAGCACTCTAACCCCAACGCGCTCCACACTGCTATGCGTGACTGTATCTTCACCAATGTTTGTCACGACCTTGATAACAACACTGTTTGGTGGGAGGGTCTTAATGACAATCCTCCTAAGAACGCTCTCAACTGGAGAGGCGAGCCTTGGGATTACACCAAGTATGACAAGAAGGATAAGGTTGGCACCTCCGGTGCTCATCCTAACTCCAGATTTACCGCTATGGCAGCTAACTGCCCCTGCATCTCTGATAAGTTCAACGATCCTGCAGGTGTTCCGATCTCTGCTATCGTATTCGGTGGTCGCCGCGCTAAGACTGCTCCCCTTGTATACCAGTCTACCAGCTGGCAGCACGGTACCTTCGTTGGTTCTATTATGGCTTCCGAGACCACTGCAGCCGCAGCAGGTGCTGTCGGCGTAGTTCGTCGCGATCCTATGGCTATGAGACCCTTCGTAGGCTATGATATGGGTGACTATTGGGCACACTGGCTCTCTATGGGCAAGGCTATCAAGAACGCTCCTAAGATTTTCCATGTTAACTGGTTCAGAACCGATGACGAGGGTCACTTCATTTGGCCCGGCTTCGGTGACAATATGAGAGTTCTTATGTGGATTCTTGCTCGTTGCGAGGGTAAGGTTGATGCTGTTGAGACTCCTATCGGTTATGTTCCTAACGCAGAGGACATCAACATTGAGGGTCTTGATATTACCGTTGATACTATCCGTGGGCTTCTTTCGGTTGATAAGGAGCTTTGGCTTGAGGATTGCCAGGCTATCAGAGCGTTCTATGCTCAGGTTGGCGAGCGTGTACCTGCTGAGCTTTATGCAGAGCTTGAGGCGCTTGAGGCAAGACTTGCTAAGTAATTGATCCGGAGTCGGGTAGGAGAAATCTTTACCGCAGTACTTTTATGCTTTACTCTTATGCCCTGCGGGGAGTCCTGTTTAAGTCTATATAAAGACTTTCAGAGCTTCTTCACCGAAGGCTAAGACCGGTAGGTATGATACTACAATCACCGTACATCCGGCAAAAAATAATTACACAATTTGGGGCAGTGCTTCGGCACTGCCTTTTTATTTATAAGATGTACCAGGATATCTTACTAACTGGTCGCTTAATTGCCTTATAGCATTAAATGAAAAAGGAAAAGAGAAAGAAAGCAATAACAGATGCTATAAATCCTTCAATTATTTTTATTAATACATAATATCTCATTGATAGTCCACCATCCTCTGCAAAAGAGGCGGTTTGTGCAAAAGCTGATATCCCACCAAACCCTAGCGAAAAAGCTATTAATGTAATTTTTATCGGCTCACTAATTGATGCTAATCCTGCGAAATAATTTACCGCAGAAGTCACTTCTATAACCGATATTAAGATTGTCTTTATCGGCTCAACAGTTATATGATTTTCAATAAGTCCGACGAGGCACGCAAAGATAATTATAAAGGAAGAAATGACAACCGATGCCTCACCGGCACTTTTTATAGACCTGATTAAACTATAACTCTGCCCTGCAACATCTATTGAAAAATTCATTTTCCGACATTTTCCTCTAAAAAATTGAGCCACTAGGACGCTAGCAATATATACTGATACCAGCAGTAAAATACCGGCGCGTCTGTCTCCAAGAAGCCCCACGCCCACAGAGCCAATAATAAATGACGGTGATGGGTTGGATGCTAGTGCTAATAGTTTTTCCGCTTCCTCTTTTTCCAGTATTCCCTGTCGATATAATTCCGTACTTAGTTTACCACCTAACGGAAACCCGCATATATTACCGATGACATATGGCATAACTCCGGTGGGTGGCATACCGAATATAATAGAAAACGAACCTCCGAGAATCGGTATTCTGTCAATCCTTGCATACGCCATTACAATATCGGAGATTATCATAAATGGCAGTGCGGTTGGTATAACTCGTGTTAAGGCTAATTCCAGCCCTTTAGTAACATATGCTCCAAGCTCATCCGAAAAGAGTATTGCTGTCAGCATAGCGCCGAGCAATATCACAAAGGAACCAAAAGTGGACGCGAACTTTGATATATCGTTTTTTATACATCCCCCTAACTCTTTATCTCTCGTCATTTACAAAACCTCTCGAGCATAGATTTAATTAACGATTATGAAGGTGCAAGAGAAAAAATGACAAAAGGCAACAAGAGAAAAATAAAGAGAGCGGGCAACACCCCTTTGATAGCTTCCCCATTGCTTGCAGAAATAAGGAAAGCGAAATCTGTCGCTAGTATCACATTATCAGGCGTTGTATCAATATCATCGCTTTCGAGCGAAGAGGTATCACTGGCAACCTATGCAGGTCGCGTGATTGTGAGAGGTGAGCATCTAAATTTGGTAATATTCGAGGGAAGCGTTGTTGAGGTGCGCGGTAAGGTAGAGGAGGTGTCGCTGGGCTATGCCAAGATTTGAACATTACCTTTTTGGTTACAGGCGGTTAAAGGGCGATGATGGCAAAGAGGGCAAATTTGCATCACATATTTTGAGACTTGGAATTTCAGCAGTGGTGTGCGATGATGGCACATTCGTCGTAACAGAGCGTGACTACAAACGCTTTCGAGCCTATGCAGGCGGACGAGTGAGGTATGTTGCAAGTGATGTATGTGGGCTACCTGCCACCCTTATCGGTTTTCGCAATCATATTCCTACCATTATTGCACTTATCCTCGGACTAATTCTTAATATCTTGCTCTCGACACTCGTTTGGGATGTGCGTGTCAGCGGTAATAACACCGTTACCGACGGACAGGTAATTTCCGCATTAGAGGAGGTCGGCTTTGGCGTAGGAAGTGTATGGTCACTAACGGATAAGGAGGCAAAAGAGGCGGCGGTTTTAAGCAGTATGGATGAAATCTCTTGGGTATCCATAAATCGTCGCGGAACGGTTGCTTATGTAGAGATTAAAGAGACTGAAGGTAATACACCGCCTCCTATGACGAATTACAAGTGCTCAAATATAATAGCAAGCGTCGATTGCATAGTAGAGGAAATAAATGTTATTCACGGTCGTGCGCAGGTTAAAGCGGGAGATTATGTATCTCGCGGCGATATTCTCATCTCGGGAATTATAGACACCGAGGCAGGGACATATTTTACTAGAGCAGAGGGGAGCATTAAGGCTCAAATTGTTGAAACTGTTACATCAGAAGCCTTGACAGAAGAGGTGGTTATAGAGCAGGATGCCTCGCGCGTGTGCGAGATTGGTATTAAGTTATTTGGGTTATACATAAATATTTTCAAAAACTATGGAAATTTGCCAAAGGACTATGCTATAATAGAAAATGAAGAGGTTTGGGTAATTGATGATAGACATAAGGTGCCGTTATCGGTTGCTACAAAATCTGCACAGGTTCCAATAGAGGTTCTGATAACGCACACGACCTCGGAGCTACCAGCTCTCGCTTCTTCCCGCCTTAATGGTGCGATAGCCGAAATTTCAAAAGGAGCCGATCTTGTTAAGTTGAAGACTGACGGAAAATATATAGATGGCGGATACCAAATGGTGGCAACGCTCGTCCTGTCGCGTGATATTGGAGAGGAAGTCGGGGTATCTGTCACCGAGTGATACATAGGTTGGAGGTGCTAATATGGCAGAGAAAATAGTAATGACACAGTCGAACGAGGCTACCTCGGCGATTTTTGGCGCGTTTGATACCAATGTCCGTATGATAGAGAGGGCTTTCGATGTCCGTATTGGTAACAGAAACAGCAATGTTGATTCAGGAGATGCTCTTGTAGTATCGGGAGAAACTCCTGCCGTAGATAAAGCGGTGCGAGTATTAGAGTATCTCAAGAGGATAACCGGTGATGGCGAGGTGCTGTCTGCCGAGAGTGTTGAGTATGTTATAGGCCTTGTAAGCGATGGTCTTGATGAGCGCAGCGAGGAGTTTACGCGTGATGTAATATGTGTCACTAACAGAGGTAAGCCCATCAAGGCTAAGACTATAGGTCAAAAGAAGTATGTAAATGCGATAAAGAATAACACTGTAATACTAGGTCTTGGCCCGGCAGGCACAGGAAAAACATTCCTTGCGGTTGCAATGGCGGTTGAGGCGTTACGCGAAAAACAGGTGTCTAGGATTATATTGACGCGCCCGGCCGTAGAGGCGGGAGAGCACCTTGGATTCTTGCCGGGAGATTTACAGAGCAAGATTGACCCATACCTGCGTCCATTATATGACGCGCTCTTCGAGATGCTTGGCGCGGAGAATTATCAAAGGTATAGAGAGCGCGGTACAATCGAAATCGCACCACTTGCCTATATGCGAGGACGCACTCTCGACGATTCTTTCATAATACTAGACGAGGCACAGAATACAACACCGGAACAGATGAAGATGTTCTTGACAAGACTTGGCACAAATTCCAAGGTAATAGTAACCGGTGACCTCTCGCAGACCGACCTACCTATGGGCAAGAAGAGCGGTCTTATGATAGCAAAGAAGGTGCTAGGAAACATTGAGGGAATATCAATATTCGAGTTTTCGGAGAGGGATGTCGTTCGACATAGGCTGGTTCGCAAAATCATAAGTGCGTATGAGTCATACGAGCGAGATGAGGCACGGTCACATCGGCTACAAGATAAGAGGGGAGAGGGATAATGGCAAACCTTTATATAACATTTAGAAAAACCGCGGAACTTCCTGAACTAGACTATTATTTCAAGGTTGTTATGCGTCGCGCAATTGAGGCTACTCTTATGCGTGAGGGCTTTCCGTATGATGCAGAGGTATCTATTACACTTTGTGATAACGAGTATATACACGACATAAATAAACAGCATCGTGGAGTAGACAAGCATACCGATGTGCTCTCGTTCCCTATGTATGAGATGGAAGAATTTACAAACGCGGAGTGCATAGGTGGAGTTATCCTCGGTGACATAGTCCTATCGGTCGAGCGGGCAAAGGAACAGGCAGAGGAAATCGGCCACGGTTTTTTAAGAGAGGCAGCATTCCTCGCAATCCATTCTACGCTACACCTATTAGGCTATGACCATGAGCGTTCGGTGGAGGATGATGAACTTCAGTGCAGATTACAGCGCGAAATTATAGAAACAGTTGAGATTTGATAAGAGGACAAGCATATGACGAAAAGTGCATTTATAGCAATTGTAGGTAGACCTAATGTCGGCAAATCGACACTTCTTAATACGATTATAGGCGAGAAGATTGCGATAGTATCTAAAAAGCCACAGACCACAAGAAACCGTATAACCGGAATATATACAAGCGGTGACAATCAGTTTGTCTTTCTAGATACCCCCGGTATGCATAAGCCGCGCACTAAGCTTGGCGATTATATGGTTAAGACCACCTCGCAGACACTCGGCGGCGTGGATTACGCCATACTTGTTGTAGAGGCCAGAGAGGCGGTAGGAGATATAGAGGCTCAGATAATCTCTAGGATGAAGTCTGATGGTATGAGGGCCATCCTTGTTATCAATAAAATAGACACCGTAAGGGCTGCAAACATCGCGAAAACTATTGCGGCGTATGCCGAAGCATTTGACTTTGATGCCGTAATTCCGATTAGTGCAAAGAGTGGTAAGGGCGTAGACATATTGCTTAAGGAGTGCGAACAGTATCTTTGTGAGGCAGAGTGGCTCTTTGATGAGGATATGATAACCGACCAACCAGAGCGCAGGATTGCAGCCGAGATTATACGCGAGAAGATACTTCGTAACCTTGATGAAGAGATACCACATGGTACAGCTGTAACTATTGAGGAGTGGACGGAGAAGAAAAACGGCGTTTCCATTCGCGCCGAGATATATTGCGAAAAGCAGTCGCACAAGGGAATTATTATAGGCAAGCGTGGCGCTACTATAAAACTTATAGGTACTCACGCTCGCGAGGATATTGAAGCAATGCTTGATACCAAGGTATTCTTGGATCTTTATGTACGCGTAAAAGAAAATTGGCGTGAGAGTGATTTCATAATAAATAACTTCGGATACACGGAAGAGGAATAATGTTAGATGAGGTAAAAGGACTAGTCCTACGAGTAACCAACATAGGCGAGGCGGATAGGCTGATAACAATCTACACCGAGGAATGTGGAATAATAACCGCATATGCAAAAGGTTCGAGATCTCTTAAGAGTAGAAAAATGTCAGCCACAATGCAGTTTTGCTACTCGAACTTCGTTCTATATACCAGAGGTGATAAGTGCTGGATCAAAGAGACTTCGCTTATAGAGAGTTTCTTTGGGCTTCGCGAGAGCATTGACGGTCTGGCGTTGGCTGGTTATATAGTGGAGGTTTTATCCGATGTTGCTACCGCCGAGGCAGATCGTGATTTACTTCGGCTTGCGCTAAATTCGCTTTATGCAATATCCTTGGCAAAGGCACCGATGAGTATTATAAAGGCGGCATTTGAGATTAGATGTGCTGCGATGCTTGGCTTTATGCCCGATGTATTGGCCTGCCACACCTGCGGAGAGAGAATGGGAGAGTTCTTTTTCAATGTTATGGCGGGTGCTATTGAATGCCATAAGTGCCACCGCAAGGCAGAGCGTATGCATACAACACTCGCCGAGGAACATGAGAGTAATATCATATACATACTATCGGAGGGGGCGAAGATTGCCATTGGGTATTGTATCTACACCCCTATTGAAAAACTTTTCTCGTTCAAGATAAGTGATGACGATATGCACCTGTTTTCAAAGGCGGCAGAGGGTTATTTGCTTAACCATCTTGAGCGAGGATTTATAACGCTTGATTTTTATAATGAGGTTAAACGATAAATGCTCTTTACCGATAAAACAAGAGTAACTCTTGAATTTGATAAGATAACCGAAATGCTGGTGGAATGTGCTTCGACTGCCGGGGCTAAGGCACGCGCGGTCGCGCTTACGCCGTCTGATGACTATGAAACGGTGCTTGATAGGCACAGACGCACAGAGGATGCCAAGAGACTCATAAATGCGAAGGGATATCCCTCCTTTTCGGCAGAGGAGAGTACCCCCGCCGCAGCTGAGCGTGCGTATAAAGGCGCAACGCTTTCGCCACGAGAACTGCTTGATATAGCGGCACTTCTTCGCTCCGCAAGATTGATGCTCGATTATATCAACACAGATAAGCCGTTTGAGACTTCCTTGGATGCAATTTTTGCGCGCTTATTAACTAACACCGCGCTTGAAAACAGAATTACAAAATCAATATTATCCGAGGATATGATTGCCGATGAGGCAAGTGTTGAACTCGCGGATATTCGTCGCAGAATACGCGCAACCAACAATAGAATAAAGGACACACTTCAAAGTTATATAGGCGGTGCGAGGATCAAGTATCTGCAAGAAAACATAGTTACTATGCGAAACGGCAGATATGTTGTGCCTGTTAAGGCTGAATATAAAAATGAAATGCAGGGACTTGTTCACGATACATCGTCATCCGGTGCTACGCTTTTCATAGAGCCTATGGCAGTCGTGTCTGCCAATAACGAGTTAAGAGAACTTGAAAGTATGCAGGCGCACGAAATAGATCGAATTCTTGCATCAATATCTGCGGAAGTTTCCGATTTTTCATCTGCTATCACATCAAACTACTATAATATAACCGACCTTTCCTTTATATTTGCCTGTGCTTCTCTTGCGCTTTCTATGAAAGCAGAGATGCCGCGAATAACGAAGGAGCGTATTGTTGAGTTGAAAAGGGCGCGACACCCACTAATACCCGTGGATAGGGTTGTGCCGATAGATGTCTCGATTGGTAGAGATTTTGACACGCTCATTATTACAGGCCCGAATACGGGCGGTAAAACCGTGACACTCAAGACCATAGGTCTATTAACGCTTATGGCGCAGTCGGGGCTGCAAATACCGGCATTAGAGGAAAGTAGTGTAGGTGTTTTCTCTGAGGTTTTGGTTGATATAGGTGACGAGCAGAGTATAGAAGCGTCGCTATCAACATTCTCCTCGCATATGGTTAATGTTAGAGATATACTTAACAATATAGGGCCACGATCTCTGGCGCTGTTCGATGAACTTGGCTCCGGTACAGATCCGATTGAGGGGGCTGCTCTCGCAATATCTATTCTTGAGGCTGTTGCAAAGGCCGGTGCTCTTAGCGCGTCTACCACGCACTATGCAGAACTAAAAGCGTATGCCCTTAATACTACACGTGTGCAGAACGCTTCTTGTGAGTTTGATATCGAGACTCTACGTCCGACATACAGGCTTATAGTTGGTACGCCGGGAAAGTCTAACGCGTTTGCTATATCCAAAAAACTTGGAATTTCAACAGAAATAATCCAGAGAGCAACAACGCTTATCGCCAAGGATGAAAAGCGTTTCGAGGATGTAATCGAGCGTCTTGATACCAGCCGTATAGAGATGGAACGCGAACGCGAGGGTGCCGAAAGATTGCGCCGAGAATACGAGGAATATAAAACTCGTGCCGAGCGTGAACTCGAGGCAAAAATCTCCAAAGGAGAGGAAGAAATTCAAAGAATGGTTCTTAAAGCTAGGCAGATTCTTGATAGTGCGAGGGCGTCCAGTGAGTTCATCTTCCAAAGGCTCGAAGAGATTAAGAAGCAAGAGGACAGGGATAAGAGAGACGAGTTGACTAGGCGCGCACGCGAGGAAGTGCGCAAAAGACTGCGCGAGAGCGATTCTATGTTCGAGGGCGTAGATATAAGAGAGGCCACGCTTGATGAGGATTACAAGTTGCCAAGACCCCTAAAGGTGGGCGACAAGGTGTATCTTGTTGCGATTGGCAAGGAGGGCGTTGTTACTGCGCTCGCGGATAAAAAAGGACTTATATCTGTTACATCCGGAATATTAAAAACCAAGGTTGAAGAAAAACAACTTAGATTAATTGACGGTGATGTTAAGTATAGGAGGCGTGATGATCCACAGCCAAAGGTTGGCGAGGGTAGAGTTAAGAAGACCATCGTCTCCACATTCCACGCCGAGATTGATGTAAGGGGTATGATAGGCGATGATGCGTGGTTTGTTGTAGATAAATACATCGATGATGCAATTTTGGCTAACATGTCCTCTGTCCGTATCATACATGGTAAGGGTACGGGTGCTTTGCGCGCGGCTTTATGGAAGTATTTCAAGGTCGATAGACGTATACGCTCATATCGTCACGCTGAATATGGCGAGGGAGATGCAGGCGTTACTGTGCTCGAAATAAAACATTAAATACGGGGTGTTTTATGAAATTTGCGAGTATTAACACATCTAAGCCCACTACTTGATGTTAAATCAAACCCTCCGGCATCATCTTAACAGCCCCATTTTACAATTTATTGTTGATAGTATTTTGAAATTTTTCTTTAACAATAATTTTTAATTGGCGATATTACGCTAGTGCCTATTATACCGGTAGTTTTCGTTGAATTATATTATAGGACGACTTTAGATAGCAGGGGAAAATTAACGGTTTCTTGCTCGCGCCAGTAGATATATTGAGCGCGAATTATGAAAAATGCTCACCGCGCGCGGTGATCATTTTTTGTATAGCAAAGCTGTTTTACTAAGTCTTCGCTATACAATAAAAAAACAACCTAAATAGTCCCTTTCGGTTCAGTTTAGGTTGTTTTGGTGCCGGTAGTCGGGGTCGAACCGACACGGTACTGCTACCTTCGGATTTTGAGTCCGTCGCGTCTGCCAATTCCACCATACGGGCGTCTTAATTATTTTATCATAATAAAACGAAAAAATCAAGAGTTTTTTTGAGTAAAAGCGCTTTTCCAAAAAAAAATTGTAAAAATCATCTCGCGCCTAAAATTAGTATTGTAATTTTAGAGCATATCGTGTATAATATATCTGTAAAAAAATATATATAACAGGGGGCTCTATGTCGCAAGAATATGTATTTGACGCTGATGATGTTACTATTCGAAATTTGAATGAGCTCTCAGTCGCTCGTGCCATGCTAGATGAAAGGCGCATACTTGAACTTCGTGATATCGTTGCAAAAATGGTCGATGTCTCGCTTCTGTTATTAGAGGATGGGTTAAGTATATACGAGATATTATCCTTCTTCGTCGATGGAATTGTTATCGGGGATTATCCTATTCATATTAACCATGAGGACGATTGCAGGGAGGCGCTTAATGCGCTTACTAGGACAACTCATAATATGGATCAGACTTTAATTTCAGAGATTTATGTTGATTCTATGCGAGAATCGGGGCTTCTTTTAACTGAGCGTGATTTTCTTCCATCAAAAGATGCGCTTGAAGTACTTACATATGTGAAAAACCAGTACTCCGACGAGGCATACGATGTATTTTCACAGGACTTTAGGGAACCGAAAGTGCTATATTCCCTAAGTTTTAGAGAGTGCGTACAGGCGATTACCTCAGCCGAGGCTGGCTACTGCTTGTTTCCACTAGAAGAAAAAGGTGGTGCAAGGCTTCATACCATAGCAGAATTAATTTATAGGAATGATTTGAAAATAAATTCCGTAACACCGGTATTTGGCTTTGATGCCGATGCTGATATTAAATACGCGCTCGTATCAAATCATTTTACGGTTCCCGAGTGTACCGTTGGGGATGATAGATATCTTGAACTCAGGCTCTCTGCGTCGCAGGTTCCATCAATTTCGGATATCTTGTCTAGTGCCTCTTTATTAGGTATGAGTGTCTATCGTGTGAATACCGTCACATTTGATACAGAGGGGGATGAGAACACATTCTTTTCGCTTGTTCTCCGCGATGGTGGCAGAGACTTCACCCCATTTTTGACTTATCTCGCACTCTTTGCTCCGGATGCTGTTCCGGTAGGTATATACAAAAATCTAGAATAGGAGTATAAAGATGACTAAGCATATTGAATACAAGACACAGGGCACTTGCTCCCGCGCAATCATCATTGATGTTGAGGATGATGTAATAACTAATTGTTCGTTTGTTGGCGGATGCTCTGGAAACACACAGGGGGTTGCCGCGCTTGTAACAGGAATGAAGGTGGATGACGCTATATCAAAACTTAAGGGTATTAAGTGTGGATTCCGTACAACCTCTTGCCCTGATCAACTTGCATCGGCATTAATCAAAGCTAATGATGAATAATATTGAATAACGGTATACACGGAGGAGAACGATGACCAATTACAATCTTGAATATGAAAGATGGCTAAAATCTACAACTCTCACTGAAGATGAGAAAAATGAGCTGATGTCTATTGCAACGGATGAGGAGGCAAAGGCGTTGCGCTTCGGTTCGCCTATGTCTTTCGGCACTGCAGGACTTCGCTCTACTATGTATATGGGTATCGGTTGTATGAACCGATTTACAGTTGCGCAGACAACAAGAGGTATAGCAGCCCTTGTTAAGGCTGAGGGTGGAGAGTGCCGTGGTGTCGCTATTGCACACGACTCCAGAAATCACTCGCGTGAGTTTGCTATTGTCAGTGCCAGTGTATTGGCAGGCGAGGGAATAAAGGTATATATATTTGATGACCTAAGACCTACCCCCGAATTATCTTTTGCTGTTCGCGAGTGTGGTGCTCTTGCAGGTATCAATATTACCGCATCGCACAACCCCAAGGAATACAATGGTTATAAGGCATATTGGGAGGATGGCGCACAGCTTGCGCCCGAACAGGCTAGCATTGTTGCATCAGAGATGGTTAAATTTGACCCGCTCGATATATCCGGGCTCACCGATTTTGATGAAGGGGTTAAGTCAGGTATTATCACTATACTTGGAAAAGAGTTTGATGATAAGTATCTTGATGCCGTTCTTGCTACCGCTATCAATCCCGAACTTGTTAGAGAGGTTGCCGACGAACTTAAGGTTGTATATACGCCTCTTCACGGCGCAGGAAGAGTGCTTGTTCCGGAGGTGTTCAGTAGATTGGGTCTCACACATCTCTATACCGTTGAGAGCCAGATGGTGGCGGATGGTAATTTCCCGACAGTAAAGAAACCCAATCCCGAATATCCCGATGTATTCGAAGAGGGAATTGAGATTGCTAATAAGGTTGGTTCGGATATTGTCATTGCTACCGACCCCGATTCGGACAGAGTTGGTGTTATGACTAGAACTAAGGACGGTAGTTTTACCACTATTACCGGAAATCAGATGGGTGCGCTTCTTCTTGATTATGCGATAGGCGAGAGACGCAAACTCGGTAAGCTTGATGGCGCGTACTGTGTTAAGAGCATAGTTTCCACCGATATGGCGTATAAGATTGCTTCGGATAATGGCGTTAAGCTTCACGATGTCCTTACAGGATTTAAGTTTATAGGTGAGGTTATTAAGAATTACGAGAAGGCTGGAAAAGCAGATGGCTTTGTCCTCGGATTTGAGGAGAGTTATGGATATCTTCTCGGCTCTTACGCGAGAGATAAGGACGCTGTTGAGGCTTCTATGATGATCCTCGAGATGACCGCATATTACAAGAAGCTCGGTATGACGCTATCGGATGCACTTGAAGCATTATACGAAAAGTATGGATACTATCGTGAGGGTGTGATAGACATATATATGGAGGGTCTCGACGGTATTGAGAGACGCAGAAGAATTATGCAGTCTCTACGTGATAACCCGCCTGTGTCGATAGGTGGTGTTGATATTCGAAAGGTCGGCGATTATAAAAACGGAGAAGTCGTAGATGTTAAGACCGGTGAGAAGTCTACAACCGGTCAGCCCTCGTCCGATGTGCTTTACTATACACTCGTCAATGAGGATAAGGTTATAGTCAGACCATCCGGCACCGAGCCTAAGATCAAGATTTATATCCTTGCTCACGATGCTGACAAGGATAATCTAGCAAAGAAAATAGAGCAGTATAGCATAGATTCAAGAAAGATGACAGAGGTATAATCCTCAGGATAAAGAAAGTGACAGATAAACAAACTCACATTAGAAATTTCTCTATCATAGCCCATATTGATCACGGTAAGTCAACACTGGCTGATAGAATATTAGAAAAGACAAGAACTGTTGCATCTCGTGATATGGAAGAACAGATACTTGACAATATGGACCTTGAGCGTGAAAGAGGAATTACAATTAAGGCTAGGGCGGTTAGGCTGAACTATACCGCTAAAAATGGCGAAGATTATATATTCAACCTAATCGACACCCCCGGTCACGTAGACTTTGGATATGAGGTCTCTCGTTCGCTGCAGGCCTGCGAGGGTGCGCTTTTGGTAGTTGACGCTACGCAGGGCGTCGAGGCTCAAACCTTGGCGAATGCGTATCTTGCAATCGATAATGACCTTGAAATATTACCTATTATAAACAAGATAGACCTAGCTTCGGCAGACATTGAGGGAACAAGGGGCGAGATCGAGGATATAATCGGCATACCTGCCGAGGGGTGTCCGGCAGTATCTGCGAAAAACGGCATTAATATCGAGGATGTGCTCGAAAAAATAACCACAGATGTTCCCGCGCCTAAGGGCGATCCTACAAAGCCGCTTAAAGCGCTGATCTTCGATTCTCATTATGATTCTTACCTCGGAGTTGTTGTATATATCCGCGTCTTTGATGGTAGTGTTAAAGCGGGAGATAAAATTAAACTTATGGCAAAGGGGAGCGAGTTTGAGATTGTCGAGGTTGGAACAATGGAGCCATTCGGCCTTTCAAGATGCTCGGAGCTTAGTGCCGGTGAGGTTGGTTATATAACCGCATCAATTAAGAATGTTGGCGAGACGCGAGTTGGCGATACCGTAACATCGGTTGAAGACGGCGCAGATAAACCCTTGCCCGGCTTCCGTGATGTTCATCCAATGGTGTATTCGGGTATATATCCCGCTGATGGTGCTAAGTATGGCGACCTTAGAGACGCACTCGAAAAGTTGCAGTTAAACGACGCATCCCTTGTATATGAGCCTGAGACATCTGTTGCGCTCGGATTTGGTTTTAGGTGCGGTTTTCTTGGCCTGTTGCATATGGAGATCATAGAGGAAAGGCTTGAGAGAGAGTTTAATCTGGATCTTATCACGACTGCACCCTCGGTTATATATAAGGTTAAATTGCGTGGAGGTGATGAGATTTTGATCGACAACCCGTCGAAATTCCCATCCCCCGATGAGATTGATGTTGCCTATGAGCCTATAATGAAAGCAACGGTGATAACGCCTACCGAATTTGTAGGTGGTATTATGGATCTATGCCAGGATAGGCGTGGTACATTCATCGATATGAAGTATATTGACACCGAGAGGGTGGAATTGCACTATGAACTACCTCTTAACGAGATAATATACGACTTCTTTGATGCGCTGAAGAGCCGTTCTAAGGGCTATGCTTCGCTGGATTATGAACTGAAGGAATATCAACCGTCAAAACTTGTGAAACTTGACTTTATGCTCAACGGAGAGATGGTTGATGCGCTATCCTTCATAGTATTCGAGGATAGGGCATATGGCAGAGCGCGTAAGATTGCGGAGAAGTTGAAAGAAAATATTCCGCGCCAGTTATTTGAGATTCCTATTCAGGCGACGATTGGCTCGAAGATTATAGCGCGCGAGACCGTTAAGGCGATGCGCAAGGATGTGCTTGCAAAGTGCTATGGCGGCGATATTACCCGTAAAAAGAAGCTTCTTGAAAAGCAGAAAGAGGGTAAGAAAAAGATGCGCAAGCTTGGTAGCGTAGAGGTAACACCCGAGGCGTTTATGGCTGTGTTGAGGCTTGACGATGACAACTAAATCCTATGGATTGTATATACATCTGCCTTTTTGTGTGAAGAGATGCAATTATTGCGACTTTTGCTCTTCTTCCGGTAGGTCTGATGATGAGATCCGAAATTATGTTTCTCGCCTCATGGATGAGATGGCAACATATAAGGCAAATCCGCCCCTGTGCATTGATAGCATTTATTTTGGCGGCGGAACTCCGTCACTCGTTGATAATGTGTATATACATCGCATTTTGTCCTCGGTGTATTCGATCTTCAGTGTTGTATCGACACCCGAGGTGTCAATGGAGGTTAATCCCGGCACCATAACAGGCTCGAAAGCGGGAGCATATAAAAGTATGGGGTTTAACAGGATAAGCATTGGTCTGCAGTCTGCACAGCAAAATGAGTTGGACATTCTTGGTAGAATTCATAACTATGATGAGTTTTGTACCTCGTATAGGATTTTGCGCGATGGGAAATTCGATAACATCAACATAGATTTGATGTATGGAATACCCAATCAAACAGTTGCTTCCTTTTCTGATACGCTAGATAAAGTCTTAATGCTAGAACCCGAACATATATCAGCATATAGCTTGATTGTAGAGCAGGGTACAGCCTTTTACGATTGGAGAAACTCGTTAAACCTACCTAGCGAAGACGATGAGTGTCATATGTATTACTTGGCGTCAGAAAAGCTGGGAACGGCAGGATACGAGCACTACGAAATCTCAAATTATGCCAAAGCGGGGAAAATGTCGCGCCACAATCTAAAATATTGGCGCACTGAAGAATATATAGGGGTTGGTGCTTCGGCATACTCCTATTATCAGGGACGGCGATACGGTAATACGGCATCAATAGATGATTATATCTCCGGTGTAACCTTGGTTGAGAGTTCGGATGTTGATCTGGGAGACAAGGCGTATGAATATGCTATGATGAGGCTGCGACTTAAAGAGGGATTTTCGTTAACCGAGTATAAGAAGCAGTTCAAGAAGTCATTCTTAAAAGGTAAAGAGAAGCTTATAAAAGAATACATTAGACTTGGTCTTGTTGATTTATCGGGCGATAGAATATCGCTTACAGAGAAAGGTTTTTATGTAAGCAATACTATATTAACAGAACTTCTGTAAGCACTTGACAACGATACTATAATAATGTAAAATATACTTACAAAAAAATATAAAGTTAGGAGTAATAAAAATGGCTGAGATTGAAAACAATAATGTTGAAGAACTCGACGAGGAACTGGAGAGCAACATAATCACACTTACTGATGAAGAAACAGGCGAGGAGCAGGATTTCGAACTCTATGCTCGCGCTACCATCGATGATAAGGATTATTTCGCACTTGTTCCCTGCAACGATGAGGCCGATGAGTATGTGATACTTCGTGCAACAATCGACGGAGACGATCTTCTCTTCGAGACTATCGAGGACGATGATGAGTTCGAGAAGGTAGAGGATTACTTCAACGATCTACTTTTTAGCGAAGTAGATTACGACGAGGACTAATATTATTCCTGCGGGGTTCGTGATATTGTTCTATTTGGACCGACACACACATTAAAGGAGCCTAACTTCGCCTAGTGGGATGCAGGCCTCCTGAGAGAGAGCTGTTTAATACCTTATGGTAACCCTCCCTTTTCAGATGTTGGAAGCGCAAAGCTGGTGAGAGGGCACCAACCTGGAATACCGGGTTAAATTTGGCTTTACACGGCCATCGCGGGTTAATAAAAATGAGCGGAGAACATTCTTCGCTCATTTTTATTTATTAAGACGCATATATTCAAATATAAATAAAACGCAAGGAATATATTTTATGGCAAAGACATTTAAGGGGTTATCAGAAGTAGAGGTAGAGAAATCGCGCAGAAAATACGGAAGCAACAAACTTGAAAAAGTTCCAACACGCACATTTATCAGGCGCTTTTTCGATAATCTATCCGACCCGGTAATAAAAATTCTTCTTGTTGCACTCGCTCTTCAGGTTGTTTTTACATTTGGAAATACTAATCTTGTCGAGGTGTTCGGAATAGTTATTGCGATATTAATTGCAACTACGGTCTCAACTATTTCGGAATATGGCAGTGAGCGTGCATTCGCTAGGATGGAGGCGGATAACTCTCAGTCAAAAGCACATGTAATTAGGGCAGGTGTCTTGCAGGATATATTGGCGTCGGAATTGGTTGTCGGAGATATAGTAACCGTTCACTCCGGCGAGCGCATCGAGGCAGATGGCACACTTGTTGATGGCGATATTGATGTTGATCAGTCGGCGTTAAATGGTGAGAATAAGGAAGTGCACAAAAGAGCTGGCACACCTTCAGCGCAGGAGTGGGAACTGTCGGATTTAAGCAGGGTGTTTCGTGGTTCTATTGTAACTAGTGGTGACGCCACTATGCGTGTAGGTCGCGTTGGAGCGAACACTTTCTATGGTATGGTAGCAAGAGATGTTCAAACCGAAACAAGAGTAAGCCCACTAAAATTGCGCCTCACAAACCTAGCCAAGCAGATCAGTACTATAGGGTATATCGTTGCTGTATTAGTTGCTTTCGCATATCTTTTCAACGCATTTATAATTGATAATGGTTTTCGTGTAGAATTAATCCTATCAAGCATAAAGGATACAAGATTTCTGTTTTCAACACTCATTCACGCTTTAACTATGATGATAACAGTTATAGTGGTGGCAGTACCCGAGGGTCTACCAATGATGATTACGGTTGTGCTATCTGCTAATATGAAGCGTATGGTAAGGGATAATATTCTTGTAAAGAAACTTGTTGGAATAGAAACTGCCGGCTCGCTTAACATTCTTTTTACCGACAAAACCGGTACTATCACAAAGGGTCATTTATCGGTTGATAGAATAATAACCGAAGACAATGTATATAGAAGAATAGGTAAGACGAGTTCCTTGCTCTGGGATTATATGTTATTAAATGCTATATACAATACAGCTTCGGAGCGAACGGGAGAGGGAATAGTTGGCGGTAACGCGACGGATAGGGCGGTTGCAGAATTCTTTGATGGAGTCAGTGTACCACAAAGGCATATAAAAGATAAGGTGAACTTTACTAGCGAAACTAAATATTCTTCAGCAACATTTGATGATGGTTTAGTTGTGTATAAAGGTGCACCGGAAATAATACTGCCAATGTGCGGATTTGCTATAAAATCAAATGATGATGTAATTGCAAGTTCGCTAAGCAATATTAAACATCAACTCAGCGAGGCTATCAAAAGGGGCGAGCGAGTTATAGCTGTTGCAATAAAAAGACCCTGCGATACCGAGCTTACATTTGTTAGCCTCTTGACACTTAAGGATAAAATTCGTGATGGTGTAACAGATGCCATTAATATGGTTATGGGGGCAGGCATACAAATAGTAATGCTGACAGGTGACAATAAGGATACGGCGGTGCATATAGCCGAGGAATGTGGTTTTTACAAGGGTTCCGCGGGGCATATCGCGCTAACATCTGCTGAGCTTGGAAAAATGAGTGACGATGAGGTGAAAAGAGTTCTTCCATCACTTCGCGTTCTTGCAAGAGCTCTGCCACAGGATAAATCTCGTCTTGTAAGGATTTCACAAGAGATGGAACTTGTAGTGGGAATGACAGGCGATGGTATAAACGATGCACCGTCATTAAAACTTGCGGATGTAGGCTTCAGTATGGGAAGTGGTACGGATATTGCGAAGAGTGCGGGCGACATAGTAATCATAGATAACAGTTTTGGTGCAATATCTAAAACAATTCTATATGGCAGAACAATTTTCAAATCAATAAGAAAATTCATAACATTCCAACTAATAATGAACCTTGCTGCCTGCGGTATTACTCTTATCGGTCAACTAATGGGCATTGATAATCCAATAACAATTATTCAAATGTTGTGGGTTAACATAATTATGGATACTTTAGGAGGGCTGGCATTTGCAGGTGAACCACCACTTCAATACTATATGCGGGAGAAACCCAAGAAACGCGATGAACCTATAATAAATCCGGGTGTAATGGGACATATTTTACTCAATGGAGCGTTCACTCTTTGTCTTTTGGTGCTTTTCCTTAGACTAGACTTGGTTAAAGAATACTACTCTAACCGCGAGTCTTTGATGACAGCCTTTTACGCTCTGTTCATTTTTGCGGGGTTATTTAACTGCTTTACCGCGAGATCGGAACGCTTGTGGATTTTTTCAAACATTGGAAAGAATAAACCCTTTGTTGCAATAATGGTTATTGTATCTGTAATACAAATACTAATAATCTACTTTGGTGGCGCTCTATTCAGAAGTATCCCGCTAGAGAAAACGGAGTTATTACTTGCAATTGGATTTGGATCAACAGTTTTAGTATTCGATGCTGTTAGGCGTATTATATCAAAACTAAAATAAGAGTGGTAGCCTAATGCTACCACTCTTATTCGTAAAGAATATCTGATAATTTAACAAAGTCTTCGGTGCTTAACCGTTCACCACGCACAGTTTCAGGGTGTCCGATGGCTCTTATTGCCTCACAAATCTTTTCCTTGGTGAAACGACCGAGTTTAGCTGAAATCGCATTGGCAAGCGTCTTTCTACGCATCTCGAAAGCGGCGCGTATAAGATCTCTAAAGAGTTTCTCATCTTTAGGTGAGTACAGAGGCTCCTTGTATAAATCTATCCTTACAACCGCGCTGTCAACCTTTGGAACTGGTGTAAAGCATCCAGCAGAAACCTTAAATAGTCTTTTGACGGTGCCATAATAGCCTAAAACGGCGGTTATCGCACCATAATCGGCACTACCCGGCTTTGCGGTTAACCTTGATGCAACCTCGTTCTGTATCATAATAGTGATAGATGTGAGCTTTACGCCAGATTCTAAAAGACGCATTAATATAGGAGTCGTTATGTAGTAGGGTAGATTGGCACATACTGCTACCGGCATACCATCTGAGTATTTATCTACTAATGCCTCAAGGTCGACATTCATAATGTCGTCATTAATTATGGTTACATTTTCATACTCGGACATAGTACGATCAAGTATAGGAATTAATCCCTTATCTATTTCGACTGCTACAACCTTCTTAAACCTTATTGCAAGCTCCTGCGTTAAACATCCTATTCCCGGTCCAATTTCAAGGATGAGAGTATCGGGATTGTCGGCACAGTTGTCTGCGATATCCTCGGGTATCATTCTATTTGTTAAGAAATTTTGCCCGAACTCTTTGCGGAAAGTAATACCCGCATCGGACATTAACTCTCTTATTACCGAAAGATTACATAAATCCATTGGCGTAGCTCCAAAATTATAATTTTACTATTGACAAAATGATGTAAAAATGTTACAATGTAGGGGTGAGTTAAGTGCTGGTGTGGCTCAGTTGGTAGAGCAGTTGATTCGTAATCAACAGGTCACCGGTTCAAGTCCGGTCACCAGCTCCAATAAAGTGGGAGAGAGGAAGCGATTCCTCTCTTTCGTTTTAGGTGACCTGGATTAAGAATCAATGTATGGCTACGTCATACTGCTTCGTAATTTGCCACGGTGTGGCAATGTAGCAACAGGTCAATCGGGAACAAACAGGTAATCTAGCACAAGTCCGGTCACCAGCTCCAATAAAGTGGGAGAGAGGAAGCGATTCCTCTCTTTC
>JAZOPN010000005.1:0-3455 GCA_045655565.1 Eubacteriales bacterium | reverse complement strand
CCAGACCAGAAATGGTAAGAGAACCGCACAGGCTGCTCTTAAGATCGCTTGTGACCTCGTTGACGAGGGTATGAGAACAGACAAGGAAGCTGTTCTTATGATTGATCCTCGTAACCTTGATACTCTGCTTCACCCCCAGTTTGACGCTAAGGCTCTTAAGGCTGCTACTCCTATGGGTCGTGGTCTTGGTGCATCTCCCGGTGCTGCTTGCGGTAAGGTTGTATTCACCGCTGATGATGCAGTAGCTTGGGCAGAGCGTGGCGAGAAGGTTGTACTTGTTCGTCTTGAGACCTCTCCTGAGGACATTACAGGTATGAAGGCAGCGCAGGGTATCCTCACCGTTCGCGGTGGTATGACCTCTCACGCAGCCGTTGTTGCTCGTGGTATGGGTACCTGCTGTGTATCCGGATGTGGCGAGATCAAGATGGACGAGGAGAACAAGAAGTTCACACTCGGTGGCAAGACCTTCTACGAGGGTGACTGCATCTCCATCGACGGTACTACCGGTAACATCTATGACGGACTCATTCCTACTGTTGACGCGACCATCGCCGGAGAGTTCGGCAGAATTATGGCTTGGGCTGATAAGTATAGAAGACTTCAGGTTAGAACTAACGCTGATACCCCACACGATGCTAAGAAGGCACGTGAGCTTGGTGCAGAGGGTATAGGCCTATGCCGTACCGAGCATATGTTCTTCGAGGCTGATAGAATTGCAGCATTCCGTGAGATGATCTGTGCTGACACCGTAGTGGCACGCACTGCAGCTCTCGCTAAGATTGAGCCTATCCAGCAGGCAGACTTCGAGGCTCTTTATGAGGCTCTTGAGGGTAACCCTGTTACTATCAGATTCCTTGATCCTCCCCTTCACGAGTTCGTTCCTACCGAGGAAGAGGACATCAAGGCTCTCGCAGACGCACAGGGCAAGACTGTTGAGGACATCAAGGCTATTATCGCTTCCCTCCACGAGTTCAACCCGATGATGGGTCACAGAGGCTGCCGTCTTGCAGTAACATATCCCGAGATTGCTGCTATGCAGACCTCCGCTGTTATCAAGGCTGCTATCAATGTTCAGAAGAAGCATCCTGATTGGAAGGTAGTTCCCGAGATTATGATACCCCTCGTTGGAGAGCTCAAGGAGCTTAAGTATGTTAAGGATGTAGTTGTTGAGACCGCTGATAAGGTAATCGCTGAGGCTGGTTCCGACCTTAAGTATGAGGTAGGTACTATGATCGAGATTCCCAGAGCTTGTCTCACTGCTGACGATATCGCTAAGGAGGCTGAGTTCTTCTGCTTCGGTACTAACGACCTTACTCAGATGACCTATGGCTTCTCTCGTGATGACGCCGGTAAGTTCCTCGATGCTTACTATGACAGAAAGATCTTCGAGAACGATCCCTTCGCTAAGCTCGACCAGACCGGTGTTGGTAAGCTTATGGAGATGGCTGTATCCCTCGGCAAGAAGGTTCGCCCCGAGATGCACGTTGGTATCTGTGGTGAGCACGGTGGTGATCCTACATCTGTTGAGTTCTGCCACAAGATCGGACTGACCTATGTATCCTGCTCGCCTTTCCGCGTTCCGATCGCAAGACTCGCAGCAGCACAGGCCGCCCTTAACGACTAAAGCACCCCGTATTTCGCTGTGAAAAGGCACTCTGCCTTATAGCACAAAAGACAAATTAAAATATAAAATTGACCTTGCAAAAGCAATTTTGCAGGGTCTTTTTTTGCGCTCAAACCTTGCAAAAAGCACAGTAACACAAGGGGTTTTCAAGCAAAACGACAAAAAATAGTGATTTTTTGTACTTTTCTCGGAAACGGGTAAATGATAAAGCCGTTTGCCTCTATTTTGATATGAATTATTGCCCCGACACATCGCGGTGTGCGTAAGCACTAAAATGGACTAAGGCTCCATTTTGAGTGAAATACAAACACTCCCGGTACAAGCTACCCAAGAGTAGAATAAAAGCCGGTCGGTGTCCACATCGGCTCATTCCTTAAATTGCCCACGAGGTCAATTCCTGAAGCTTGCTGCAATTTGTGACAGCAAGTATCAATTCATACAGCCCTGCCAAAAAACGGCGCACTCATCCAAAAAGGAAAGTGCGCCGTTTCTCTTATTGCTTTTAATTATAACTCGCCTGTTTTGTATAAATTATATCCCTCATAGCGATAGCTATGGTCGATGCCTTTCATAAAAATCTCTCTGTCATCGACCTTGTCGGTTAGGGCTTGGCTCAGGATGTGCTTGATTTCGGTATCCTTTATCGGGCTACGCTCCATCGCGAGTAGGTAATCCTCTTTATCAACAAGGCTCCAATCAACCACGACGCCAAGCTCGCTTTTTAGTATATGGTCGAGCCAAATTCGCCCACTCCTGCCGTTGCCCTCTCTAAATGGGTGCGCTACATTCATCTCGACATACTTTTCAATTATCTCGTCAAATGTGCTCTGTGGCATTTTATCTATGCCCTGAATTGCTGCATCGAGATACATTACAGGCGCAAATCTAAAATTCCCCTTAGAAATATTCACTGTGCGAAGTTTTCCTGCAAAGTCGCATATATCCGAGAAAAGCAATTCGTGTATTATAGCTAGGGTATCAAAACTGCCTGCTTTAAGCCTTGATAGTATGTCCCTATCAAACAGTTCAACCGCGCGACGCTTGCTTATGCGCTCTTCCTCGCGAGCAAGCTCTGACGAGCTTGTTATACCCAGTTTGTTTTCCAACATTGTATCGCACCGCCTTTCTCTTTGACTATGTCATTATTATACCATATAACTCAATATATTTCAATACTCTTGAGTGCAAGAGGGAAAAAAGTGCGCCCCCATATTCTTCACTGAATTTTTCTTAAATATCGTAGCTGGTAAGTGGGGATTTTGTAACCAAAATAGGACAAACACCCATAGGTTCCACAAAAGGTTGACTTGCGGGCCTTGTCGGCGGTTGTCGGTATATAAGGCTTGATAAAAAGGCTCGTCTAAATGAGTAATCACGGAAAGCGAAACCTTTATCTATATTGGTATATAAATGTTTTTTACAAAATGGGCGATAGCATTATTCCTATCGCTCTAGCACTTTATATCTTGTCAATTTTTTAGTGCATTTACCCTTGACTTTTCCTATATCGTATGGTAGAATAGTATCGTTGCTCGACATATTAGCACGAGCAACAAATAAAAAAGACTGAACAATAAAAGTTCGCTAAAAAACAATTAAATAGCACGCCTGCATAGTTAAATGGATATAATAAGCCCCTCCTAAGGGTTAGTTACAGGTTCGATTCCTGTTGCGGGTGCCATACAAAATAGGTCTGCCCTTGTGGTAGACCTATTTTGTATGCCATCCTCACAGCGAACCTGTTCCACGAGCGAAAGCGAAGTGGAATCAGGTGCGCAACATTGCTCCGTCGCTTCCGTGTCGGAAGCCTAGCAGGACGGAGCAAATTCCT
>JAZOPN010000004.1:0-55803 GCA_045655565.1 Eubacteriales bacterium | reverse complement strand
GAACGTATTCAGTTAAAAACAAAACTGACACCGTATGAAAAACGATGTCAGTTTCAAGAAATAACGAGCTTTTAAGAGCAAACCAAAGCTATTCTACGAAATGTCTTTTTATTTCGTGTCCACTGCATGGGGTTCACTCCACAATGCTTGGTGCCTCTTTTTTCGTCATCTCATTTTTCCTATTACCTCTTTGAGCTTTGCATTTCTTAGCGCTCTTTTAGTTTATCTTTTTTCTAACATTGATTTTTCTCTTACATATGCCTTTTTTGGGGGGGTTAATTTCTACCTAATGTTTTATTTTAGTGCGTATGAGTAATAATATGTCTGTGCTACCGCTCGGCAAGTGCTTTGTTAATATATTAACTTTCCAAAACAGGGTTGATTTTACAAGGTTGTTGTGATAACATTATACTAAGGAAATTTGAGCGTTTGACGGATTTACCGAATTGATTGGCAAAGGGGGCTGGAAAATGAAGGGGCAGACAATCAGCTTTGTGTATGTCCTTAATATCGTTTTCCATGCCCTGTTTTCACTTCTATTCAGTATCGCAATTATGGTCGGGCTAGCCTATCTCATAGTAAATGTGTGGGGCGGCCCCGGCTGGGTATATATCCCTCTGATACTGCTCGGTGTCGGCACAGGCGCGGTGTCGATGGTTAGGTTTATCCTATCGGCTATGGCAGGGCTTGAAAGACTGGAGAAGAGGGGTCAGGGGAAAGGCAGGTAGTTTATGGAAAAGAAAAATTCAGGAATAGCCGAGGCTGTCGGTGAGGCGCTGATAATCCTCGTGGGTGAGGTTGTTGTAGCACTCATTACGGCAGGAATATTCTTTCTCTTAGATATTTTCGGCGTGGGTGTCAAGTTTGATTACACCGTGGTGCTGGGGCTTCTTCTCGGCACGGTTGTAACGGTGGCGAACTTCTTAATACTAGCCTTGACCGTGAATAACGCGGTTAACAAGGCCCTCGCTAACCGACCGGAGGGTGAGATGACAGATGATGAGGTGGCAGCATTTGCAGAGGCTAATCGCGCGTCGGTGCAGATGGCGGCAGCGGGCACCTATATTCTGCGAACACTGCTGATGCTCGGCGCACTTGTCGGTGCATTCCTCATCGGAAATGTATTTAATGTAATAGCAACGCTCGTACCCCTAGTTATGTATAGACCCATAATCTTCGTGTCCGAGTTCGTAAGAAAGAAAAAGGGAGGTGCGGCGTGAAGTGAGTGAAACGGTAGAAAAGACCAAGGAATTCATCTCGGTTAACGGCCCTAAAGAGTATATCACGCTTTATATTGGCGACTTCGAGTTACCGCTTGTGACACAGACAACAATTACGCTTCTTGTGTCAACAATTCTGCTCATACTCGCGGCATGGCTCTTAACGCGCACCATAACCAAGCGTCCCGGTGGCAAGCAGGTCATAGTCGAGAAGCTGGTTACTATGCTTTATAATCTCGTAAGAGATACTATGGGTGAGCATAATCTAAGGTTCGCGCCATATATCGGAACGCTGTTCCTCTCGTCATTCTTCGGTAGCATACTCGGTATGACCGGTATACTTCGCTCGTCCACAGCCGACCTCTCGGTCACAATGGCGTGGGCGCTCGTCACCTCTGTTATGGTGTGGTATCACTCCATCAAGGCTAACGGCTTCCAGGCCTGGCTAAAGGGCTTCACCGAGCCGGTTGTGGTTATGACACCGATGAATATTGTGTCCGAGATAGCACAGCCCCTGTCTATGGCATTCCGTCACTTTGGCAATGTTGTCGGCGGATCGGTGCTTACAACGCTAATCTACGCTGCCCTCGCAGGGCTTTCGAGCCTGCTCTTTGGCTGGCTACCCGGTGCTGTTGCGAGCCTGATGCCGCCAATATTCCAAGCAGGTATTCCCGCGGTGCTCTCGATATACTTTGACCTCTTCTCGGGCTTTGTACAGGCATTTGTGTTCTGCCTTTTGACAATGATATATGTCGGCACGGCTTGTCCCCCACCGCAAGAGGATGAGGGCGAGGATGCGCCCGCCGAGGCAGACTAATTAAACCTAAAATAATAAATAATACATTAAAAAATAAAAATTCACTTCTTAGGAGGAAACAAAAATGGATTTAGTAGCAGCAGCTAGAGCTCTTGGAGCAGGTCTTTGTATGGGTATCGGCGCTATCGGCCCGGCTATCGGTGAGGGTAACGCGGTAGGTAAGGCTCTTGAGGGTATGGCACGCCAGCCCGAGATGGCAAGCACTCTTCGTACCAATATGATACTTGGTTGTGCTATCACAGAGACCACAGGCATCTACTCTCTGGTTATATCCCTTCTTCTCATGTTTATGCAGATTAAGTAATTACTTAAGGGCAAGACTGATTAAGAACGAAAGCAAAGGAGGTACTCCGTGTTTATAAAATTTTTAGATGGTTTTGAAAGCTTCGTCGGAGTTAATTTCTGGACGATGATTTTCGCATGGTGTAACCTGCTAATCCTGTATATTGTGCTTAAGAAAATTCTCTTTGTGCCGATAAAGAATATGATTGACTCCCGTCAAAAGGAAGTAGATGAGATGTATTCGAATGCAGAGGATGCCGAGCGCGATGCCGAGGCGATGAAGAGAGAGTATGAGGAAAAGCTCTCGGGCGCTAAGGAAGAGGGCGAGGAAATTCTGCGTACAGCACAGCGTCGCGCTACCCTGCGCGGCGAGGAGATAATCAAAGATGCAGAGACCGAGGCGGCAAGAATACTAGAGCGAGCCGAGGGTGAAATCGAGTTGGAGCGTCGTCGCGCAGTCAACGAGGTAAAAAACGAGGTGTCCGAGATGGCTATCACCATCGCCTCCGCGGTTATCGAGAGAGATGTATCCGAGGATGAGCATAGAGCGCTAATATCCTCCTTCATCGAAAAAATGGGGGATGAAAAATGAGTGATATATACAGCGTCGCACGCGAATACGGACGCGCCCTATTCATGCTCACAGAACAGTTAGGGAGGACTGACACTGTAAGAGAAGAGGCAAAGGCACTTTCTGTGCTTCTGTCCGACACGCCTGAGTACACGCAGCTTTTAGACACTCCCGCGCTCTCTACCAACGAGAGGCTATCGCTTATAGACGAGGCGTTTTCGGGACTTGACGAGTATTTAGTCAATCTTTTGAAATTACTTGCGGAGAGACGGCTTTCTTACATTATCGTGCGTACACTCCGCGCATTCGAGGACGAGTATATGGAGAGCCGCGGTATCGCAAAGGCGGAGGCTATAACCGCCATCGCCCTAACGGAAAGCGAGCGTGAGGCGCTCAAAACAAAGCTCGAGGCTATCACAGGAAAGCAGATTATTATCGAGAACAAGGTTGACCCATCCGTCCTCGGCGGTATCAGGCTGAGGTATATGGGCATACAGCGCGATGGCACTGTCAAGACAAGGCTGGATACATTCCGCCGTATGCTTGGCGATGCTGTGGTGTAATATTCTAACTACAAAAGTTGGTGAATGATATGCAATCGAAAATTCAGGATATCAGTAAGATTATAAGAGAGCAGATACGCAACTACTCCCTAAAGGTGCGCGAGGACGAGGTAGGCTATGTTATCTCCGTCGGTGACGGTATAGCAAAGGTACACGGTCTTGAGAAGTGCCGAGCTAATGAGCTTCTAGAGTTCACGAATGGCTCGTACGGTATGGCTCTAAACCTTGAAGAGACGCTTGTCAGCTGTGTTCTTCTCGGTACAGATGTAGGTATCGCAGAGGGCAGCCTTGTAAAGCGTACGGGTAGGGTCGTATCGGTTCCTGTCGGCGAGGGACTTGTCGGCAGAGTTGTTGACGCGCTCGGTCAGCCGATAGATGCGAAGGGCCCCATCGAAAACGATGGCTTCAGCCCCATTGAGAGGCGCGCGTACGGTATTATCGAGAGGAAGTCGGTTTCCGTACCCTTACAGACGGGTATCAAGGCTATCGACTCTATGATACCGATTGGCCGCGGTCAAAGAGAGCTTATCATCGGTGACAGACAGACCGGTAAGACGGTTATCGCAACCGATACAATAATCAACCAGAAGGGCAAGGACGTTATCTGTATCTATGTTGCCATAGGACAGAAGCAGTCCACCGTAACAGGCGTTGTAGACACACTCTATCGCGCCGGTGCTATGGACTACACCATCGTCGTGGCGGCCACCGCCTCCGATCCTGCACCCCTTCAGTATATCGCGCCCTATTCGGGCTGTGCTATGGGTGAATACTTTATGGACAAGGGACGCGACGTCCTCATTGTCTACGATGACCTATCGAAGCACGCGGTAGCATACCGTGCGCTGTCCCTGCTTATCAGAAGACCGCCGGGCCGTGAGGCATATCCCGGTGATGTCTTTTACCTGCACTCAAGACTTCTCGAGCGTGCGGCAAGGCTCTCGCCCGAGTATGGTGGCGGTTCTCTTACCGCCCTGCCTATCATTGAGACACAGGCGGGCGACGTATCCGCTTATATTCCCACGAATGTAATTTCTATTACCGACGGTCAGATATTCCTAGAGTCCGAGCTATTCCATTCGGGCGTACGCCCTGCGGTTAACCCCGGTATCTCGGTATCCCGTGTCGGTGGTAATGCACAGATAAAGGCTATGAAGCGCGTATCCGGTACGCTAAAGCTGCTCTACTCGCAGTATAGAGAGCTTCAGGGCTTCGCACAGTTCGGCTCGGATCTAGATGCCGACACAAGGTCGAGGCTTGAGCAGGGGGCGAGGATAGTCGAGGTGCTCAAGCAGGGCAGAAACTCGCCTATCGCAGTCGAGCTTCAGGTAGCTATAATCTACGCAGTAGTAAACAATATGCTCTCGGATATCAAGGTCGATGATATCTCTCGCTTTGAGACAGAGCTATTTGAGCACCTGACCGCAACTAAGGGTGAGCTTCTCGCGTCTATTAGAGATACGGGCAATCTTACCGAGGAAACCACCGAGGCACTAAAGGCTGCAATCACAGAGGTTAAGGAAAGATTTCTCGCATAATGAGAGGTAGAAAGGAGGACGCATGGCAGGAGCAGGAATGAATGACATAAAGGCGCGAATTAAGAGCGTCAAGAGCACTATGCAGATAACCGGTGCTATGGAGCTTGTTGCCACATCCAAGCTTCGTCGCGCAAAGGAAAAACTTGAGCGCACGCGTCCATTCTGCGAGGCACTCAGAGAGGCAATAGGCAGGATTATCGGCAGTGCCGAGGAGTGCGACTCGGACTATATCAAGCATCGCGTAGGTGGCAAGTGCCTATACATTGTAATCGCGGGTGACAGAGGACTTGCCGGTGGATATAACTCAAATATCTTCAAGATCGCAAGGTCGCTTATGGATGAGCACCCGGGCGAGGTATTGCCGATTGGTAAAAAGGCGGTAGAATACTACAAGCACCACGACTCTCTGCTTTCGGGACTTAGTCTTGAATATGTGACGGATGTAAGAGTTGGTGACTCGCTGAAAGTGGCGAGGGCTGTATGCGAGGGCTTCCTCGCCGGCAGATGGGACAGAGTTGAGCTTATTTACACTCGCTTTGTGTCTATGCTAACCCAGACACCAACACACGCACCAATACTTCCCCTATCTAACGACGAGAGGATAGACACAACGGCAGAGTATGATATCGACCCCGCAGAGATGCTCGCGAAGATTGTGCCCGAGTTTATAGGCGGTCTTATTTGGTCGGCTATATGCGAGGCTATGGCGAGCGAGTCGGGTGCGAGGCGTGCTGCGATGAATGCCGCGAACAAGAATGCGCGCGAGATGGTCGACGAGCTGATGCTCGGATATAACAGAGCAAGACAGGCAGTAATAACTCAAGAGATAACAGAGATAGTTTCGGGAGCTGAAGCACTCTAGTGGCTTGGGCACAAAGCATTATTATTATTTGTCTTGTGGGCTTAACAGTTTGCCCAGCAAATGAAAGGAATTTGTCAGAATGAAAGAAGTACACGGCAAGGTAATACAGATTATCGGTCCTGTAATTGATGTAAGATTTAATGATGGGGAGCTTCCCGACCTGCTCGGTGCTATCGAGATCGAGCACGAGGGTAAGAAAATCGTCGCAGAGGTAGCGAGCCAGGTCGGTGACGATGTGGTAAGATGCATAGCGATGTCCTCAACGGACGGTCTGCCCCGTGGCGTTGACGCTATTTATCGTGGCACGGGTATCACCGTACCCGTAGGCAAGTCCACGCTAGGACGCATATTTAACCTGCTTGGCGAGCCGATAGACAACGGCCCTGAGCCTGAGGCAGAGGAGGAGTGGTGCATACACAGAGATCCCCCAACCTATGCAGAGCAGGATGGCACCACCGAGATACTCGAGACGGGTATCAAGGTCGTAGACCTTATCGCGCCCTATGCTAAGGGTGGTAAGATAGGTCTGTTTGGCGGTGCAGGAGTTGGTAAGACCGTCCTCATTATGGAGCTTATCAATAATGTTGCTAAGGAGCACGGCGGTATATCGGTATTCACAGGCGTTGGTGAGCGTACCCGTGAGGGTAACGACCTATATATGGAGATGAAGGAGTCGGGAGTTCTCTCGAAGACAGCCCTCGTCTACGGTCAGATGAACGAGCCTCCGGGGGCAAGAATGAGGGTTGCACTCTCGGGTCTTACTATGGCAGAGTATTTCCGTGATAAAGAGGGGCAGGATGTGCTTCTCTTCATCGACAACATATACAGATTTACACAGGCAGGCTCTGAGGTTTCAGCCCTTCTTGGCAGAATGCCCTCTGCCGTAGGCTACCAGCCAACACTTGCAACCGAGATGGGTGCTCTCCAAGAGCGTATCACCTCTACCAAGCGCGGCTCTATCACATCGGTACAGGCGGTTTATGTGCCTGCGGACGACCTGACCGACCCCGCACCTGCAACGACATTCGCACACCTTGATGCTACTACCGTTCTTTCGCGTAGTATTGCATCTCTCGGTATTTACCCCGCGGTTGACCCCTTAGAGTCCACCTCGAGAATTCTCGCGCCCGATGTAGTCGGCACAGAGCACTATGAGGTTGCGCGCGAGGTGCAGAGAATACTCCAGAAGTATAAGGACCTGCAGGATATCATCGCAATTATGGGTATGGAGGAGCTGTCCGAGGAGGATAAGCTTGTCGTAAACCGTGCGAGAAAGATACAGCGTTTCCTCTCCCAGCCCTTTACCGTCGCAGAGCAGTTCACGGGTATGGAGGGTCGCTATGTTCCTGTTAAGGAGACTATTCGCGGCTTCCGCGAGATACTCGATGGAAAGCACGATGACCTGCCCGAGTCGGCATTCCTATTCGTAGGTACTATTGACGAGGCTGTCGAAAAGGCAAAGAAGCTCGCGGAGCGAGGATAATCCTATGAGGGAATTTGAATTGCAGATATTGACACCCGATGGTGCGAAGTTTGAGGGCAAGGCAGAGAGCCTACTCCTACGCACCGATGACGGTGATGTCGAGATTATGGCAGGGCACGTCGACTATATGGCGTCGCTCGGCACCGGTCGCGCAAGGGTGCTCACCGGTGGCAAGGAAAGGCTTGCCAGCGCGTCGGGAGGCTTTGTAACGGTTGACGGGGGTAAGGTTGCCCTAATTGCCACGACATTCGAGTTTGCCGACGAGATAGATCTTGAGCGCGCTAAGCGTGCTAAAGCGGAAGCCGAGGAGCTTGTCCGCCGTGCCGATGACGAAAGGGATATGGCAGTAGCCAAGGCAAAGCTTAGGCGTGCTATCTGCCGCATAGATGTCGGCAGTATAAAGTAATCATAACTATAAGCAAAAAAGGATGGGGAACATTTTAGATTCTCCGTCCTTTTCCTGTCGGCAAGTATATTTAATTTTTACTGCTCAACCCTAAATGATATGCACCCCAGAAGTTAGACACTTTTGGGGTGCATATCACATTGCCGATTTGCTCTCTCTTTTGCTTTTTAGTGCGTGGCAAAGCGTTTTGCAATATATTAAAACGGCTTTTCTAACATAGTCCTCTATTACTACGCCTATTATTGCGCCGATGTACTTGAAACTTTAATAAAAATATGCTAGAATATTCTCGTTATGAAATTCAGGCTTGCTTTAACAGACCGAGCCACAGGAGATGAATATGATAAAGCACATATTTCTCGACCTTGACGACACCCTACTGGATTTTCACCTAGCGGAGCATATTGCGCTCTCTTCGACCTTCGCAGGAATGGGTGTTGCGAATGACGAGGCAACGCTACAAAAATATAGCGAGATAAACCGCTCCTGTTGGGAGGGGCTGGAGCGCGGCGAGTGGACGAGACGCGAGGTTTTAGTCGGTAGGTTTAGGCTTCTTTTCACCGAGATTGGTGCGTCGGCTGACCCCGAGGCAACGCAACAGATGTACGAGGATAAGCTCTGCATCGGTCACTACTTCCTTGAGGGGGCTGAGGAACTTCTCGACAACCTATATGGCAAATACAAGCTATACATCACCTCGAATGGTACGGCACGGGTGCAGGATAGCCGTATAGCATCGGCTAATTTAGCAAGATACTTTGACGGTATATTCATCTCGCAGAGAGTGGGTGCTGACAAGCCGTCACCCTTATTCTTCGAGCGAGTTTTCGAGGCGATACCGAACTTTAACGTGCGCGAGGCAATAATCCTCGGTGACAGCCTGACCTCGGACATCCAGGGTGGGCGCGATGCCGGTATCATCACCTGCCTATACAACCCTAAGGGACGACCGGGGCGAAAGGACATAATACCCGACTATGAAATCAAGGCACTATCAGAATTTACACCTCTCTTAGAGAGCCTATAAGGAGTTTTAGATGTACTACGGATACAAGATAAGCGACTATACAAGAGATTTGGCAGAGCGTGCAGAGCGCGACTGTGCCGAGGTTTTTAGGAGGATTGACGAGAATGCACTCTACTGCTCCTCTAAGGTGCTAACCGCGTTCCAAGAGGCGAGGGTGGCAACAACCGACTTCATAGAGGTGACGGGCTACGGCTTCTATGACGGTGGCAGAGAGAGGCTCGAGGAGGTTTTCGCACGCGTCTTTGGCGCGGAGGATGCTCTGGTGCGCCCACAGCTGATGTCGGGCACGCACGCTCTATGGGTGACCCTAGGTGGTCTACTAAAGTACGGCGAAACACTCCTATACATCACAGGCACACCCTATGACACGCTCCAGAGCGTTATCGGCACGACAGGCGGTAGCCGCAATTCGCTGATAGCGAATGGCGTAAAGTATGAGGAAATAGACCTTGTCGAAAGCGACTTCGACCTCGAGAAAATACGCGAGAGGTGTAAAAGGGGTGATGTGCGCGTTGCCGCCATACAGCGTAGCCGTGGCTATGCACAGCGCGACAGCCTAACGATAGAGAAAATTGGCGAGGCGATAAAGGCAGTAAAAGAGGTGTCCCCCGACACCATCATAATGGTCGACAACTGCTATGGCGAGTTCTGCGAGGATAGAGAGCCTAGCGAGGTTGGTGCAGATGTCTTTGTAGGCTCGATGATGAAGAACCTCGGTGCAGGGCACGCACTCTCGGGTGGCTATTGTGTCGGTAGGCGCGATGTGATAAATGATATAGCCGAGAGGCTGACAGCCCCCACAATAGGCAAGGACCTCGGTGCGAACTATAACCAGCTCGCCTCGTTCTACAAGGGACTGTTTATGGCACCTGCAACCGTGGCGGCAACACTAAAATCTATGGCGTTCGCGGCAAGACTGCTTGAGCTTGCGGGCTACTCGGATGTGTCACCGAAGTATGACGAGTATCGCACAGACATTGTGCAGACTATAACATTCCACTCCGCAGAAAAGCTAATAAAATTCTGTCGCGGAATACAGATTGGCTCGCCTGTTGAGGCGTATTGCATACCCGAGCCCGGTGATATGCCGGGCTATGAGCACCCTGAGATAATGGCTGCCGGCACATTTGTTGTCGGTGCTACCAATGAGCTATCCTGTGACGGCCCTGTGGTAGAGCCATACACCGCCTATATGCAGGGTGGTCTGACCTATGACTACGGCAAGCTCGGTGTTATGAGGGCGCTGGATGAGATGCTCGACCTAAACTGATCTATTTAAAAGGACAAGTACCTTAAGGAGGTGACAAGATGGGAATATGCTACCTTATCGGAGCAGGCAGGCTCTATGACACATTTTCGGTACGAGAGGGTGATATGGTGATAGCCGCCGACGGCGGATATGACAGCCTGCCGCACGGGGTGAGTTGCGATATGCTTATCGGCGACCTCGACTCTATAACCGGTCTGCCAAGCAGTATCCTCTGTAAGCGGCATCCGGTGGAAAAAGACGACACGGATATGATGCTTGCTTATCGTGAGGGCGCATCACGCGGTTATACGGAGTTTGTTGTATACGGCGGCACAGGCAGTCTCGATGACCATACATTTGCTAACCTTTCTTTGCTTTTATATGCCAGAGAGCACGGTCATAAGATGACGTTGGTCGGAGAGTTCACCAACGCCATCGTCATAAAAAACGAGAGCGTCACGCTACAATCCGCCCCCGACAAGAGACTATCCGTCTTTGCGATAGGTGGCGAGGCCGAGGGCGTGAAAATTATTGGAGCAAAATACGAGGTGGTAGCAGGCATAACACTCACCCCCGACTTTCCTCTTGGGGTATCGAACTCCTTTACCGGTCATGATGCAGAAATATCGGTTGAGCACGGCGCACTGCTGATATTCTCGGAAAGATAGATTTTTTGAGATAGCTACTTGACAACTGCCTGATATAGTGCTAAAATAACATCAACCGAACAGAATATGAGAATCAGGGGTGCCTATGTGGCTGAGATGACCTAGTCAAACCCTTTAACCTGATACGGATAATGCCGGCGTAGGGAGATTTAGATGATGAGCTGATCATACCGCACGGATACTTGTATCTGTGCGGTAATCTATTTTTTAGGAGGGAACGATGAAAAGTTCCAAAACAACACGCGCTCTTATCGAGAGCGCAATGATGGTAGCACTCGCAACAGTGCTCAGCATCTTCAAGATAATCGAGATGCCGTACGGTGGCTCTGTCACGATAGCCTCGATGCTACCCGTGATCATCCTCTCATACCGTCACGGTATGGGCTGGGGTCTCGGCGGAGGTCTGGTATTTGCCGTTGTGCAGCAACTGCTCGGCCTTAAAAGTCTATCCTACTTTACCACATGGCGGTCTGTTCTGGCTATCATACTGCTTGACTACATTATCGCCTTTACGGTAGTAGGTCTCGGCGGTGTTTTCAGGCGCGCCATGAAGTCGCAGAGGCTCGCACTTACCTCGGGTGCTATACTGGCATCGGTGCTACGCTACATCTGCCACTGCATATCCGGTTCTACCGTATGGGTAGGTCTCTCCATCCCCGATGAGGCGGCTATACTCTACTCTCTCGGCTACAACGCGACATATATGCTCCCCGAGGCGATAGTCCTCTCGGCTGTCGCATACTATATCGGCTCGATGATAGATTTCTCTCGCACCGTCCCCACCCGTATTACTCGTCCAACGGCGGACGGCGATGGCTCGACACTCGTGCCGCTCTCGGGTCTTAGTTTCCTCGTCGGTGCTATCATAGATATCTGGCTTATAGCACCCTGTATGCAGGATGCGGAGAGTGGTCAGTTCATCTTCTCGGGTCTTAGCGAGGTAAACTGGGTAGCGGTAGCCATCGTCAGTGTACTGACGATGTGTATGGGTGTCGCTATGCTGCTTATGGCTAAGAGGAAAAGCGATAATAGCGCAGAATAGCCCTATAAAAGCAAAAGTAAAAGACCTGCAAGGTATGCAGGTCTTTTACTTTTCTGTTGCCCATCCTTTGAGCATTGCTTTTTCACTCTTTGGTATATGACAGTCCTTTAATTATCTGCTTTTGGTGTTCTTCTCGGTCCGCGCGACTTACGCGGGCGTGACTTGCGGCGAATTGTCGCACGCTCAATCCCTCTCTTAAATTCCGCTATATCATCCTCCGTCGCGTAGGATATCGTTCGCTTCGCTCGCCAGGTTTCGTTAAAGTTGCGGTGCAGCTTCAGGGTTAGGAGCATATCGCCATCGGTAGGGCAGGTAAAGTGGAATTTATATCTTTGCCCCTTGGTATGTAGGGCGGTCTGTTGTTGAATAAGCGGTTTCTTGCACACGGGGCATAGCGGTGACTTCACCACATCGTCCTCTAGCATCTCTGCTATCGCGACATAGCCGTCCTCGCCGGCGTCGGCATCACCTATAACCCCACTCTCGAGATATTCGCCCTCGGCGTGTGTATAGTCCTCAATACCCTTAGGTATATCAAGCTTCATCGCCACAAGGGCGGTGAAATAGGCATCGTTGAGAGCATCGTGCGCAGGGAGCGTCTGCTGAAGCTCAAAATAGTCCATAGCATACTCGAGCGAACGCTGTCTTTTCATATCCCCGTCGGTCTCTCTATTGAACATCGGCTGCATATCGTAGGTGTTCATCAGCCATTCGCTCTCTATACCGTGAACATGGAAATTCTCTTTTAGCATAGGGATGTCGTCAGGTCCCCAGGTAAGGAAGACAAAGTCCTTCCCGCACCACTCGCGGAAGCTCTTCGCCGCCTCGGGCAGGGGCATTCCCCTATCCATCTGCTCCTGCGTAATACCCGTGAGGGTAGACACATGCCTATGTAGTTTTTTGAAATACTTAGGCTTTACTATGACCTGATAGGAGCCACAGATGCGCATATTCTTATCGAGCTTCACCGCGCCAATCTGTATCACCTCACCGCGCAGACGGGCAGACAGCTGTCTTTGCACAGCGAGTGCCTTTTGCGCATATGCCTGGTTCCACTCAAGGTCGAGCGTTATGTAATACATTAATATTCCTCTATCATATATATTCTTGCGCCATACGGGTGCGCACAACTTACCTAGAATAGTATATCACCCCGAAGCACAAAAGTCAATACCCATGGTTATATAGGGATATTTTTCTGTTGACAATCGTGGGAAAATGGTATATAATGTTTTTATTATTGTAAAAATTATTTAATTTGGAGGTGTGGCGTATGGAAAGACATGAGCGCGTACAGGACATTTTCGCCTCTCGGGTATTCAGTGAGGATGTAATGCGCGAGCGACTCCCCAAGGATGTCTACAAGTCACTTATGAATACTATTGCTGAGGGCAAAGAGATTGACGCCGGTATCGCAGATGTAGTCGCAGGCGCGATGAAAGATTGGGCTATCGAGCACGGTGCGACACACTTTACCCATTGGTTCCAGCCCCTGACCGGTGTCACGGCTGAGAAGCACGATGCCTTCCTCACGCCCGTGGGGCACGGCAAGGCTATAATGGAGTTTTCAGGAAAAGAGCTAATCAAGGGCGAGCCGGATGCCTCCTCATTCCCCTCGGGAGGTCTGCGCGCAACATTTGAGGCACGTGGCTATACCGCGTGGGACCCCGCATCCTATGCCTTTATCAAGGATGGCTCTCTATACATTCCCACCGCTTTCTGCTCTTATACGGGCGAGGCCTTGGATACTAAGACACCCCTACTACGCTCTATGGACGCTATCAACCGTGAGGGACTTAGAATAGTTCGTCTATTCGGTGACAGGACAGCCAAGAGGGTGGTTACCACCGTTGGTGCCGAGCAGGAATATTTCCTCATTGACGAGGCGGACTATAAGGCTAGGCGCGACCTCTTCTTCTGCGGTCGCACGCTCTTTGGCGCACCGCCCATCAAGGGTCAGGAGATGGAGGATCATTATTTCGGCGCGCTCCGTCCGCGTGTGTCCGATTTTATGCACGAGCTAGACCTCGAATTATGGAGCCTCGGCATCAGTGCTAAGACGAAGCACAATGAGGCTGCCCCGGCACAGCACGAGCTGGCGCCCATTTTCAGCACAACAAATATCGCGGTTGACAGCAACCTATTGACTATGGAATATATGAGGAAGCTAGCGCCTAAATTTGGTATGGCGTGCCTGCTCGCAGAGAAGCCCTTTGACGGTATCGCCGGCTCGGGTAAGCATAACAACTGGTCTGTCAGCACCGACTCTGGTATCAACCTTCTGAAACCGGGCAAGACCCCCGAGGAAAACAAGCTGTTCCTACTCACTCTCGCCGCGGTAGTTAAGGCGGTGGACGAGTATCAGGATCTTATCAGAATTTCCTCTGCAACAGCCGGCAATGACTGCCGTCTGGGCGGTGAGGAAGCCCCCCCTGCAATAATCTCGATATTCCTCGGTGATGAGTTGAATATGTTGGTGAACTCTATTGTTGACGGCTCGGCATACTCTGGCAAAAAGTCCGGATATATGTCATTCGGAACTGCTACCGTACCTGCTATTAGACGTGACACGACCGACCGTAACAGGACATCACCCTTTGCTTTCACAGGTAATAAGTTCGAGTTCCGTATGGTTGGTGCGTCACAGAATATTGCACTGGCTAATATAGTTCTAAATACTGCGGTCGCGGCATCCTTTGCCGAATTTGCGGATATTCTCGAGAGTGCCAAGGACTTTGACAAGACGCTCGGCAGTCTTATTGCGGACACATTCCGCCGACATAAGCGAATACTATTCTCGGGCAACTCCTATTCTCGTGAGTGGGAGGAGGAGGCTGTTCGTCGTGGACTATCCAACTTCAAGAATTCACCCGATGCCTACGCCCACTTCACTGATGAGAAGAACATCGCGCTCTTCACAAGATTTGGTGTTATGAGCGAGACCGAGATGCGCTCTAGGCGCGAGATATTCTTTGAGAATTACAGAAAGGTGAAGAACCTTGAGGTGCGCACAATGCTCCAGATGACTATTCGCGACTATATACCGGCGGTTAGCAAATATGTATCTACGCTATCCGAGGCGGTTAGTGCGAAGCGAGCTATCTCCGACAGGATTGACTGCTCTGTTGAGTGCGACCTTATAGACAAGCTCTCCACCCTGCTCGCTAAGACCTACGCGGCATATAACGAGCTAGACCGCGTTGAGGGCGTGGCTATCAAGAAGTCTGACGAGGAGGCGGCATTCTACTACAAGAAGAATGTTATACCCAAGATGGACGCGCTACGCAGGCTGGTAGATACTATGGAGGTGCTCACCGCGCGTGAGTTCTGGCCCGTGCCGACCTATGGCGACATTCTCTTTAGAGTATAAGCCACAAGCAAAGACAAAATAAAAAGAGCCATACGGCTCAAGAAAATCGGAGGTTCGGTTGAACCTCCGATTTTGATCTGAGTGGAACATTGCGTTAAGCTCGGCGTGTACGCCCACGGATTAGCAAACAAGACTTCTCACTCTAAAGAGTGAGGTCGCAGGGCGACAGAACTTTCGCTGCCCTGTCAAGCCGTATAGTCGAAAATGGCAACTAATCGCAAGTTTTTGCCGTTTTCTCCTTGCTTTGTTGACTTCGCGGCGTAAAAACCGTAATTTATAAGGTTTTTACTTGCTCACCATACCACCCCAACACCTCGCTCGTTTTTTTGTGTGTTTACCATAAACACCACAGCGGGGCAAGAGATTTAGAACCACTTATCAGGGTTATAGCGATAACTGCCAATAATAAGTTTTACAAGGTCGATAAGAGCGAGAATGCTACCGATACCATAAAGTAAGAATGTTCCGATAAGCTTCATAGCACCTCTCTTGGTCTCACCCATATAGAAATTATGGACGCCGAGACCACCGAGGAAGAGGCAAAGCAGTATAACGGTCACCTTGCTCTTACCATTAAGGCTTGCGCTACCCGACGAGGGAGTAGAATAGGTATAAGAGCTACCCGAGGACGTACGCCCGCCCGAAGATGAGGAAGATGACGAGCCACTGCCCCCACGAAGTCTAGATGCCGCACTACCGCCACCGCGAAGTCTCTCAGCAGCACTACCACTTCTAACAGTAGCACCGCTGCCACCACTACGAAGTCTCTCGGCAGCACTACCGGCCTTAGGAGTAGATGCGCCACTGCCGCCACGAAGTCTAGATGCCGCACTACCACCCGATGTCTCATCGGATGTAGACGCACGAGCAGCAGGACGGTCAGGCTCCCTATAATCCGCGCCTACCTTACCCTTAGTAGCCGCAGGCTCAACCTTAGCACCGCAAACGCCACAGAAGGACGCCGAGGGATCTGTTTCCTGACCACACTCGGGACAGAAATTGTGTCCCTCGCCTACTCTGGTATTACAAGCGTGACAGGATGCCGCACCATCTGCCTGTGGTGCACCGCATTTTCTACAATACATAAAAGTTCCTCCAAAAGATGTTTTTTAATGATAATATTGCGAGGGACGCACCCGATTGGCGCGCCAATAGTTATTGCTATTATATCATATATGCTCGCCAATTGTCAAGTATAGGCATGAGAAATCACACCCCTATAAGCATAATTATTACCTCGGTTAGAAGCACCGAGAGCGCACCACCAAGTGCCACCGTAACAAGCCCCCGACCAAGGCATGCTAAAGCAATGCAGACTATAACCGCAACCGCCAGATAGCCAACGCCTATGGCTATTCCATCGCGCATACCCATTCTAAAGTTATTGTTTTCTTTCATACGATCTACCATTGGTTTTGCTTTAGTTCTTGCTAGACGGTCTTTACTAAATGATATTTTGCTCTCAATCAATTGCCAGCATAGCTTCTGCCACTCGGCAAACTGTTTTATCTACGCATAGCGGTGCGATATAACTCGGCATAAGAGCCGCCGCGCGATACCAATTCATCGTGCGTACCCATCTCCTTGATGCCGTCCTTATCGAGCACAACTATATTGTCTGCTCCCTTGACCGTAGAGAGCCTGTGCGCCACAACTATAACCGTTCTGCCCGAGGACAACTCCTCAAGAGAAGCCTGTATCTGCATCTCGGTGATATTGTCAAGTGCCGAGGTTGCCTCGTCGAGAATTAGTAGCTTGGGGTTCTTTAGGAATACTCTTGCTATGGCTATTCTCTGCCTTTGTCCGCCCGAGAGCTTTATTCCCCTCTCGCCGACCTCGGTGTCATAGCCCATATCCAGCGTCTCAATAAACTCGTGAATATTAGCACGCCTTGCCGCGTCCCTTATCTCCTCGTCGGTAGCATTAGGTCTAGCATACGCGATATTCTCGCGGATAGTGCCATCGAAGAGAAATACATTCTGCGACACGATACCGATATTAGACCTAAGAGATGCTAGCGTAATGTCACGAACATCTACTCCGTCTAGGGTTATTTTGCCACCGTCGATGTTGTAAAAACGCGGAATAAGATTGCATAATGTGCTCTTACCACCGCCGGACGGGCCGACAAGCGCGAGCGTCTCTCCCGCCCTAATACTTAGAGATAGTCCGTTGATAACCGGGCGCGTATCTACTCCCTCATCCGAGGGATAGGCAAATGTTACATCATCAAAGATAATGTCGCCGCGAATGTCCTCGAGGACAACCTCGCCCTCATCGACCTCGCCCTCGGTTGTCATTATCTCATAAAACCTAGAGTAGCCAGCCACACCCTCCTGCAACTGCTCAAACAGGGTGACAAAACGCTGTATCGGGTTTAGGAACATACCAACATAAAGTATAAATGCAGCATACTCGCCCGCGTCAATCTCACCCCACATAAGAAATAGACCGCCAATCGCGATGACAATGAGATATAACACATCCTCAAGGAATGTCATCACCGCGTGGAATGAACCGAGCGAACGCATAGCGTCGGAGCGGTAGCGTCGAAATAGACCGTTAACACGGTCAAACTTGCAAACCTCGCCAGCCTCGGCAACATACGCCTTAGTCTCTCTAACTCCTGTAATGGAATTTTCGAGCGCGACGTTTATCTCGCCCATCTGCTTACGGGAGTTTCTCATAGCCGCCGACATCGCACGCCTAGATATCACCGCAAACAGCGCGATAAACGGCACAACTGCAAACATAATGAGGGTAAGTGTGAGGTTTATCGACACGAGCATCACGAACGCGCCAATAAGCATAAGGAGCGCAAGGAATATATTTTCAGGACCGTGGTGAGCAAGCTCAGAGACATCCATAAGGTCGTTGGTTAGCCTCGATAAAAGGTCACCCGTCTTATGATCGTCAAAATAGGAAAATGGCAGGCTCTCATATTTCACAAAGAGGTCGCGCCTCATATCTGCCTGCATACGAACGCCGACAACATGACCGTGATAGCCGACAATATAGTTGCACACGCACTTCACAACATAGACGAGCAGAAGAACGAGCGAGCCTAAAAGCAGAGCGTCATAGGTGGTGCGTGTCGCGTAATCGTTTATGATATTCTTAGCGAGGTTTGGGTACACAAGATTGCATAGTGCAACGACAAGTGCCGCAAGCATATCAATAATGAAGAGCCTCATATGAGGCTTATAATAACTAATAAACTTCCTTAACATTTCAACTCCAAAAAAACTAGTCAAAATCGCTGGTGCGATAGCCGTATTTATATTTTAGCACCAAAATTTCCTCGTCACTCAAGACACCCATTTTCTCTTTTAGCCTCTCGAAGTTAAGGGAAAAATCAATCTCGCCCGACGACTCCAGTTCGTCTATAACCTCAATAATTTGGCCCTTGCGATAGCCCTTTGCCGACAACTTCTTTACAATATATGCTCTGCCACGCAGGGCGGAATTTGCCTCTCTCTTGGCAAGTATGGTAAGCTGTCTATGCTCGTCAATATACCCGAGACTTAGACACTCCAGGGCGCACTCACTCGCTACATCCCGTGAGTAGCCGTGACGGACAAGCTTCATATATAATGCTTTTTCGGCGTTGTCGGATATGGATAGGATGCTTAGCGCCTTTTTCATCGCACGGTATTTCTCATCCTCGCGCGTTATCGCATCAAACTCCATCCGAGAGAGATCGCGACCGACATAAACCGACAAATCCTCAGGTAATGTCCTAGACACATAATACCCTCTCGCCCGATCGCCCTCTATAATACCTATTATCAATCTCGACCCATCACGCGAGGGGCGAATATATTTTACTTTTGGCATATTGCCTCCTCTTGGTAGGGGTTAAAAAGTAGGGAAAAGGCAAAAACGCAGTCTTTTCCGATACAAGCACACACAATAGAAGTGCTTACGCACCCGTGAAAACTTAACACGGGTGCGCTATGTTCATATATTAGTCAATATCCTCGTCGAAATCCTTAATCTCGAAATCGTCATCCGATGCGACAAGTTCGGCATCCGAGCCGAGGCTCATCACCTTTTCACGAACCTGTGCCTCAATCTTATCCATAAGCTCGTGGTCGGTCTCGAGATACTTGCGTACATTATCCTTACCCTGTCCAAGTCTATCTCCCTCATAGTAGAACCAAGCACCGCTCTTCTCGATAATCTCAAGTGTTATAGCCATATCTATAATCTCAGAGGACTTGGAAATACCTGTACCATAGAGAATGTCAAACTCCGCAACCTTGAAGGGTGGAGCAACCTTGTTCTTAACAACCTTACACCTGGTGTGAGCACCGTAAACCTCACTACCCTTCTTCAGCACCTCGGTCTTTCTTACATCTATACGAACAGATGCATAGAACTTCAGCGCCTTACCACCTGTGGTAACCTCGGGATTTCCGTACATAACACCAACCTTTTCACGAAGCTGATTGGTGAAAATAACTATACAGTTAGACTTAGCAATAGAGCCGGAGAGCTTTCTCATAGCCTGCGACATAAGTCTAGCCTGCACGCCAACATGGCTCTGTCCCATATCTCCCTCAATCTCCTGACGGGGAACAAGGGCAGCAACAGAGTCAATAACGATGATGTCAATAGCACCAGAGTTTACCAGTGTCTCTGCAATCTCAAGTCCCTGCTCACCACAATCGGGCTGAGATACAAGCAGGTTGTTGATGTCAACGCCGATACGCTTCGCATATACGGGGTCGAGCGCGTGCTCCGCGTCGATGAATGCTGCCTCACCGCCCTGCTTCTGCACCTCTGCGATAACGTGCAGTGCTATGGTAGTCTTACCCGAGGACTCCGGGCCGTAAATCTCGGTAATTCTTCCTCTCGGTATACCGCCAACACCAAGCGCGAAGTCGAGTGAGAGCGAGCCTGTTGATACCGCGCTGACATTCATCGAGGTATTCTCGCCAAGGCGCATAATAGCGCCCTTTCCGCACTCTCTCTCAATACGGGAGATGACGGTCTCAAGAGCCGCTTTCTTATCATTACCCTCTACCTTGGGTATCGCTGTCGAAGTAGTTTTCTTTGCCATTTTTATATCTCCTTAATATTATTCTCAAAATTGTAGTCCACAGGTACCAAGCACAACTTACGGATGTGCCTGTAACCGGCGTCGCGTCATTAACGTTCCATACCTATCTACTCGGTATATATTAGATTAGGCGCGTAGCACCTATGGGTCTAATGTTAAGCACCATTACCGACCGCGCACCAAACACCGAGGACATAAGGGCGACATAGTCTGCTGTATCTTCCTTTGGTATCAGTGCCTGTATCGTTCCTGCGAAACCGCCGCCGTGAACACGGCAGGACGCCGCCTTATCCCAAATATACCCCTCTGTCAGGGCGAGGGCGAGCGATAATCCCTGTTCGGTTACACGCTTGCTGGTATATACATTCTGCAAATACTCGAATGACGAGTGTCCCGATGCCCTCATAATAGAAAGTATCGCACCCATATCGCGCTTTATTATTGCCTCGCGCATCCTCGTCACCCTATCGCACTCGCGGAAATAGTGTAGCGAGCGAAGCACCGCCCTGTCACCGAGGCTCTCGCGTAGGGTGGGCATCATACGGCAGAACTCGGTCTTGTCTACCTCGGACAAAACCTCGCACCCGAGCAGCTCTGCCACAGCGCGCATCTCACCCGATACCGAGGCATAGTCCTCACCGAGGTCGGCGTGGCTACCGCCGGTAGCGGTGATGCAAAGGCAATATCCCATATCAGAGAGCGGTAGGTCGATGTGCTCGACTATCGGCGAATTCTTGTTCGCGAAGTCCATATACACAGCTCCGCCAACCGCGCACGCCATTTGGTCGAGAAGCCCCGAGGGCTTATTGAAGTAGACATTCTCGGCATACTGCCCTATCTTGGCAATTTCCCTGTTATCAACCTCGCCACCTAGGTATAGGTGGTTTATAATAGTGCCGATTATTCCCTCAAAGGCGGCAGACGAGGAAAGTCCGCTACCCGCAGGGACATCGGATAATGTATAGGCGTCAAATCCACCCACCTCATATCCCTGCTTAGAAAAACCATTCACAACGCCGGCAATAAGAGATGCGGAGTGTCCAATAGCGAAATTGTCGCGACTGTCGGTTTCTCGGACGGTCATTCTGTCCTCGCTCCTGTTTGCCGACTTCACGCATATCATCCCATCCTCGCGACGCGATGCAACGGCTATAATATCTCTGTCTATTGAGCCTGCGAGCACCTTACCGCGCTGGTGGTCGGTGTGGTTACCGCATATCTCGGTGCGCCCGGGCACAGACAGGACTATTACCTCGCGTTCCTCGCCATACTTCCTCGCATAGGCAGAGAGCGCCTCGGATATTCTCTTCTTAGCACCGTCGAGCGTAGGATATAGCTCGGATAACAGTCTGTCATATTCGCCATCATCCAGCCTTTTTTTAATCTCAGTAGTGTTCATATATTTTCCTCGCAGAGAGCAAACAAATTCGGCAAACGGGCATAGTATGTCATCTCGGTTCTCGCCCATCAATAAACGTCTCGGCATAGCCGACCGCCTCATCTATAAGAGCCTCGCGCCCTTTTATTATACCGTCCTCGGTGTCAACATACATTCTTACTGCATCCTTGCGCCTAAACCAGGTGAGCTGCCGTTTCGCATACCTACGCGAGGATAATTTCAGCGTCTCTACCGCATCCATAAGCGTACACCTACCCTCAAGGTAGTCAATAAACTCCTTGTAGCCTATCGCCTGCGATGCTGTCGTGTCGGGGGCGAGCATGCCACCGCTATATAGTCTTCTCACCTCGTCGAGAAGCCCCATCTCCATCATCGCATCAACACGGGCATCTACACGCGAGTAGAGGTTGTCCCTGTTATGAAAATCGAGGGTTATCATACCAACGCGCAGTCTGTCATTCTCGACCTTGGTTAAGCTGTCATAATATGTCTTAGTCCTGCCGGATATCTCGTATATCTCCAGCGCGCGAATTACGCGCCTCACATTGTTCGGGTGTATCGCATCAGCTGACACGGGGTCGACCTCGCGCAGCCTCTGCCATATATATTCGCTACCATAGATATCTGCATCCCTTGTGAGCCTATCGCGCACCTCGGGGCTTGAGGGCGGCGCACACTGCGTGTCACCACGAATAACCGTATCAATATATAGCCCCGTACCACCGACAAAGAGCGGTATCCTCCCTCTCGACACAATATCATTTAGCGCCGCGGTTGCATCCGCAAGATAGTCCTCGGCACTATACCTCTCACTTGGGGATAGGAAGTCTATCAGGTGGTGTGGAACTCTTCTCTGCTCCTCTTTGGTAGCCTTAGCTGTGCCGATATCCATCTCCCTATATATCTGCATCGAGTCACAGGATATTATCTCGCAGCCCATCCTCTCTGCGACGCCAAGAGATATAGCCGTCTTACCCGATGCTGTCGGGCCTGTTATTGCCAGGGCGTGTATCACTTCACAACACCGCCGAGCCAGTCGACAAGATATGCGAACACCTCATCGCGGTTGGTCTCGTTGAACAACTCGTGCCTTGCACCCGGGTATAGCTTCAGGGTTATATCGCTGCATCCGCCGACCATAAGCCCGTTAGCAACCTCGAGTGGGCCTTTTCCATAATTGCCGACAGGGTCCATATCACCGCTTATAACAAGGGTGGGCATCTCCTTTGGGTACCTCTTATACCAGGACTTATCGTTAGAGGTCTTAAGAGCCGTAAAGAGGTCTATATATCCCGAGGTCGTAAACTTGAACGAGGTGAACTTGTCCTCACCGCGTGACAGAACGAGTGCTATATCACGCGTCAGCCAGGCAGACTCGCCCTCTTCCTTTGGGAATTTAGCATTATAGTTGCCAAAGGCAAGCGAGCTAATAAGCTTCGAGCGATGATGACCGCCACAGAATGCTCTAACTACTTTTGCAATAGTGATGCCCATACCGACAAGTGGGTTCTTGCCACCTGTGCCGTGTATAATAAGTCCGCGTATGGATAGAGGATACTCTACGGCATAGAGCCTCGACAAGAACGAGCCCATACTATGACCGAGCAGGACAATAGGAAGCGTCGGGAATGTCTTAGTCAGATAGTCATTCATAAGCTTCATATCGTCTATGACATACTTTAGACCACCCTGCTCGGCAAAATAGCCGAAATCCTCATCCGAGGCAACGGTCTTACCGTGGCCGAGGTGGTGGTTGCCCGCCAGAATATAACCACGCGCAGTAAGGTAGTCGGCAAGTAGCGTATACCTACCTGTGTAGTCGGTCATACCGTGTGCAAGCTGGACAATGCCCTTAGCGGTTGCCGCCTTTGGGGTATATAGCTCTGCGTATATAGTGTTCTTCCCGTCCGAAGAGGGAAATGTAATCTCTGTGAGATTATAATTCATAGCCACTACCTTTCTTTTGATTAGTGTTTGGGTAATACCCCCACAGTGGTATAATCGCGGAAAACGCCTATCAGTCCTCGGCGGAAGCGAGAAGACGGCGTACCTCTTCCTCGGTGGGTACAGAGGTGGACGCGCCACGACGGGTAACCGCAATAGCACCCGCCGCCATACCGTATCTTACCGCAGCTTTAATGTCACCGCACCTAAGGTATTCGAGTGTCATAGCCGCGGTGAATGTATCACCGGCAGCGGTTGTATCAACCACCTTGCCCGCCTTTATAGCAGGCATAACATAATACTGCTTACCTGTATAGACAAAAGCTCCGCGCTCGCCAAGCTTTAGAACGATGTACTTAGCCTTAACCTTTTTCGAGAGTATTATCGCCGCCTGGAGCGAGGAGTTAGCACCACTCGGCATAATGCCTGTGTACTCATAGGTCTCACTCTCGTTAGGCGAGAATATCTCTATATCGGGCAGACTCTCAAGCTTATGCTCCTTGCTCGCGGGGGCGGCATCTATCACCACGGGAATACCGCGCGATACCGCAACCCTAGCCGCCATAGCAGCGGTGGCAAAGGGTATCTCAAAGTTGAGAAATACCGCGTCAGCCCCTGCCGAGATAGCCTCGGTAATATTTTCTATTGTGTGGAAAGAGTTAGCACCGGGATAGACAACTATTCTATTCTCACCGCTAGCCTCTTTCATAACCACGGCAAGGCCTGTCGGGTTGTCGTGGTCGACCTTTAACATAGAGGTGTTAATCCCAACCTCTTTATAGAACTTATACAGTCTTTGTCCGTGAACATCGGCACCTATCTTAGCCGACAGCACCGCATCCGCACCGAGCCTTGAGAATGCAACAGCGGCATTCGCGCCCTTGCCACCCGGTACATATGCTACACCGCCATCATCGAGAAGCGTCTCGCCCGGTGCCGGTATTCTATACATATTGAGAGACAGGTCCATATTAGCACTGCCCACAATAAGAACCTTATTTTTCATCAGTCTAGCCTCACTTAGTGTAGCCTATTACTTACCAAGCTCGAGCTTGAATACACCCGCATCCTTAACAAGCTCCTTGGCAAGGGTGCACTCTCTCGAGTGACAGGTGAATACGAAGCTCTGGTAGCCGTCCTCTGCAAGCCTTGCGAGCGCGCGCATCATAGCGGTAGCGCGTGTGTCATCCTGATGTGCGAAGGTCTCGTCGAAGCAGATTGGCGGCTTGTCCGAATATAGCATATCAATAAGCGCCATTCTGACCGAGATGTACGCCATATCTCTTGTACCGCCCGACAGGTAGTCAACAGAGCGCTCAACGCCGCCCTCGTCACGGAATGTAATTTTCAGCCCCTTAGAAACGGCGAAGTCGGTGTACTTCTTGTCGGTCATAATGCCGATAAGCTCGGTTGCATACTCGCCAAGTCTTGGCGAAACGCGAGCACGCAGGTTATCTCTGCCAGCCTCGATAGCATCTCTTGCCACGCGGTATGCATCATAGCGTGCACCAAGCTCCTTAATTCTCGAATCAAGCTCGGCAATCTTAGTACGCAAAGCGGCAGGGTCGCCCGCCTTACTACGCAAGGAAACAAGCTCGGACTCAACCGAGAATGCCTCGCGCTCACAATCCGCGATACGCTCCCTAAGGTCTGCGATACCCCTTGTTATCTGGTCGTGGTTGTAGTTAGCGAGAGCCTTACGCTTCATAGGATGAACAAGCGCGCGAATGTCAATCTCGTTCTTATCCGAGAGGGTGCGCCTAATCTCCTTAACGGTAAGCTCAATAGTATTCTTCTCTTCGAGAAGTATGTTCTTTCTCTCAAGGAATGCAGAAACCTTAGCGGCGAGCTTGTCAAGGAACTCGTCAATACCGCGACCGGATACGGGAGGCTCCTCTCCCCAGCGCACGATTACTCGTGTTAGCTCGGTGTTAGCATTGTCATAGTCTGCTCTTGCTTTCTCTACTGCAAGTCTTGCATTCTCTGTCGAGCGTATCATACCATCGCGCTTTGCACGGTTTTCTGCAATTAGGGTAATCTTGCCGAGCAGGTCCTCGTAGGTTTCTACACCAAACTTAGCAACAAGCTCCTCAAGCGACTTCTTCTCACGGAGAAGAATGAATGTGAAGATTGCGCCGGCGACAAGCGCCGCAACGCCACCAACGCCGACGAGCACTCTCGGTACAACATCACCGAGCGCACCCTGCGCCACAATCTCATATACGAGCGCCGCGATAACTCCAAGGGCGGATATAACAGCAAAGATAATATTCTTGATGAATGCGAAACGGGATGCAGTAGCGCGCGCCATAATCTTCTGCTCACCACCGAGGGTGTCGGAGAGTGCTATTGCGCTCTCTATCTCGCTTGTGATACCGATAGCGCTTCTCTCTCGTGCATACACTCCCTCAGCCTCGACGAGCGCACGGTGCGTATCCTCGACTGCGCGACGGGAGAGCGCTATGTCAGTGAGGTAGCTGTCTGTGGGTATGTAGCCTGCACGAGTGTTTTCCTTGATGAACTCGGCATAGGCATTCGCTTTCTGCGCCGACTGCTCCTCCAGCTCGTGCAGCTGGTCGAAGGTCTGTATCAGCATAACATTCTTGTAGCAGTCATCGAGGTCGCGAAGCTTCTCGAGCCTGACCTCTGCCTCTCTGCGCTCCTCACGGATGCGATAAAGCTCGGTCTCTCTTGCAAGTATTCTCTTATTGTCCTCGTCAGAGCGCGCAAGCTGTGCGACAAGCTCATCACGACGACGCTCAATCTCCGCGATAACGCCACCCTGTCCCGAACGGTGACGAAGCTCCTCCATCTTCTCGGTTATACGAAGGACTGCCTCCTCGTTGGTCGACCTATCTCGCTCGGAGAAGAGGATAGCCTCGATAGAGCCCTTTACCTCGCCCTCGTCAATAGCCGAGTCACCGAGCTGACCGATGAATGCGGTGTTATCATATAGCTCACCCGACACCGAAAGGAACACCTCGCCTGCAGGCTGCTTACCAAACGAGGTCGCACCTGTATCGAGGTCGATAATCGAGCACTCCTCCTTGTATGCGTCCTTGCCTGCGGCATCCTGCATAGGAACGGTGGTACGCTTGATAAGGTATCTCTTACCCTTTGCGAGCACGGTCATCGAGCCTTGCGCCGTACCGGTTGTCCAGTTTATTCTCTTACGCCTCTCTGTAAGTCCCTCGCCATCCTCTGTACCGCTAAAGCCATAGAGCATATAGCGAATAAAGGCGGCAATAGTGCTCTTACCTACCTCATTTTCACCCGATATTACATTCACCGAGCCTGTAAACTCCAGAGTAACATTAGTGAGTGCGCCGAAACTGTTTATTTCAATCTTCTCAATAATCATTCCAAAATCCCTTTCTACTGTCCTGAAATATTGGGCTTCTCTTCCTCGCCGAAGCATCCGCCGAGGAATTTGACGGTGCGCTGTATCGCATCCTTAGAGTTGTACCACGGCTCATCGTTGTACCGATAGTCGAACTTCTTACAAAACCAGGATACATCGCCCCTTAGTGCCTTTAGGTACTCCGACTGTATCTTATAGGCTGCGGAATAAAGCTCGCCATAGTTTCGCTTATTCATCTTCTTTGAGGCATACTCTAGCAGCATTCGGTAGTGCGGCATACAGAACCACGGCTGCGCCTCGAACTTAGGTCTGAAGTCATAGTCGCTCTCATAGAGGTAGCAGACATTCGCTATCACAGAGGCAAAATTCTTCTCTATCCTACCACAGACATAGCACTCACCCTCAAGCTTGCCGAGCGCATTCAGGGCGGCGCGCCTCTTGTCACCTATGAGTATCGGGCCGTCAAGCTTCTTGATAACCTCATCAAGGTGGCTCTCAAGTATCAGACCGACCCCCAGCATACGACGCCTGCCGAGCATCATATTGTAGTGCGTCAGGCAGAAGCCCTCCTCGTTAGTCATCATCCTAATGCTCGGCTCCATCATCGAGGCACCGAGTATGAGGTCTAGCTCGTGCTCCTGAAGTCTCTTGTATAGGACACAGAGAGGACAGCCACACTCCGGCTTCTCACGGCATAGGTCGAACGCCTCGTTTATCGGTATTGTATATATCTGCTCCATCTCTATCTCCTTTCTCGACCGAGAGCGGAGAATGGGCAAATATACCACCTACCGCGGTCGAAATGAGCACTTGAAAAATGTCGTATTTTGTGCTAAAATATTTTTATACAAATACATTATACAACAACCACGCATCTAAATCAAGGGGTGAACATATAAAATGTTTAATAAATTTAGAGAAAATACTTATGGCAGGGATGTCATTGTCATTGACGGTCTTGGTGACTTCTCGCTCACCGATACTCTCGAGTGTGGGCAGATATTCCGCTTTGAGCCTGTTGTGGGTGCTCCGGATGGTCTAAGAGAATATATTATCACGGCATACGGTATGCTTATTGATGTTGCCGAAAGGAAGCGTGGGGAGCTATTATTCTTCGATATTTCGGATGAGGACTTCGAGAGAGTTATCCCGACACTTTTCGCCCTAGATACCGACCTTTTGGCTATTAAAGAGGATATAATCTCTCGCACTGACTCCGAGTGGTTGAAGGATGCGGCGGAATACGCCTCGGGTATCGCGATACTGAAGCAGAGCCCATGGGAGACTCTCATTTCCTTTATAATCTCGCAGAACAACAACATTCCCCGCATTAAAAAAATCATTAAAAGCATCTCGGTGGAATATGGTGTAAACCTAACTTTACAGGGAAAATCGCCGCATAGATGCCCAATAAACCCAAGTAGTACCACCCCGTGTCAAGAAATCTGCAAGAATTGCGGTGTGTGCTACACATTCCCAACACCCGAGGATATACTTGAAAGACCTGAGGGACTTCTGCCATCGCGCCCCGGCTTTCGCTACTCCTACATACTGGATGCGGCAGAAAAGGTGCATTCCGACGAGGTTAATCTTGATATGATAGCCGCGGCTAGAAGCTATGCACACACGGTAGAATGCCTAAAGGCAATCAAGGGCGTCGGTGACAAGGTAGCATCCTGTGTCGCGCTATTTGGCTTCGCAAATCTTGAGGCGTTCCCGATAGACGTGTGGATGCGTCGCGCTATTGATACCTACTTCGGTGGCTCACTTGACCCCACTACCCTCGGCAGATACGCAGGCGTTGCACAGCAATATATTTTCCATTATATTAGGAATATAGAAAACGACAAGGATAGCTAATCCTAATCGCGAATATTATTTTCTGCGCCTTGACAATACTCTCCGCACGTGATACAATTTAATATGTAAAAACTATGTGAGGTATTATTGATGGAAAACAATTTTGCTCTTATACCCGATGATTATAGACGAGAGGAAACCGAGAAGGCGGAGAGCGAGGCTCGCTCTATTATCCGTTCTGCCCCGACCGCACCCGAGGACGCAAAGCTAAATTCAGAAAATATCTGGATATTTCGCGCTAACGAAAGCTTTGAGGCATTCTTCGACTGGAAGTCGGTTATCTTCACGGTTTTAGGCTTTGCCGCACTTATTATAGCCGTGGCACTTATCATCTACACCGCATCAGAAGGAAATTTTTTGATGGCTATTTTCCTACCGCTGGGTGTGTCGATTGCTCTTGCGATTTTCACTGCCGGTATGGGTGTTATATATCCATCAGTTATCGTTGGCTTCCTTGTTAAGCTGATAGCAACGCCTGTTCTCTTCCCCGTATACAAGCACTTGTGCCGTGAGTGGAACAAGGATAATCCCGAAAAAATTCACGAGATAAAGACAGCTCTTGACGAGCGCGTTGCCACCTATGCAGAGGGCTTTGATGCTAGGGCAAGAGAGGCATCAAATATGTATGCCCAGCACGAAATCACAAGTATGCTATGCGAGAAGATAACCGACGCATTTCTCTCTAATATAGGCTCGGCAAAGCGAGATAGGGATATGAGGAAGATTATTGCAACCTATGAATTCTTCGTCAGCCTATCGGGTGTCATCTACGGCTTCTATAAGGAGATAAGCTTTGAGGACTACCGTTGTAAGCCCCTGCCCGACAAGTTTTCTATGACTGCATTTGGCTACGCCCTGATTGACGGTGCTACCGCACGCATCCGCGCCCTTGTAGAAAAAGACCCCAGCGGCACGCCATATGACATAAACTACACCATCTCTTATGACGAGAATGGTGTATTAAATGCCACTCTGATATACAGTGCTGCCAACGGCAACTTCGAGGAGCTGTCCGACTGGGATGCGTCCTCCAGCACATATAGTGGTAAGGAATAAAAGGCGCACCGGCTTAATGCTCCATATTTCCGAAAAATGCAAAACCAAAAGGCTCTCGCCGCGCGAGATCCTTTTCCTTCGATTTGAACGAATTATACTATCAAGTGCAACACCTCTAAGAGAAAGAAGCACCGTGATTTGATAAGGGATAACGGCTATGCCGTTAGCATTTTATTCCTCAACCTTAGCAACCTCGGAAACCTCAAGCACATCGCCCGAGCGGACGCGGTCGAAGTCGGCAGTAACATCATCTGCGGGGGGTGCTGTGAGAAGCGAGGTAACAACGATAGCCACCGATGAGATGATGAACGCGGGGAGAAGCTCATATACTGCGAAGATGCCGCCGATGGGGCTGATAAGGAGCTTCCAAATAAAGACGGTTGCAGCACCGCTCGCCATACCTGCGATAGCGCCGGCACGGTTCATTCTGCGCCAGAAGAGCGAGAAGACCATAAGCGGGCCAAAGGTCGCGCCAAAGCCAGCCCAAGCAAAGGATACAATCTTGAAGATTACGCTATTCTCATCAAGCGCGATAAAGATTGCGATAACCGCGATAAGGAGAAGTGTTATTCTCGAAACGGTCATAACCTGCTTATCGGTAGCGTCCTTCTTGAATACACCCTGATAGATGTTCTTCGAGAGTGCGGATGCCGCGATAAGAAGATAGGAGTCGGAGGAGCTGATTGTAGCGGCGAGAATGCCTGCCATAACGAAGCCTGCGATGATGGGCGGTAGGTAGCTTGTCGCCATAGTGATGAAGATGTTCTCTGACGAGGTCTGTGTTAGGTGCTCGGTCGGGAAGAGGTGCCTACCGAGAATACCGATAAATACAGCAACGCCAAGCGAGATTACTACCCATACCATAGCAATTCTTCTGGATGCGGTAAGCTCGCGCTCATCTCTAATAGCCATAAAGCGAAGAAGAACCTGAGGCATACCGAAGTAACCAAGTCCCCAAACGAGAGCCGAAAGCACATTCATAATGCCGTATGTCCGAGCCTCGCCAAACAGGGGCTTACCTGCCTCGACAATCTGCTCACCACCCTCACCGAGTGTGGGAGATGCGATACCGAAGAACTCGAGGAAGCCGGGAATGCCCTGTGCGTTCTCGATAACAGCACCGATACCGCCGGCATTAATAACGCCAAGCACAACAACGACGGTAAGTGCCGAAATCATAACTATACTCTGCATAAAGTCGGACGCGCTCTCGGCAAGGAAGCCACCGAGGATGGTGTACACAAGCACGAACGCGGCACCAAGCAGCATCATAACTACATATGGTGCACCGAAGAGGGTCGCAAACAGCTTTCCACAGGTAACGAAGCAGCTCGACGCATAGACGGTGAAGAACACGAGAATGAATATCGCGGCGAGCGACATAACAACCTTTTTCTTCTCGCGGAAACGATTTGAGAAGAACTCGGGCAGGGTAACGGAATTGCCTGCTACCAGAGAATAACGGCGCAGACGGCGCGACACAACAAGCCAGTTAAAGTATGTGCCGACAGCAAGACCGATTGCCGTCCAAATAGCGTCCGAAAGACCGAGCCAATAGGCAACGCCCGGCAGACCCATCAAGAGCCAGCCACTCATATCCGACGCCTCGGCACTCATAGCGGTCACCCAAGGCCCAAGAGAGCGACCACCGAGGAAGTAGTTCTCGGAGCTTTTATTTGCGCGCTTAGCACAGTAGATACCTATGGCAACAACAATAGCCATATAGATTATCATAGATATAAGTATCTGTATACTATCTAATGTCATATATACTCCTTAAAAAATAAAATTGCCCGTCACAGGCTGGATTACTACTATATTTTAACATAAATTTGTATACATTTCAAGCAAAATATCATCATACCGCATTGTTTTTTATTAATACAATATAAGTAACAAAATCATATTAAAAGGGGCAGAACATATTCATTCTGCCCCCCCTTTTTTCTCGGAAGCAATTTGACGCCCAAATTATGAGCGCGCAACCTCTTCCATTATGAACGCCTCAAATATATCGCCCTCGCGAATGTCGTTAAACTTATCGATACCGACACCGCACTCGTAGCCGTCGGCAACCTCCTTAACATCATCCTTGAAGCGGCGAAGCGACGCAATCTTATCCTCGAAGATAACCACGCCATCACGAACGATACGGATGGATGCCTGACGAGTAATCTTACCATCCTGGACATAGCATCCTGCGATGATACCGACATTAGGCACTCTGATAGTCTGGCGCACCTCGGCGTGACCGAGGATAACCTCGCGGAAGGTGGGCGCGAGCATACCCTTCATAGCAGCCTCAACCTCGTCTATAATCTCATAGATTATGCGGTGAGTACGGATATCTACATTATTACGCTCTGCCGAGTCAAGCGCGTTCTTATCGGGACGCACAGAGAATCCGACGATGATAGCATCGGATGCGGCAGCGAGCATAACATCGCTCTCGGTAATACCACCAACAGCACTATGAATAACATTGACCTTGACCTCGTCATTAGAGAGCTTAAGAAGCGATGCCTTAACAGCCTCTGCCGAGCCTGCAACATCAGCCTTAACAATAATGTTAAGCGACTTTGTACCCTCTGCAATACGGCTGAAGAGGTCATCGAGGTTAACTCTCGCATTAGCGGCGAGTATCTCCTGACGCATTCTCTCTCTTCTCTGCTCTGCAAGGTCACGAGCCATTCTCTCGTCCTCAACTGCGTTAAGCTCATCACCTGCCTGCGGAACATCGTCAAGACCGATAATCTCAACGGGTACGGACGGGCCTGCAACCTTTACGGTTCTGCCCTTATCGTCTACCATTGCTCTTACTCTACCGGTTGCGTTACCTACGATGACATAGTCACCCTGGTGGAGAGTACCATTCTGCACGAGAACGGTAGCAACAGGTCCGCGACCGCGGTCAAGCTTAGACTCTATAACAATACCCCTAGCACGCTTTGCGGGGTTAGCGCGAAGCTCCTTAACCTCTGCGACGAGAAGCACGCTCTCAAGTAGGTCATCTATACCCATACCGGTAAGTGCCGAAACGGGAACGGTGATAACATCACCACCCCAAGCCTCGGGTACAAGCTCATACTGTGTGAGCTGGTTGAGGACGTTATCGGGGTTAGCATGCTGTTTATCCATCTTATTGATAGCAACGATAATGTCAATTCCTGCAGCCTTAGCGTGGTTAATAGCCTCGATGGTCTGTGGCATAACGCCGTCATCTGCCGCTACAACAAGGATTGCGATATCGGTGGACTTAGCACCACGCATACGCATAGCGGTGAACGCCTCGTGTCCCGGGGTATCGAGGAATGTGATATCCTTGCCGTTTACCTTGACACGGTATGCACCTATTGCCTGTGTGATACCGCCTGCCTCACCCTTGGTCACATTGGTATGTCTGATAGCATCAAGGATAGAGGTCTTACCGTGGTCAACGTGACCCATAACGCAGACAACCGGCGCGCGCTCTACAAGATCCTCGTCATTGTCCTCTGCCTCGGTGAATAGCTTCTCCTCAATGGTGACAACAACCTCCCTCGTTACCTTTGCACCAAACTCGTCTGCAATTATCTCTGCAGTAGCGTAGTCGATAACATCGTTGAGGCTCTTCATCTCGCCCATCATCATAAGCTTCTTGATAACCTCTGCTGAGGTCTTCTTAAGTCTGATAGCAAGCTCGGAGACGGTAATCTCATCGGGTATAGTAATCTCAAGCTGCTTGCTTCTCGCGCGCTCCATCTCCATTCGCCTGATGCGCTCCTGGTTTGCGCGCTCTCTTTCCTTAGCCGACTTTGTTCCCTGAGTTCTGTTGTCCTGTCTCTTAATCTTGACCTTGGACGAGCCATGTCCACCGCGATCTGTACCGTTAGCAATAGCATAATACTGATCGTTATAGCGCTCATCGTACTTCGAGAGGTCGACATCTGTTGTTCTGGTATCTATAACTCTGCGTCCGGGAGTTGTGGTGGGTGCATCTGCCCCGATATTTACTCCACCCTTTACCTCACCGCGCTCAACGGTGATGGTACGCAGCTGCTGACGCTGTGCCGGGGCACGCTTCTCCTCGCGCTTCGTGGGTGTAGTGGTAGGCTGCTTAGCCTGTGCCGCCTCCTGCGCCTTCTGCCTACGCTCAAGCTGTGCCTCGTGCGCCTTTTGTGCGGGACGCTGTGTGCTGGCAACGCGCGCTGCCTCTGCTACTGCCTCTGGGCGTGCGGGTGCCGGTGCGGTAGGTGCTACGGGTCTTGCGGTCTGTCCGCCCTGGGGACGCTGTCCCTGACCCTGGTAACCACCCTGTGGTCTACCCTCTGCATTTCTATTCATATTCTCGCGACGCTTAGCGAACGGATCATCCGAGGGACGCTGACCGTATCTCTGCCCCTGGTAGCCACCCTGTGGACGCTGTCCCTGCTGGTAACCACCCTGGGGACGCTGTCCCTGACCCTGTGCGCCACCTCTGCCCTGTCCATAGGGCTGACCCTGTGGGCGAGGTCCCTGCCCCTGGTAACCACCCTGGGGTCTCTGTCCCTGCGGGCGTGTCTCGGGCCTATCCTGCACGGGTCTTGTGGGCTGTGCCTTTATCCCGGGCTTAGCCTCAGGCTTAGGCTCTGCCTTTACCTCGGGCTTGGGCTCGGGCTTAGGCTCTGCCTTTACCTGGGGCTTAGGAGCGGGCTTAGGCTCCGCCTTCTTTGGTGTAGGCGCAGTAATAGTGATTTTACCAGCCTCATAAGCCGCGAGGTCGTGTATCTGGTGATTGAAGGTCATATGCTGCATAAATGCCTCAAACTCAACATCGCTTACCGACGCACCTGAATTCTTCTCTATGTTGATAGACTTAAATCCCTCGATAACATCCTTTGCCTTCATACCGAAGTCGCGAGACATATCCGAGATTTTAATAGTTGCTTTTGCCATATATTTCACCGTAACTCCAAATTAAAGCCTATTTGGAGTATCCTTTCTCTCGTAATTTAGGCTGACGCCTATTCGCACTCGGCAAGCCGTATAAGCTCCTTAGCGAAGCCCTCGTCCGTGACCGCAACGCACGCCGGCGTATAGGCCTTTCCGAGCCTGTGTCCAAGCTCGCTTATACTAACGCTTACCGTAATTCTCTTAATTCCGTAGAAATCGCACTTGGTGGTGATTTTTTTCTGTGTCGGGGCTGACGCCTCATCCGACAGAATGACAAGCGCACACTTACCGCCGGGCATGCTTAGGCACACCTGCTCTGTACCGATGGTCACCCGTCCTGCGCGCATTGCGAGGCCGAGCATTCCCAAAAATCGCTCCGTCATCATTCTACAATCTCACCCTCAAGCCTATCATAAACCTCATCGGGTATCGCACAGTCGAGAGATGCGGAAATCCTACCCGACTTTCTCGCGCGCTTAAGGCACTGTGCGCTCTTGCACACATACGCGCCCCTGCCCGACTTCTTACCTGTAAGGTCAAGAACTATCTCACCCTCCGGCGTCCTAAGCACTCTTACAAGAGTGTTCTTCGGGAAGTGCTCTCCACACCCAACGCAACGCCTGATTGGCAATTTTTTTACCACGGGGTTCTTCATATCAGTCTGCCTTAATGTCTATCTTACAGCCTGTAAGACGAGCGACGAGCTTGGCATTCTGTCCCTCTCTGCCTATTGCGAGAGAAAGCTGGTCGGGAGATACCGTTACTTTTGCAGAACGCTCATCCTCCATAACAACCGAGATTACCTTAGCAGGGGACAGTGCCTCTGCGATATACTCCTCAATATTCTCGCTGTATCTGATAATATCAATCTTCTCACCGCCAAGCTCTGCGAGGATAGCACCTATCCTCATACCGTTCTTACCGATACAAGAGCCTACTGCATCTACATTCTCATCTCTTGACTGAACCGAAATCTTGGTTCTGCTACCTGCCTCACGGGATACACCCTTGATAAGAATTGTGCCATCCTGTATCTCGGGAATTTCAAGCTCGAATAACCTCTTAACGAAGTGGGGATGTATTCTCGAAAGAGTTACGATAGGACCGCGAGTCTCGCCCGAGTTAACCTCAGAGATGAACACCTTAATTCTGTCACCGACATCGTGTACCTCGCCCGGTATCTGCTCTGCCTTAAGGATTGTAGCATAGCCTGTACCGGTATCAACAATGAGGTTGCCTGTTGTGGTATCTACCTTATCAACCACAGCAGTGATAATCTCCTCGCGCTTCTCCTCGTATGCGCGTGTCTGCTTCTCGCGCTCTGCGGTACGAATAGCCTGGATAATCATCTGCTTTCCGGTCTGTGCCGACATACGGCGGAATGTCTTGGGTTTAAGCTCCGTCTCGACGAAGCCACCGAGCTTGTTCCTGCGGCTGAGAGCCTTAGCGTCCGAAAGCGAAATCTCGCACTTGGGGTCAACAACCTCACCATCCGGAACTACAAGACGCTGTTGGAACACCTTCATATCACCCTTAACGGGATCGAGATGCACACGGATAAGCGCGGTCGCGCCTACCTCTTTTCTGCAGGCGTTTGCCAGGGCTTCCTCAATCTTCCCGAGCATATACTCCTTGTCAATGCCACTCTCGGCACCAAGAAGGTCGAGAGCGTTAAAAAGTTCTGCGTTCATTTTTTCCTTTGTACCGTAGCCCACGGCTAACCGCCCTTGGGCTTCCTTTCTTTATCTCAAATTTTAATTAACCTGATTTATTCTTCCTCGTCAACATAGATTGTCGCGAGCTTGGATATCTCCGCTCTTGTTAGCGATAGCTCGGTGCCTTCCTCGTCAATTCTGACGACGCCCCCCTCATATCCTCTAAGCACACCGACAATACTCTTTCTGCCATCCTTAGGCGCGAAGAGCTTCGCCTCAACAGGCATGCCAATACAGGACAGGATGTGTTCATCTGTGCGCAGGTCGCGCTCAATACCGGGCGATGATACCTCGAGGTAATAGAAGCCCTCTATGGGGTCGCACTCATCGAGAATAGGGTCGATGGCACGGTGCACACGCTCGCAGTCGTCAATATTGATACCGCGCTCGTGGTCGATTGTAATCTCCAGGTGGTAGTCCGCGCCAATCTTTCCATAGGTGACATCCCAGATTTTATAGCCCAGCTCTGTCACAGTCGGCAGAATAGCCTCTCTTACCGTCTCTCTAACATTCTTCTTCATTTTACCTCTCCATTTTTCTTCATAAAATAGAGAGTGACCCGAAAGCCACTCTCCTTTTAACACGTATTCTGTACTTATTATAGCACATTTTTCTAAAAAATCAATACTTTATGGATATTTTTCTAAAAAATATTTAGCGCGCTATATTCACACAGCGTGGGCGAGGATTAATAATCGTTGGGGGATTTGCCGAATTTGTATCTTCGACGGGAAAGACCGCGGCGCTTCATCTCTGATGCAACATCCCTCATAACATCCTCAAGCTCGAGTATTACCTCGTTTCTCTGCTCCTCGAGCCTGGCAATAGCCTCGCGCCTTTCAGCCTCGGTCATCTCCGAGATGGGGCGCGTCATATCTGGTGATGTATCTCTCACGGTGTCTCGCCTCCTCCAGCATTTCCAAATATCTCACCAAGTATCGGGACATTACTAATTATAAACTCCCAAATGGTGTTCCACTGCCAAACGCATACGCCGATGACGGAAGCAAGGATTAAGAGAGCTATCCAACCGGCAAGCTCGCCCCTCTTTCGCCTCTTATCATCCTTAGCACGGCGAAATGCTTTCTTGGATATTCTCTCGATTTCGCGCTTATTTCTCTTGTATGTGCGAATAGCATCCTTAAGCTTATCCTTTGCCTCACGCTTAGCACGGCCGCGAGGTCTCTCACGACGGAGAATAAACTCATAGAGCTTTATCTCGCCCATTCCCTGTACCACATCATCCATCAGCTCCTCAAGCCTCTTGCGGTAGTCATATGCCACCTTCATCGTGCGGAGCTTCTTATCAAGCCTACGCTGCTTCTTATATTCCACAATACGGCCCTTGCGACTTGCCGCCTCTCGCGCTGCTATACCGCCACCGCGACCTGTCGTGCCGCGATACAGCTCTCTAAGTCTCGTGTTTAGCTCATCTCGCCTCTCGAGAAGATCTATTGCACGCTCTCTTAGGGCGATTAGTCTCTCTGCAGAAGCACCCTTTGGCAGTTTAGCTCGAGCAAGGTCGGTCATAACAATAGCATAGTATCTATCGTTATCACATTTCTCGAATTTCTTAGCACGGGTTAGGCGTTTAGTGTATACCTTAATATCGTGTAGAAGCTTACGCCTATCACGCCTTTTAGCCCTGTCCTGCTCGCTGAAAGTCATGTTAGTGGCCTCTCGTCTTGCCTCAAGCTCGGATATCCTCGACACAATACGAGCGTCAATAAGGTCGATGTCGTGTGCTGAATATTGCTTGATGCGACGGGTGAGTTTTTTCTTGTCAAATATCAGCGAGCCATCACCAATCACAGGCTCAACCCCTGTTGGCTCTCTCTTGGCTCCGGCCTCACGCTCGCGTCTCCGTTGCTCTGCCCTCCTGTTAGAACGTATGAACTCTGTCATATCCCGTTCCATCTCACGCCTCTCGGATGCTCGGTCTGTTACCGCCTCTCTGTCCAGTGCTGTGGGATCTTCGACGCCATCGTGAACAGGTGGTGCGACATACGGTGCGTATGTATCGGTTATATCAGCTCCGCGCTCCTCGCCCGGCATATCATAACCACCCACAAAATCAACACCCGTGCCCACTCCTGTCGGCTCTTCGGTAGTTACACCACCATAACGCCTAGCAAAGGCGAGCATCTCATCTTCCTCAAGCATTGTCGGGTCTATGATGGGTTCTCTTCCTGTCACCTCGGGGTCATCAACCACTCTACCATCATAAGGAATGTGTATGGGCTGACCGTCCATTCTAACACCCGAGCCTGTGGCTACATCGGCAGGAACTCTGCCTCCCATAGAGCCGAGGATACGTCTATATTCTTCCTCCTCGGTTACGGTGGGGTCAATAACAGGCGCAGACAGTACCCCGTCGGGGTCAACAACAGCACTACCATCGTAGGGGATGTGTGTGTCTATTCCGCTGATTCTTACACCGTCATCCTCGGGAGAAGTGCCATCTGTTGCACGGCGACGCCTATCATCGGCAAGCGCCCTGCCATATTCCCCCTCCTCGGTAAAGCGTGGCTCGGGAATATCGGTTGTGCGGCCTCGCCTTGTGATGCCACCGTCATACTCATATTCAGGCTCGACGGCATCAAATGGGCCGATATAGTCGATATCACCATCTATATCACGGTGTATGTGCGGTGCTCTTGTGCCATCTGTGGGATATGCAGTTGCACCGGGGGTATAGTTGGGGGGCGTGTCAAGATTATCGGGGGGTTCTCTATGAGGGCGACCGACAGGCTTGTCGGCAAGTCCCAGCGTATCACGCGGTGATGCCATAAAGACATCATCGGCAGCCTCAGGCTTCTCGTCTGCAACATCGGCAAATGGTACTGTAACGCCACCGGGCATAGCACCGTAGTCGGCATATATTACACCGCGCCTCTTTGAAGTGGCAGCATGTGAGGGAGCAATCTCAACACCGGATGTAGAACTCGGTGTCCCTTTTCTTATCGTCTCATCTGTATTTTGGGCGACCGTCTCGGGTTTTCCAATACTACCGCCTGCCCCCGATGTCACAGAAGCATCGGTGACGGATGCGCCAACAGTTCTTGCTTCGGTCTCGGTAGTTGTCACCCTCTTTGGCGCGTTTGTCCGGGCGTACGCATATTTTCTCTTTGTGATAGGCGTTATAGCTCCATCCGCGGTTGTAAATTGCATACCACCTATTTCTATTCTGTGTGTGGATATATCGCCATCCAACGCCACTCTGTATGTAGGTGACACGGCGCCTGCGGTCTCGGTTACGCCACTCGCACCATCGCCTATCGCTGTCGCATCTGCCGTATCGGTCGCCACAGCCGATGCTATTCCGACGTCCTCCGTCACCGCGGTAGCTCTCTCCGTGACGGTTGTATGGCGGAGTATTGGCTCAAAATCAACACCCATATTCTCTGTTTCGGTGGTAGGAATATCATCTCCACCTCGCCTTATCACGACCGGCGTCCATTCATCGGCACTTATTGTGCCCGCACCTCTAGAGAGTATTTCCTCGGAGCGCGCTCGTCTGGCTCTTGCCGCCTCTCGCTCTCGCTCTACTATCGCAGCACTTTCTGTGTCAGCAGCGGCACGAGCCGCCAAAACATCATCGGTGGTGGTATCAAGCCCCGCACTTGCCAAAGCGCGCTCACGACGCAGTCTGCGCCTATATTCCTCGGCATATGCTAATTCTGCTATGCGCTGTTCCTCATAACTTCTGCCTGTCACAATACTCTCCTTTCAGGACGCGTGTCCGATTTTTCATCTGTTTTGTTATAGAACTTTTTTACACCCGTGTGGCTTCTACCCCGCTTTTGTGCGCAACTAGTCCTCGCAACCAATGAGTGCCGCGCCAATGACTGTTGCGAACTGTGCGAACTCCGGTATTATGAAGTTCACGCCATATCCCATATCGTTAAACTCGCGGAATTTCTCTCTGCAATAGCCAAGGCGTGTTAGGTTTCCCGTGAGAACGATGTCGCGCGTGCCTACATGGCGCGAGGCGAACACCGACACCATACCCACGGTTTCATAAACCATATTAAGTATGCCGAGGGCTATATCACCCTTAGACGCTATATCCGAAACATTACCGAAGTTTGCCGCAGTCATATCATCCTTTAGGGACTTGATAGCACCCGGAGAGGTTATATCCTTTATTCTAAGGTCAACGTTTGATAGATCACCTTCTGCCGCGTATTCGACAATGTGGTCAATTCCCTCAGCACCAACGAGTAGCTTGGATAGTCCGACCAGCGTACCACCGCCAACACCCGTACCGCCGAGGTAGTCGGTTTTGCCCGTGGATGTCGCATGCACAAGAGCTGTACCCGTACCCATACTAACTACGAGAGCGTCACTAAGCCCCGAAAGGTATAGTCCACCCTTGCCTATCGAGTTAAACTCGGGTACCCTCAGACAATCTATACCATACAGGCTACGCTTCACATAGGAAGAGCCGACGCCGGTCATCATAACCCTATCAATATCCGTTATAGCAATCCCATTCTCGTCGGTAAACTTACCAAACGCGCCATAGGTCGCAGTCATAGGGTCATTTGCCTTAACAAACTGCGGCTCAATTCTCGTGAGCACACCACCCTCGCGCTTAAAGCCAACAATTTTAGTGGTGCTACCGCCAACATCTATTCCAATAACAATGCTCATAATTCCTCCTTAGCCCACTCCGCGGATAGGCGAAAACCTTGTATTTCTTATGACGCGGACACAATCAAGACAGCCAACGAATAAAAGCCTAAAATCAACACCCGTCCTCCGTGGCGCGCTTTTATTCCTCTCCAATCAGCTTCTCTAGCGAGAGACCGTACTTGTCGGCTATATCTCTGGCATAGGACTTACCGTCAGGCTTCATCCTGTGTATCTTGAATGAACGCTCGCCCTCCTCGATACCGGCAACAAGCGTGTCTATCTTTAAGCCCCCCATAGCACTCGCGCGCTCGTTAATAGCGGGCAATTGTGCCGCAAGCTCGTGGAGATGGGTCGAAAATATACCGCGACATCTCATAACCGCAAAAGCGGTGAGTATTTCCGAGGCGATATAAGACGCCTCATAAGCCCCTGTCGAGGATAGCGACTCATCGAGCAGTATCATACCATCCTCGTCGATATAGTCGAATATATCACGAAGTCTTGAGCACTCCTCGCCAAGCCTACCCTTATCAATCGTGTCATCAGCACCCTCGGGGAAGTGCGTGTATATTCCCGACACAGGAGATATAGTAGCGTGCGACGCGGGTACAGGGAGACCAAGCTGACACATAGCCTGTGCCGCGCCTAGTGCAACGGTTATAACGGATTTACCACCCCTGTTCGGTCCGGTCAGGACGTAAATACCTGCCTCGCTATCGAATGCGAAGTCATTAAGGACAACCGCCTCATCAATCGCGAGCGCTACTCTTGGGTTATATAGTCCCTCGGCGGAGAACGCCTTCTCTGTCTTCTCGGCAAGCTCGGGATATACAACCTTGCATCCCTTATCGGTTAGGCGAGAAATAAGATCGGCAGATCGCGAAACAAATTCAATCTCCGGCAATAGCCTAAGAAGAAAGTCTGTATTCTCCATAACATATTCTGCAACAATATTTCTCCAGCCCTTAACCGAGGAGCGGAATACATCAAGAAGCGCCGTGTTGAACGCACCGATCAGGGCTTCTTGCTTATTCTCGCTCTGCCCCTTAGAAAACGGAACAAGCGGGGATATTGTAGTAAACGCATCATTCTTAAATGATAGGCGAAGAATTTTATCGAGCACCTTCCCCGACTTAAACTTCTCGGAGTTGACGGAAATCACACCCGCATACTCCGGGCGCATTTCTCTATCGAGGTTAACGCCGATAGTGACGCTCTTTACCTCGTGGACACGGTCAGCAAGAGCCGAAAGTTTCTTATTAAGCTCGATGTAATACTCCGACTCAGTGACTTCAAAAACGAAGTCTGCGAGACTCTTAAAGGCAGTACCGGATATCCTATCTCGAAGCCCGGAAAAGCCACTCTTCAAGGACTCTATCACAGACACATAAAGCTCAATCTCAGTGATGCTGTATAGATATGAGTCCGCAGAAGAAACCTGCTCGTCATCAAGACGGCGAAGCTCGCGAATATCATCGAGAATGGGATGTATCGAGGACAGAGTTGACAATAGCTCCGGGATAGCCAAAAGATCCCTTATCGTTGCCTGACGATATATTATAACCTCGGGATCTGTGGTAAAGAATTCGGTGAGAGATGACGACTTGAGATCAAAGATCTCATTTAAGCCAAGCTCATCGCATACCTCATCGGATATATTAGGCAGATTATCTCTGTTATCGTGATACTCCTGCAACTCCCTTGTCGGATATAGCAGGCTAATAAATTTCTCTTGCATCTCATATTCCTCTATACTTTTTTAGTATTTAAGATATTTTCACACCATAATTATAACACAAAGGGTAAGGGTTGACAAGAGAATTTACAAAATTTCGACATTCGAAAAGGGTTGTATCCCCAATACTGACAACTGTTATTTGCATAATAAACCCTCGTATATCGAGATAACTTAACACGGGTGCGGACTAACAGTAATGTAATAAGGGAAAGAGTTTTCATAAGAGTTTATTGATATTACCGATTGCATTTCAGGAAGGTTTGGTATATAATAGTATAAAAAGGCTTGGAGGTACTAACAATGGAAAACTATGGCAAGGTAATACTACTACTCGGTAGCCCGCACAAGGATGGTACAACGAGTGTTGCGCTCGGCGAGGTGAAGAAAACGCTCGAGGAATGTGGCATCCAGACGGAAATTATACATATCGGCAGCGAGCATGTTGGTTGTCGCGCCTGTGGCGGGTGTAAGAAACTCGGTAGATGCGTAATAGATGATATGGTGAACGAGGTCGCGGAAAAGCTCGCCGAGGCAGACGGTGTCGTTATAGGTTCACCCGTATATTATGCCTCCCCAAATGGTGGATTTATGGCATTCCTAGACAGGCTATTCTACTCCTCCGGTAAAGATAACAAGCATATGAAGGTTGGGGCGTCTGTTGTAGCGGCTAGACGAGGCGGTCTCAGCGCAACATTCGATGCTCTCAACAAATATTTCACCATAAGCGGTATGCCTGTTGTCTCCGCAAACTATTGGAATCAAATTCACGGCAGGGTTGCAGATGATGCAAGAGAGGACCTCGAGGGGCTTCAAACAATGCGTACGCTGGCACGCAATATGGCATTCCTTATCAGGGCGATAAAGCTGGCTAAAGAAAGCATTCCTCTCCCGGATGGAGAGGCGAAGATTTACACCAACTTTATCCGTTAAGTAGATTTCTCTATGAAAAATAGCCTTGTGCTGACGTGGCACAAGGCTGTTTTTATCTCTTTCTTTTTATTACAATAGCGTGGATAATAAGCGTGACCGAAATTAAAATAATAGAGGATACAATTAGTATCGCACAGTTCATAAAGAACTGTTGTGGCATAATATTAATGATCTCATCTAAATATGGATCAAAGTACCAATTTGTCTTTCCGGGGAAGAAAATGCTATGGAAGATCACAAACGCGCGATCAAAGTTCGTGGCAGCGAGCGCTGCTAAAACACCGAATACGGACAGGAGCGAAATACCCGACCAAAAGCCGATATGAAGCCCCCGGGGTGATAAAAGTTCAACCCTTTTACATCTTCTGAGCACCAACAGTGTCACAACAACTGCCAGAGAAATGAGCAGTGCTATTGCGTTGAGATTGAAGAGTACAAGACAGTCAGCAAAGTGTGACGCGCCACTCTCTGAATGTCTCAATTCGCCTGTACCGAACTCACACCACGGCAGGGTTAGATAGTCGAGCACCTCGTCATACGCCGTCTTGATTACATCATAGTCATACCCGGTATTCTCCACCATATCAAGCGCATCTATCTGTATATAGTAAAAAGGGCGGAAGTATATCGGAAGACCAATCGATACTGTAAGAATAAGTATCGCGAGCGCAACACCGAACACTGAAGTTATAATTTTATTTTTCATTTTATCACCTATCATTTGGAATATATGCGAGCCAAATTGACCAGCACAAAATTATTATACAACGGGTAATAATTTTTGTCAATTGATATTATACTCTGATCGTCAATTTAAGTGGTAAAACTTTTTTATTTTACCTATTGACATTTCTATGCTGTTATGTTATAATAATCAAGCGAGAATTAAGAAACGCTATTTGGCGGATTAGCTCAGTTGGCTAGAGCGTCCGGTTCATACCCGGCAGGTCGTTGGTTCAAATCCGACATCCGCTACCATCTGGGGCTCGTTAGTCTAGTGGTTAGGACACGGCCCTTTCACGGCTGTAACAGGAGTTCGAGTCTCCTACGAGTCACCATAGAGAAAACACCATCCAAGTCGGATGGTGTTTTCTCTATCTATGATGACTCATAGGCAGAATCTCACTCTGCACCGCAGTGCAAAGCACAAGGTGCGGAGTTCGCAACATTGCCTCGTCGTTTCCCGCGGAAACCTCGCCAAACGAGGCAAAATCTCCTACGAGTCTGCACCACCCAACCCAAAGCGGTGTCCTTTTTGTATTGGCGCTCCGTAGGTTAGGACGCAAGCTTCGCGTCGAAGCATCCAAAGGCGAGGCAAAATCTCCTACCGGTCATATCCTCATAGCATTATAACTAAAAGCCAAATCCGAATACGGATTGGGTTTTTCTTTTGGTGGCTTCAAGATTTCTACCATCTATATTTGAGAATGTGCATTTAATGAATAGTATTCTACTATTTATATTTTTGTCGGTTTATGAGGATTGATTTATGCGTATGTTATCTATTCTCTCTATGTCTGTTTTTTCTTCGCTCCTCGTGGAGGCTATATATCTCCTCGGTGGCGAGGGGGTGCGAAAACTATTCAATGCCTAGGACATCATATCCCTGGGCGGCAACCGCCTCACTAAGTGCCTCAGGCAATACATCGGTATCAAGTGTTATGGTAACTGTGCCATCCTTATGGCTGGGGACAGCATCGGCAACGCCACCAACGGCAAGCAGAGCCTTTTTAACCCTAGCCTCACAGTGGGGGCACATCATCCCATCTACCTTCATTACAACTTCCATTTTTTCCTCCTTGTTTATCGGGGTATCAGAAATGGGGGTATCGTTCTTTTCTTTTATTTTAACCTTAGGACGCCACAGGTTCAGCCTTAGGGCGTTCATAACAACGGTGAAGCTTGATATACTCATAGCGAATGCGCCAAACATCGGGTTAAGCGTCAGCCCAAATATGCCTATTGCCATCGGTATACCGATGCAATTATAAAGGAATGCCCAGACCAAATTCTCGCGGATATTCCAAAGGGTTGCGCGACCTATCCCGAGCACGGATACAACATCGGTAAGCGATGAATGCATAAGAACTACATCCGCCGAATCTACCGCGATATCCGTACCACACCCTATGGCAATACCGAGGTCGGCACGAGTTAGTGCGGGCGCATCATTGATACCGTCGCCAACCATTGCAACAGCGCCGCGCCTCTCCGACATCAGGCGAGCGACAACCCCCTCTTTACCCTCGGGGAGCACGCCTGCTACGACCTCGCTAATACCGACCTTATCGGCAACGGCACGCGCTACAAGCTCATTATCACCAGTAAGCATAACAACCTTAATTCCGCTATGAGCAAGGTCGGATATAGCCTCTTTTGCCTCATCTCTCGGTGTATCCATAAGGGCAATAATGCCTATTACCAGAGAGTCACGGATAAAGATAAGAGGTGTCTTGCCGAGCGAGGCAAGGGATGCGTATTTTTCCTTAATTCCCTCGGTGTCAGCGATGCTCGACGCATACTCAAATGATACGCCGTGTATCAGGCTTTCGCCAATTTTACTCGACACGCCCCTGCCCGAAAGAGTCTCGAAGCCGCTTACATCCTGCCTCTTAACACCAAGCCCCTCGGCATAAGCACACACGGCGCGCGCAAGTGGGTGCTCTGACAGATGCTCAATGGAATATGCTACCGTAAGAAGTTCATATTCACTAACGCCAAAGGGTATAACATCGGTAACCGACATCTCACCGCGCGTAATCGTCCCAGTCTTATCGAGGACAACGGTTTTTATTCTTCCCGAGGTCTCAAGCGAGGTTGCATTCTTGTATAGAATACCGCGCCTGGCACCAACGCCACTACCTACCATTATTGCAACAGGTGTTGCAAGTCCGAGAGCGCAAGGGCAGCTGATAACCAACACAGAAACGGCACGCGCCAGAGCAAAACCGACGGTCTCGGATGCGATAAGCCATCCTGCAAATGTTAGGAGTGCTATGCCCAGCACCGTGGGTACAAAAACTCCCGAAACGCGATCGGCAAGCTTGGCGATAGGAGCTTTTGTAGACGAAGCATCCTTAACCATCCTAACGATACCGGCTAGGGTTGTACCATCGCCTACCCTTGTTGCACGGCAGATAATATAGCCTGACTTCATAATAGTAGCTCCGACAACCTCTGCTCCGACCGCCTTGTCGACGGGTATGCTCTCACCGGATATTGCCGCCTCGTCAACGCTACCCTCTCCGGATATTACCACACCATCGGTGGGTATTCCCTCACCAGCACGAACAACGAAGATGTCGCCAACCTTAACCTCGTCGATTTTAACCACCCGTTCCTCGCCATCGACAAGAAGCACTGCCTCTTTTGGTGTGAGCATAAGCAGTGATTTTATTGCGCTTGTGGTCTTACCCTTTGCCTTTGCCTCGAGGAATTTGCCAAGCGAGATTAGGACAAGTATCATCGCCGCCGCCTCAAAATAGAGGTCGTGAAGATGATGTGCCTCCGGCTCTATCGCCATAACAAACAGCTTATATATGCTGTACGCATACGAGGCGAACGAGCCGAGCGATACCAGCGTGTCCATATTGGGCGCAAGGTGTAGTGCTGCGCGCGCACCACTTATATAGAAGCGTTGATTTATAAGAATAACTATACTTGATAGAATGAGTTGTATTAGTCCGACAAGCAGCGGATATGCGTGCAGAGCCTCGGACATAGGTAGCCCAAGCATATGCCCCATTGTAAGGTACATTAAAGCAAGCATAGGGACGAGTGACGCTATAAAGTGGGTTAATATTTTGGCACTTTCGTTGTCGGCGAGTTCATCTACATCCCTACCCGTGTCGATTTTTTCACTACTTTTCCCTCTTAGGCTTGCGCCATATCCTGCACGAGTTACCGCATATATAACGCTCTCGGGCGAGACCTCGCCCTCGACCAACATCTCGCCGGTGAGGAGGTTGACAGAACAATTTTCTACACCGTCGAGGTGTGAGACCGCGCCCTCCACACGAGCCGAGCACGCAGCACAGCTCATACCCCGTACAATATATCTATTTTTCATTTCTACCTCATTGCCACATACTGTGGCACAAACTTAAACAACTATGAATGCGCACTCGCCACCCTTAAGAGTTAGGCTGCCTGCGGGTGCCTCATCACCGGATAGAGAGGGGATTTCATCGCCCGCATCAAGCACCAGTGGTCTACCATTTAGCGTCATTACTCTTGAACGAAGCTTACCGTCACCGGAAAGAACATACTTGGTGTATGCAGTGGGAATATCTAGCGTTGTTGTATCCTCGGAATTATTAATAACAAGATACACATAACCGTCCTTACCATCCTTGCGAGAGTGGCAATAGAGGTGAGCACCCTCTCTGATCTCCTCGCCTGTCTTATATACAGTGCTACCCATAAGTCTATTCCAGAGCAGTGCCGCGAAGTAGTTTGGACGAGGCTCAAATGTACCGTGCTCGAGGAAGCCGTATGCCGAGGATGCGAGAGTGTTGTGGAATATGATGCCATCGGTAACCTCGGAGAAGTCGCCAAGCTCGTTAAGGGTTCTTGGTACATCTAGGTAGGTGGGTGCCCAGGTGTTACCACCGCATCCGGCATCACCCGACTCGGTAACCCACATCTGTCCGCCGGGAACATATCTGTCGCGACGAGCAATATACTGTCTCGCGCAGTCGCCTGCAACCGCGAGATACTCCTCGGATAGACACTTCTCAACAGGCCAGTGTCCGCCCATTGCCGCGCCGCGCTCGGAAACGCCATTGTAGTAGTGGTAGCTGAAGACATCCATCTTCACATTATAGTCACCGAGAAGCTCCTCGGTTGATACCATCTTAAGAGCAGAGGCAATACCGCCGCCGACATTGTCCTTGCCGCCCATGTTGATATTTATATCACCGACGGTGCAGGGCCCAACGAAGAGGCACTCGGGGTAGTTCTCCTTTAGCCAAGCACCAAATATCTCGTGGTCGCGTGCGTGATCCTCAGCTGTGTAGCCAACAGGAAGTCCGGACATAGCCATCATATTAGGCTCGTTGGTAAACTCCGCGGCATCAATAGGAACACCGTAGTCGCGCGAGAACGAGAACAGAAGCTCAGCCTGCTCTAGGGGGTATGGCTCATTCGCAGAGTGAAGTCCGGGGCAATTTGCCATAGATACAAGCAGTTTACCATCAATCGCCTTAACGAACTCGAGGACGCCTATCCACTGCTCTCGTGTCAAGAGGTTCTGAAAGCCCTCGGGCACCTTACCGCCCGTATGACCATCAAAGTCATAATATGTCTTATTAGCCCAAGTCCCGGACACACGCACCCACGCGGTGCCAAGCTCACGCGCGAGCTTGCGAAGCCTGGGATTGTAGAGGTCAATCGGGTCGTACCACTGCTGGAGGTTGCCCATATCTCTCCAGTCGGAGATTACAGGAAACTCCTCGGTGCCATCAACCTGTGCATCGGTATATGCCTTCCAGAATGTACCACCGGTAACCTCTGTCATCTCAATATTATAGGAAATAAGCCTCTCGTCTACACTGTGGAGTCTCTCTAGTTTGGAGTTGTCGATTTTGATAAACTGTGCCATTTTGAAGTCTCCCTTTAGTTAATTTTGAATTTTGTGTTTTGATATATCTTTACTAGATTGATATTGCGGTATGCATCCTTGACAGTGACGTCGGGTAGAAGCTCGTCCGTCATAGTACCAAAGTGCTCATTCGCACAATTTTTATAGAAGTCTACAAAGAAGTCTTCAAGGCCGTATGCCATATACGCCCCCTCAGCGCACTCTGTGCGATAAAGAAATACAACCACATTATCATCTAAATCAACCCTTGCGAAGTCACCGACATTCATCTCAAGTGCAGTATCTACAACATCCGAGTAAACATTCGCCCTATACCACTCGGTATATGCCGTACCGCGCTTAAAGAAGTAGCCACTCTCAGAATATTCCGGCTCATCGTTATAATAATCATAGAATCCATTGAAATAGTCTTCATTTATTTTGCCGTTGCCACCCGTACGCCAGGCATCAATAGCATCGGTAATCTCGGATATATGCAAAAGTCTCTCGGCAATCTCGTCATCTTCAAGCGGTGTTAGCACATCCCTGCCCCCCTCGACAACGCGGTTTCCATTCTCATCGAGCAGGAACTTGTCGCTCTTGCGAATGTATAGCAATTTTACATTGGCGTAACTATCAAGATATTCCTCCAGGATGTAGCGGTTTTTATCGGTAGCAAGACCGACACCATCCACGCCATAAACCGCCTCCGTCGCGCGCTCCGCCTTATATAACAGCTCCGTCGCAGAGCAGAAGTCGGCAAATGTGAAGCCCATAGGTGCCGCTTCCTCATTGAATTTCGCGACACTGCCACCAGATTTATTATGAAGGACATCTCGGGTTTTCTCGGCAATCCAAGCGCGAGAGGTGCTATCTAGGGTATCGTGCCTATCATAAAAGTACGCGGCCACCGCCACCCATCTCACATATCGCTCCAGCTGCTCGGCAAAATCGGCTTTATAGGCAACCCCATCTCGGCACTCACTCTGCCAAAACTCGGCACCGTCATAGGCATCTATTCCCCTGTCACGCAGGGCGCGAAGATAGGTAGCCTTGTGCGTTGAGGCTATATAGGATGCTACGCCCTCGCTAACGGTGATGCCGTTATAGCTTACGACAGCCCTCGCCTCCCTAACCAAAAGACCTATCCCGAGGATAGCACCGAGAATTAGTATTGCCGCGAGAATGGCGGCTATGATAATTATTGCAATTCTATTCTTTGATGCACACTTTTCGATGGGTTTTTCTTTTACTTTTCTTTGCATTGTTTCTCCTGACGCCTCGAGATAAATCGAGGCATTTATGCTTATTGTGTAAACTTAAGCGTTCATTTCAGCCACATATCGTGTCAAAATATCTACCGCGACCTTTGCGCTATCATCACCCGGCTTTAGTCGATATACAACATTAGGTGAGCCTTTGCCGAGGAAATTCAGCCCCTTAACGGAAGCAAAGACCTCTGCCCATATATCCAGCCTAACCTCGGTGGGATATAAGGTAATCCTACCATCTCGCTCCTCAACTCTTGTGATTTTAGCCACGGATGCCAAAGCCCTTGCAAGTGACACATTTATCAGCCGCTCGGTCACGCGTGGCATATCACCGAAGCGGTCGATAAGCTCGTCGACAACCTCGTCCTTATCCTCGACATTTCTAATGAGGGATATCTTCTTATACATCTCCATTCGCCCTGCGGACGAGGATATATAGCTCTCGGGGATATGAGCCGATCGGTCAATGACAATCTGTGCCTCTGTCAGCTCTTTTGCCACCTCGCCTTTTTCTTCAAGCACAGCCTCAGATAAGAGCTTCAGGTACAGGTCATATCCAACGCTCTCGATATAACCGTGTTGCTCTCTGCCGAGCAGGTTTCCGGCCCCCCTTATCTCAAGGTCGCGCAGCGCAATCTTGAAGCCCGCGCCAAACTCCGCAAACTCGCGAAGTGCCGAGAGCCTCTTTTCGGCAATCTCTGACAGCGCCTTACCGGGTCTAAAGGTGAAGTAGGCATACGCCTGCCTTTTGCTTCTACCAACCCGACCTCGTATTTGGTGTAGCTGTGATAGTCCAAATCTGTCGGCATTCTCTATTATCAGCGTGTTCGCGTTCGGTAAATCGACACCCGTCTCGACTATTGTCGTACAGACGAGCACATCTATCTCACCCCTGACAAGCTCCTGCCAGATGTCCTCTAGCTCTTCCTTATCCATTCTACCGTGGGCATAGGCAACCCTTGCCTCGGGAATTGCATTCATAACCTTAGCGGCTATGACGTGGATATCCTCTATCTTGTTGTAGAGGTATAGCACCTGTCCTCCGCGGTCAATCTCACGCCTGATTGCATCGGCAATAAGTCCGTCATCGTGCTCTAATACATAGGTCTGCACTGGGCGTCTCTCACCCGGTGCCTCGTCGAGAATAGATATATCACTGATACCGTTCATTGCCATATTTAGTGTGCGCGGTATCGGTGTTGCGGATAGCATGAGGGTGTCGACATTCTTAGTCATCTCGCGCAGACGTTCCTTTTGAAGCACGCCAAAACGCTGCTCTTCATCGACAATAAGCAGTCCTAAGTCACGAAAACGCATATTCTTAGATAGCAGAGAGTGCGTACCTATCAACAGGTCGACATCTCCCCTCTCGGCGCGGCGAAGTATCTCCGCGCGCTCCTTAGGTTTCTTGAAACGCGAGAGCATCTCAATATTCACAGCATACCCACGCATACGAGTAAGGGCTGTGCTGTAATGCTGGAGGGCGAGTATTGTTGTAGGCACAAGGAATGCAACCTGCTTTCCTGCCAAAATCGCCTTGAACGCGGCGCGCAGGGCAACCTCGGTTTTGCCAAAGCCAACATCGCCGCATAAAAGTCTGTTCATCGGTACAGACCTCTGCATATCCGCCTTTATCTCGGCTATGGCAGTAAGCTGTGAATCGGTCTCATCGTAGTCGAACTGCGCGTCAAACTCATCCTCCATCTCGGATTGTGGTGGAAATGCGAAGCCTGGTAGCCTCTGCCTCTCGGCATATAGTTTTACCAGCCCCTTCGCAATATCCTTCGCCGCCTCTTTAGCGCGCGACTTGGTGCGAGCCCACTCTGTGCCACCCATCTTCGAGAGCTTTACTGTTCCGTCACTATCGCGCTCTCCGATATACTTGCTGATATTCTCAAGCCTATCGCAGGGCACAAACAATTTATCCGTGCCGGCGTATTGTATTGTTATATAATCCTTGGTGACGCCATCAACAGTCACAGCCTCAATTCCATCAAAACGGCCTATACCGTATGCCGCGTGAACAACATAGTCGCCTGCGGTTAGGTCGGCGTGGCTCATTAGACGCTGTGCCGCGTTACCTATTCTACGCATAACTCGCTGACGGCGCTTGTTTGCCATCACTGCACGCCCCTTGTCGCGCGACATAGAAAGCAGGGCTATTCGAGGCGAGATAAGCTCAAAGCCCTCGCCCGCGCCAACAGCAACGACAATACGTCCCTCGGGTATTTTAGACAAATCTAAAGTCTCGGCATCATACATCGGAATGGTTGCAATATCCATCTCGAGAAGCGAGGCAGACAGCGACTCTGCACCCTGCCTATTCTCTGCCATAAGGATAACCTTATAGCCACCGCGCCTTAGGGCAATCAAGTCCTCAAAAAGCATTCTGGCGTCATCACCATATGCCACGGTCCTACGGCATCTAAAGCCGAACAGTCCGGAAAGCTTAATATTACCTACGCCACCGGCAAGAGTGTTTATGTGTATGGTCGCGGACGCGTCGCGGAATTTTTCATAATCGCTGATGCTTGCCGCGTATGTCGCAAAAGAGCGGGAGAGCGCACCGTAGGAAATCAGGCTATTCGTGGTCTCAGCAAGTCTCTTATGCCAGCCCTCTCCACTCTCTCTAACAGCATTCGTATCAAGGACAAAGGTGACCCCTCTGCCACCCATCTTTATATAGTCAAGGAGCGTTGTGTGCTCCTCATAAATAAGGCTCATATATTTGTCGCGGAAGTTCATACCTACCCCCGACATAAGCTCGCTCTCCTCGCATCTAAGCTTCGTGGCTATCTCATCGCTGATATCACTCTTACTAAGAAGCTCACGAACAACTTTTAGGATACGCCCCCTCGCATTTTCATCAAGCACCATCTCCTCACAGGGCAGAATATGAAAGGCGTCACACCTGCCGTTCGCCCTCTGCGAGATGGGGTCAAAATAGACCATCCTATCGACCTCATCGCCAAAAAACTCGACACGGATAGGCATATCGGTGTCAGCACCCCAGAAATCGACAATACCGCCTCTCTTGGCAAACTGTCCTTTTTCCTCAACTGCATCAAGCGAGCGGAAGCCCATAAGAGCGAGCTTCTCACATAGCTCATTCGGTGACATAATCAACCCCACCTCGATGTCAAGCGAGGAGGCGACGAGCCTATCCTTGGGCATAGTGAAGCTAAGGACGGCAGGGAGCGTGGAAACCACCACATCTACCCTACCGGAGAGGATGGCAGACAAGACGGATAGCCTCTCACGGTCTATGTCATGAGAGGCGGAAATATTGTAGAATACCGGCTCGCGAAGCTTGTAGGCTCTAACGGAAAGACCGGTGGTGGCAAGTGTGTCTAGTACGCTCTCGCGCATCTCATCACTTGATACAAGAAGGAGGACGGGCGACGACGCACCCGCCCCTCTAATAAGGCGGACAGCCTCCAAGACAGCCTCTGTAAGATATGCCGAAGTAGCACCACCCGCAAGCCCTCCAACCACCAGTGGTAGCGGTACGGGTGCAGAATATGCGCTCCTCAGGGTATCTATCGAGGCGGAGAATTCTCTGTCCTCTCTTATTAGCGAGGAAACCTTTAGCATCTCATTCTCCTAGGGTTTACTGTTACTTAGAAAACTTCATCATAGCTTCGTCGATTTTTCCATCGACAATCAGGTGCACAGCCTCAAATATATCATCTAGGCGAGAGGTAACCTTTGCCTCATCATCCTTTGAAAAGCGACCTAGCACCCAATCAGCGAGGTCATACTCGGGACAGGGCTTTTGCCCCACACCAATCTTTATGCGCGGGAAGTCCTCACCGGGGAGCGAGGCTATTATGCTCTTGATGCCGTTATGCCCACCGGCAGAGCCCTTACGACGGATGCGCATAAGCCCCGGCAGGAAGGAAATCTCATCATGCAGAATAATCACCGACTGTGACTCCAGCTTATAAAAGGAGGCTGCCTCGGCTACGGCAATGCCCGAATTGTTCATATAGGTCTGTGGCTTCATAAGAAGCACGCGGTGCGTGCCAATTCTCGCCTCGGCTACCAGTGCGTGATATTTAGCGCGGTCAATCTTAACACCCAATTTCGACGCGATGTGGTCGATGGCAAGGAAGCCGACATTATGCCTCGTCCTCTCATACTCGGCACCGGGGTTACCAAGTCCGACGATAATAGCCGAAATCGGCGAGGTGTCGCGAGGTGTCTCGATAGCACGAAAGAGGTCGAATATGTCAGCCATTCTTACACCTCATCCTCGCGAGTAGGCTTAACAAGGATTAACTCCTTAGCATAAGGAAGCGCCTCGATAGCCTCGCAGAGCGTGTGCCACTCGGCAAGCTTATGTGTGCGGCGCGCGTAGTAGATATTGATTAGCACCTCATAGTTCATAGTCACGGTGCGAAGCTGGTTATACGAGGACGGTAGGAGCTGTATCATATTATGCCAGTGTGCCTTGTCTTTAGTATCAAGGAATTTAACTCTCTCGCTCTCGAGGAATGCTATAATCGCGTCTAGTGCCTGAAGCCCCTCTAGCGTCAACCTATCGTGCGAAAACTCATCGCGAGTAAACTCTCTTGACTGTATCTTATGCATAGTTGATGTGGAATTAGCAACCGTACCGACCTTGTAGGTATCAAATTCCTTCCACCAATAGAGGGGGGCGGTGATGTCCATCGACACGATTATCTGACGTAAAAACTTTCTGTGGTCGGAGCCTGCGACAGCAAGTCTATGCGCAAGCGAGAGATCATTCTCGCCTAGAACAAAATCTCCGTTCTCGTCATATTCGCTATCCATTTTAGCCCAGCTATTCAAGGGATTTCTCGCTCCACGAATAGCATTCTCCATATTCATAACACATATCCTATCAACCTTAAGCATATTAGAGCCTCCATAGTGTGTCGCGCGCATCTCGCGCATATTTATTTTTAATAACAATAATATTTTAGCACATATTATACGGGTTGTCAATCGCTTTCTATAAATGGAACGACGGCAATATTAGGCATAAAATATTAGCAAAACCACAGGAAAATATCGTTGATAAAAATTTTTTTGAATATTTTCTAAAAAGGCTTGACAAACAGAAAATGATTTGTTATAATGGTAAAGCATTTGACGGAAGGTTAGCTCAGTTGGGAGAGCATCTGCCTTACAAGCAGAGGGTCACAGGTTCGAGCCCTGTACTTTCCACCATAGAGAGTATTCTCTACACGGAGATGGCTTGGTAGCTCAG
>JAZOPN010000003.1:0-5343 GCA_045655565.1 Eubacteriales bacterium | reverse complement strand
AGGGAATATCACAAATCCCCGGAGGGGATTTATATCGCTGCGTGTTCTCCGTTAAGGATAACACGCTAAATCCGTACTCCTTTTGTTTTTTGGTAAGATTCAATTCTGCTTTATGGTAGGAACCCTTCTGTTGGTCTTTTTGTCTTTACAGGGTTTTTAGATAGTTTAGGGACTACGCTTTTAGCTCCGTGGTGGAGTTTTTTTATAGCACCTTTACATAGTCGAGAAGCTCTATAAGTGTACCCTTTTGGTAGCGCGAAATATCTGCGCCGCTACGGTTGATTAGGCACTTTGGCACAAGGTAGACCTGCATACCGAGGGTCTCCGCTATCATATCCTCGTCGACATCGTTGCCTACCATAAGGCATTCCTTGGGGTCGAGGTCGAGCGCGGTTAGAATATTTCTGTAATAGTCGAGATTAGGCTTACAAGCCTTGGAATTCTCATAGGTGGTATAGAGTTCGAAGTCTGAAAGGTCTAGCCCTGCCCAGCCTGCGCGCTTCTCGGTTGCGATACGGGGGAAGAGCGGATTTGTCGCGAGGACGAGGCGGTAACCGAGTTCCTTTAGTGCCTTTGTGACCTCTCGCGCCTCGGGGTCGAAGCCACAGGTGGCTTTCACCTTGTCGAACTCCTTACGGTAGAACTCGTCAAAATGTGGCTCGTCGAGCCTCACATCGCGTCCAAGCCTTGCCGAGGCGGTCTCGAAGAAGCGATCCTCATTCGCCCTCTCGCCATCATTCTTAATCATACTATATGTGCCTGCCATAATAGCGTCAACAAGCGAGCGTGGCTCATAGCCGTAGCCTGCCATATAGGTGGCTAGACGAGTCATATAGTCATTCATAAATGGCTCGAGCTGCATTGGCAGGAGCGTGCCGTCCAGGTCGAAAAGAATGTTCTTTATAGCCATAATTACTCCGCTACAAATATATAGGGATAGATGTCCTGGCCACCGTCGGTGAAGTAAATTTCGGCTGTCGGGTGCATTGCCCTAATCCTCTCTTCAACCATAGAAACCTCATCGGCAGGTGCGTCCTTGCCGACAAAGGCAGTGAGCATAAACCTACCGTCCTCGGAGAGAAGCGCATCGGCAAGTGCCACTGCCGCAGTCAGCTGCTTCTCAACAGATACGACAATCTCCTTGCCCACAATACCGAGTGTGTCACCGTTGTTGATGTTCACGCCCTCAATCTGTGTGTCGCGGATAGCGGGGGATACATATCCGGCAACAACGCGCGACATAGCCTCTTCCATCTCGCGCTTCACGGTGTCGGGGTCGGCGGTAATATCTGTTGCCGCGAGTGCCGCGTAGCCTACGCCAACATTCTTCGAGGGGAGAACGATGACCCTAGCATCCTGATATAGCGATGCCGCCTGCTCTGCCGCCATAAGTATGTTGCCATTGTTCGGGAATACAAAGATATTCTCGGCATTCAGGGTCTTGAATGCGTCGATAAAGTCGCTTGTCGAGGGGTTCTGTGTCTGTCCGCCACGGATGATGACATCGCAGCCAAGCTCGCGATATATCGCCTCGATGCCATCGCCCATACATACCGCGACAATAGCATTCTGCTTTCTCGGCATCTCGGGCTTGACCTCGACGGGTGCTGTGGTGTGGGATTTTGAAGCCGCGTCCTTAGTCTCAAGCTCTGTGTGCTGAAGCGACATATTCTCAATTTTTACAGTTATGAACTCACCGTGGTTCAGCATATAGCCGAGCACCTTGTCGGGGGTGAGTGTATGGACATGAAGCTTAACAATACTGTCGGTCTTGATAGCAACTATCGAGTTGCCAATCTCGCCAAGGAACGCCTTAAGCGCGTCAAGGTCGAACTTATCCGGGTTACCCTTTTTGTTGGTGAGCTGAACAAGAGCCTCGGTGCAATAGCCGTAGGTCATCTCGCTGTCCGTGCCAAATGCGCCTGTGGTCGGTGCCTTGGGCAGAGCCTCACGCTCCGGGAGCGTCCACTCGATAACCTCACCGCCAAGCACGCGGTTGAAGCCGTCCATAATATACACAAGGCCGGCTGCGCCACTATCGACAACGCCTGCCTCCTTTAGCGCGTCAAGAAGCTCGGGTGTACGCCTTAGCGATGCGTGCATCTCCTTTACCAGGTCATTAAAGAGCGTCTTGATTGTGCTCTTCGGGGTGATGCGCGATACAGCATACTCAACAGCCTCACGCGCAACGGTAAGTATAGTACCCTCGGTGGGTGTCATAACAGAGGCGTACGCGCTCTCAACACCCAGCTCTAGGGCGTGTGCAAAGGTGACGGGGTCTGCCTTATCCACAGCGTCAAGACCCTTAGAAATGCCGGCGAAGAACTGCGAGAGGATAACGCCGGAGTTTCCCCTAGCACCCATGAGCATACCGCGCGAGAGTGTCTTGGAAATCTCGGCTATGCTATCGGTCTCTATCTCCTCGATAGCGGCAACACCGCTATCTATCGTCATAGACATATTTGTGCCTGTGTCACCGTCGGGAACGGGGAATACATTGAGCTGGTCGACCTCGTCGGACTTCTCGCGCAGCTGTGCCGCGCCACCCTCTGCCATTCTCTTGAAGAATAGACCGGTTATGAACTTGAAGCCGTCGGTGAAAAAGTTGCTCTTTTTCTTTTCTGCCTTTGACTTTGGCCCGGGCTTCTTTGCGGGAGCCTTTGCAGACCTTTTTGCCGGAGCTTTCGCAGGCTTTTTAGCAGGCTTCTTGGCAGGCTTTCCCTCGGGCTTTACGCCCTCGGTTGTTGTGGTTTCTACTTCTTCGGGGGTTGTGTTGCTTTTTTTCATACTAGCCTCCGTTTATCTCTCTTTCGAAATAAAGAATAGTGCCATAGTTCCGGGGCCTGAATGCGAGCCTATAACCGCACCGACATCAGTGGTTAGCATAACCGTAGCACCATATTTCTTTTTTAGCTCGTCGGCGAGGAATGCCGCCTCGTCATAGCAGTCGGCGCAGGAAATGAAGACCACGCCACTCTCGGGAGTCTCGGCTGTTCTGCCATATTCCTCGAGGAGCGCGAGGAGCGATGTGCGTCTGCCGCGCACCTTTCTTACGGGTATGAGCTTGCCGGCGTTATCAACATGCAAGACAGGCTTGATGCCTAGAAGATTGCCGACAAATGCCGCAGTCGCGCTGACTCTGCCACCGCGCTTCAGGTACACGAGGTCCTCGACGGTGAACCAGTGCGACACCTTGAGTACCATAGAGGATACATAATCGTATAGCTCCTCGATGCCGGCACCCTCCTTAGCCTTTTCACAAGCGAGGTAGACGAGAAGTCCTTGACCTGCCGAGGCGCATAGGCTGTCAACAGCGACAAGCTTTCTCTCGGGGTAGTCCTTTGCAACCGCCTCCGCTGCCATTCTGCCGGAGTTGTAGGTCGAGCTAAGACCTGATGAGAAGCCGATATAGAGGACATCGCGCCCCTCCTTTGCCTCCTCCTCAAATGCCTGACGGAATGTTTCGATATTTATTGCCGCAGTCTTGGCAATTCTTCCACGACGCATAGCGTCATAGAACTCCCCGATAGGCATATCCTCTTCGGTATATTCCTTGTCATCATCGGTAAATCTAAAGGTGAGCGAGAGCACCTTGACGCCCCACTCGGCAAGTATCTCTGGCTTTATATCACATCCGGTATCTGTATAAATTGTGTAGCTCATAATTTTTCCTTTCTAAAGATGGGCAGGGTTATTTTTCCCTCTCTATATAAATTGTATTCCAAGCTTATTATGCCTTAGATAGTGTACGAAGTCTCTTATCTATGATTGTAAGCGCGTGATACATAGCCTCGCGCTCGTGGTCCTCAATACCATCGCTGACCGTAGCGAATATATTTTCTATATGCTTTACCAGGAAATCGCCTATCTCATCACCCTCATCTGTCAGGGTTATAGTGCGCTTAGGCCGTCCGCGCGAGCCAAGCTCTCGTGTTATGAGACCTCTTTTCTCCAGCTCTCCGAGAGTTCTTGACACATTCGCCTTGTCCTCCTCGCTAAGTCTCGCGAGCTGTGCGGCGGTGCGTGCCACGCCTGCTTTTAGGTAGTATATGCATGACAGGTGCGAGCTTTTCAGGTCGTATTCTGCCATTGCCTCGGTTTTCATTCGGTAAATGCTTCTGCCAATACTGGATATAAGACTGGTAAATCTTTGGAAGCGTTCTTGCATTTTTGCTATGGTGCCCCCTCTCATAGTTGTATTTACAACACCGTTATTATACCATACATGTAAATACTTGTCAACCCCCTACATTTAGCGAACAATTGTGAAGATTTTATGCTTTTCTCAATATGAAAAGATTAAAATTGTATTATATATAAAAAGATCGGGGTTTGATAAAGGTGTTAATAAAAATTCAACAAATCTCTTGCTTTTTATATTATTATGTGCTATAATTAATCGAAGATGCTCGGATTGGCATCAATTAACAGGTCTACTAAAATATATATTTATATTATGGAGGAAACAAAAGAGATGAAGAAGTATGTATATCTCTTCTCAGAAGGCAACAAGGACATGCGTAACCTGCTTGGCGGTAAGGGTGCTAACCTTGCAGAGATGACCCACATCGGTCTTCCTGTACCCCAGGGCTTCACTATCACCACCGAGGCATGCACTCAGTATTACGAGGACGGCAGAAAGATTAATGCCGATATCCAGGCTGAGATTGCAGAGTACATTATCAAGATGGAAGAGATCACCGGTAAGAAGTTCGGTGATAAGAAGAACCCCCTGCTTGTATCCGTTCGTTCGGGTGCGAGAGCGTCGATGCCCGGTATGATGGACACCATCCTGAACCTTGGTATCAACGAGGATGTTGTTGAGTATATGGCAGAGAGCTCGGGTAACCCCAGATGGGCTTGGGACTGCTATCGTAGATTTATCCAGATGTACTCCGACGTCGTTATGGAGGTTGGTAAGAAGTACTTCGAGGAGCTTATCGACAAGATGAAGGAAGAGAAGGGCGTAACTCAGGATATCGAGCTTACCGCTGATGATCTTCGCGAGCTTGCTAACCAGTTCAAGGCTGAGTACAAGGCTAAGATCGGTCAGGACTTCCCCACAGACCCCAAGGAACAGCTCCTCGGCGCTGTTAAGGCTGTATTCCGTTCTTGGGACAACCCCAGAGCTAACGTTTACAGACGTGACAACGATATTCCTTACTCATGGGGTACTGCAGTAAACGTACAGGCAATGGCATTCGGTAACATGGGCGAAGACTGTGGTACCGGTGTAGCCTTCACTCGTGACCCCGCTACCGGTGAGAAGAAGCTTATGGGTGAGTTCCTCACCAACGCTCAGGGCGAGGACGTTGTTGCAGGCGTTCGTACTCCCATGCCTAT
>JAZOPN010000002.1:0-17003 GCA_045655565.1 Eubacteriales bacterium | reverse complement strand
AATTTTTGGCGACCATTCCACCGTTTTCCTACCAATAGTTTTAGAGAATTGATTATTTTGTAATTTAAATTACCAGGATGCCTTTCTTACGCCCGGGATCTCGCCCTTGTATGCGAGCTCACGGAAGCAGATACGGCAGATTCCGTACTTACGGAGGTAGGCGTGGGGTCTACCACAGATCTTGCATCTGTTATAAGCGCGAGTGGAGAACTTAGGCTCCTTCTGCTGCTTAAGTATCATTGACTTCTTAGCCATTGTGAACCTCCTTAATTACGAGCAAAGGGAGCGCCCATAAGAGTGAGCATCTCTTTTGCCTCTTCGTCGGTGTTAGCGGTGGTAACGAATACGATATCCATACCGCGGATCTTATCAACCTTGTCATACTCAATCTCAGGGAAGATGAGCTGCTCCTTAAGACCGAGAGCATAGTTGCCTCTGCCGTCGAAGCCATTGGGGTTGATACCCTTAAAGTCACGAACTCTCGGGAGAGCGAAGCTGAAGAGCTTATCCATAAACTCATACATCTTCTCGCCGCGGAGTGTAACCTTTACACCAATCTTCATTCCCTCACGAAGCTTGAAGTTCGCGATGGACTTGTGTGCGAAGGTGGGAACAGCTCTCTGACCGGAGATAAGAGAGATCTCCTCGATAACGCTGTCGATAACCTTCGAGTTCTCTCTTGCATCACCGCAGCCAACATTGATAACGATCTTGTTGAACTTCGGAATCTGCATAACAGAAGAGTAACCGAACTTTGCCATGAGGGCAGGTGCAACTTCTGTCTTATATTTTTCAGCAAATCTTGACATTACAGTACCCTCCTCATTAGATTTCCTGTCCGCACTTAACGCACAGACGGATCTTTACCTTCTTGTCACCAACGGTCTTGTAACCAACCTTGGTGCGAACGCCCTTGTCGCACTTGGGACATACGAGCATAACCTTAGATGCGTAGATTGCGCCCTCGGTCTTAACGATCTGAGAGGTCTCACCCTGTCTGCGAGCCTTAGTGTGCTTCGCTACAACGTGAACGCCCTCAACAATAACCTTTCCCTCAGCGGGAGCGGCTGCGATAACCTTACCCTTAACGCCCTTATCAGGACCGGAGATAACAACAACGGTATCGCCAGACTTTACATGAAGCTTTTCCATTATTCTGTTTCCTCCTTACCGATTAGAGCACCTCAGGAGCAAGGGACATAATCTTAGTGAAGTCGTGCTCACGAAGCTCTCTTGCTACTGGGCCAAAGATACGAGTACCTCTGGGGGTCTTATCTTCCTTAATAATAACTGCAGCGTTCTCATCGAACTTGATGTAAGAACCATCTGCACGGCGAGTCTCCTTGACAGTTCTAACTACAACTGCCTTTACAACATCGCCCTTCTTAACAACGCCACCGGGTGCTGCCTTCTTAACTGCGCAGACCACGATATCACCAATGCTGGCGTAGCGGCGTCCGGAGCCACCGAGAACACGGATGCACATAAGTTCCTTAGCGCCTGTGTTATCGGCAACCTTCATTAACGATTGCTGCTGAATCACTGTTTTTTCCTCCTTATTCGGCAAGCCTTTAACCTGCGTACTGGTTTAGTGATATATTACTTAGCCTTCTCAACGATTTCAACAAGGCGCCATCTCTTAGTCTTGGAGAGGGGTCTTGTTTCCATTACCATTACCTTATCGCCGATACCGCACTCGTTCTTCTCATCGTGAGCATGGATCTTAACCGTTCTCTTGATGATCTTTCCGTACTTGGGGTGGCGAACATTGTCCTCGATAGCAACGACGACGGTCTTGTCCATCTTATCGCTTACTACGCGGCCAATTCTTACTTTTCTTGTCTCACGAGTTTCAGTCATTTTCATTTCCTCCCATTATGCATTCTTCTCGCGAAGAACTGTCATTACGCGAGCAATGTCATGCTTAACATCGGTAATTTTATGAGGGTTATCGAGCTGCTTAATCTCAAGCTGGAAACGAAGATTGAAAAGTTCTTCCTTGAGCTCCTGGAGCTTAGCAGTAAGCTGCTCAACACTCATATCTCTAAGTTCAGATGCCTTCATCTTCATGCCTCCTCACACTCAAGATCTGCCTTGCGAACAAACTTACACTTAATAGGAAGCTTGTTAGCTGCAAGACGCATTGCTTCTCTAGCCTGCTCCTCGGTAATGCCCTCCATCTCGAACATTACACGACCGGGCTTAACAACTGCTACCCAATACTCAGGCGAGCCCTTACCGGAACCCATTCGGGTCTCAGCAGGCTTCTCAGTGATGGGCTTATCAGGGAAAATCTTAATCCAAACCTTACCGCCACGCTTAACGTATCTTGTCATCGCGATACGGGCAGCCTCGATCTGGTTAGATGTGATCCAAGCGGGCTCAAGGGCTACAAGACCGAAATCACCGTTGGTAACTCTGTTACCGCGGAGTGCCTTACCGGTAAGTCTGCCACGCTGTACGCGCCTGAACTTAACTCTTTTAGGCATTAACATATTACTTTGCGCCCTCCTCTCTGTTCCTTCTTGGGCCACGATTGCCGCCACGACGCTCGCCGTCTCTCTGATTGTTACGACGATCACCGTTTCTTCTCTGGCGTCTCTCGGGACGATCGGATCTCTGAGATGCAGCATTCTCGTTGAACACCTCACCCTTGTAGATCCAAACCTTAACGCCTATCTTACCATAAGTGGTATTAGCCTCCCAGAAACCGTAGTCGATGTCGGCACGGAGTGTCTGAAGCGGAATAGTACCCTCATGATAATGCTCGGTACGAGCGATCTCTGCGCCGCCAAGACGACCTGCGCAGGAAACCTTGATACCCTTAACGCCAAGACGCATTGTTCTGCCGATAGCAAGCTTCATTGCGCGACGGAAGGAAACTCTCTTCCCAAGCTGAGCCGCGATGCTCTCTGCAACGAGCTGAGCGTTTACATCAGGGTTCTTGATCTCAATTACATTAACTACTACGGGGCGGCCGACCATAGCCTCAAGCTCTGCTCTAAGCTTCTCGATCTCTGCGCCGTGGAATCCGATTACAACACCGGGCTTCGCACACTGGATGAATACTCTAACGCGAGATGCATCACGCTCGATCTCGATTCTGGGCACACCTGCTCCCTGGAGCTTGTTCTTTACATACTCTCTGATCTTGTAGTCGGATACGATTGTATCACCGAAATCCTTACCGGAAACGACCCATCTCGAATCCCAGTTCTTGATTACGCCTACTCTAAGACCGTGAGGATTAACCTTCTGTCCCATTATCAGCCTACCTCCTTCTCTTTTACTACTATTGTTACATGGCTGGTTCTCTTAAGAATCTGGAATGCTCTGCCCTGAGCTCTGGGCTGTACCCTCTTAAGTGTGGGGCCGGGGCATACGAAGCATTCAGAAACATAGAGGCTGCCTGCATCCATATTGAAGTTGTGCTCTGCATTTGCTACCGCGCTCTTAAGAAGCTTGATAAGATACTCTGCTGCGATCTTATTGGTGTTCTTAAGGATTGCCATTGCTGTATCGGTATCCTTACCTCTGATGAGGTCAAGAACGATCTTCACCTTGCGCGGAGAAATTCTCACATATTTAAGATGTGCTTTAGCTTCCATTTAGGAATTTCCTCCTCTATTACTTTCCGTTGTTCGATGTTTTAGAACCCGCATGGCCCTTAAAGGTACGGGTAAGAGCGAATTCACCAAGCTTGTGACCAACCATATCCTCGGTAACATATACCGGAACATGCTTTCTACCGTCATGAACTGCGATAGTGTGTCCTACGAACTCGGGGAATATCGTAGAAGAACGAGACCAGGTCTTGATAACCTTCTTTTCGTTCTTTTCATTCATAGCTACGATACGGTCGAAGAGTTTTCTCTCGACATAAGGTGCCTTTTTAAGACTTCTACTCATTATTCTTCTCCTTGTCCGAATTACTTAGCGTTTCTACGCTTGATGATGAACTTGTTGGTTCTTGCCTTCTTGTTTCTGGTCTTGAAACCAAGAGCAGGCTTGCCCCAAGGAGTTACAGGTCCGGGACGGCCTACGGGTGACTTACCTTCACCACCACCGTGAGGGTGATCGCAGGGGTTCATTACAGAACCGCGAACTGTGGGACGGATGCCTCTGTGGCGTGTCTTACCAGCCTTACCAAGCTTAATTGTCTCGTGCTCAAGGTTGCCTACCTGACCTATGGTAGCCTTACAATCAAGGCGAACTATACGAACCTCACCGGAGGGAAGTCTTACCTGAGCTGTGCCATTCTCCTTAGCCATAAGCTGAGCGAAAGCACCTGCGGAACGAACGAGCTGTGCGCCCTTACCGGGATAAAGCTCGATGTTGTGAATAATTGTACCAACGGGAATTGCGGAAAGGGGAAGCACGTTACCGGGCTTGATGTCCGCGCCTGCACCGGCAGTAACGGTTGCGCCATCGGTAAGGCCTACGGGAGCGATGATGTAGCTCTTCTTGCCTTCCTCACTCTCGATGAGTGCGATGTATGCGGTTCTGTTGGGGTCGTACTCGATACCGAGAACCTTCGCAGATCCGTCTACACTTCTTCTGAAGTCGATAAGTCTGTACTTCTGCTTGTTGCCGCCGCCGTGATGACGAACGGTGATCTTGCCGTAGCTGTTTCTACCTGCGCTCTTCTTCTTTCTTACGAGCAAGCTCTTCTCAGGAGAGAACTTAGTAACCTCATCGAAAGAAGGGCTGATCATGTTTCTACGCGACGGAGTAGTCGGCTTATATCTCTTTGTTGCCATTTTCTATTCTCCTCCTGCCTTAGTTCATGCTATCGAAGAAAGCGATGGGAGCAGAGTCCTCAGAAAGCGTAACAATTGCCTTCTTCCACTCGCTGGTGTAGCCGAAGTGCACACCGTATCTCTTGGGCTTCTTCTTCATATTAATAATATTGACCTTTACAACCTTGGTCTTCTTGAACATAGCCTCAACCGCAGCAGCAACCTCTGCCTTAGTTGCGTCCTTCGCTACCTCAAAGGTATAAACCTTAGAGCCAACGCCGTCCATGCTCTTCTCGGTGATAAGAGGTCTTACAATGATATCTGCATAGGATTTCATCTTGCATATACCTCCTCAATCTTTGCTACCGCATCCTTTGCTACGATGAGAGTACCGCAGTTAAGAATGTCGTATACATTGATGGTGTTCCACTGAGTGGTCTTAACACCGGGGATGTTTGCACAGCTCTTGATAACCTTATCGTCCACCGTGGGAAGAACGATGAGTGCCTTCTTTGCTGCGCCAACTGCTGCGAGCATAGCGATCATATCCTTGGTCTTATACTCCTGTGCTACGATAGCATCAATAACAACGAGCTCGGATGCCTCAACCTTAGAGGTGAGTGCGCCGAAGAGAGCAGCTCTCTTAGTAGCCTTGTTGAGGTTGATGCGATAGCTGCGAGGCTTCGGGCCAAGTGCTACGCCACCGTGTGTCCACTGAGGAGCGCGGGTGCTACCCTGTCTTGCGTGACCGGTACCCTTCTGTCTCCAGGGCTTCCTACCGCCGCCCGAAACCTCGGTACGGGTAAGAGTGGACTGTGTGCCCTGTCTCTGGTTCATAAGATAAGCTCTTACTGCGGTATGGAGGACTGCTTCATTTACCTTTGCACCGAACACCTTATCGGAGAGGGTAAGCTCGCCAACTTCCTTGCCCGCCATGTCTAAAACTTTAATACTAGGCATTATGATTTCCTCCTTCCGTTATGCTTTAACCGAATCGCGAATAAAGACGATGCCACCCTTTGCACCGGGAACTGCACCCTTAACCGCGATAAGGCCCTTTTCCGCGTCAATTCTAACGACTGCAAGGTTCTGAATAGTAACCTGCTCGTTTCCGTACTGACCGGCCATTTTCTTGTTCTTAAAAATTCTAGCAGGGTCGATAACACCCATAGAACCGGACTGACGATGCACAGGGCCAACGCCGTGTGTCATTCTCAGCTTGTGAAGGTTCCATCTCTTAATTGCGCCGGTGTAGCCGCGGCCCTTAGTGATACCTGTGATGTCGACCTTGTCGCCCTGGGCGAAGGTATCGACGGTAACAACTGTGCCAACTGCGTATGCGGAACAATCATCGAGTCTGAACTCCTTAAGATGTCTCTTGGGAGCTACGCCGGCCTTGGTGAAGTGACCAAGCTCAGGCTTAGTGAGGTGCTTAGCTGTAACATCCTCGAATGCCAGCTGTACTGCTTCGTAACCGTCACACTCAACGGTCTTTCTCTGTGCTACCACGCAAGGACCTGCTTCAATCAGGGTTACGGGTATCACCTTGCCATCTACATCGAAGATCTGTGTCATACCGATCTTCTTGCCGATAATGCCTTTTTTCATTTTTCCTCCTAATAGGTTATTGGTTGACAGTTTTTGATTTTCGCCGAAGCGGACTGCCAACATGACCACGAGGCCGTGGTAATTCGGGGCTATGCCCCAAGGAGATTTGAAGTCCTCCTCCGCCCTCGCTCGCAAGCTGCGTGGGCGATGCGGCGTGGGTTACGCCTTAATCTCAATCTCAACGCCTGCAGGAAGCTCGATGCTCATAAGAGCCTCAACAGTCTTCGCCTGGGGGTTAAGGATATCGATCAGTCTCTTGTGCGTGCGCATCTCGAACTGCTCACGGCTGTCCTTGTACTTGTGAACCGCTCTAAGGATTGTTACAATCTCTCTGTCGGTAGGAAGCGGAATAGGACCGCTGACCTTGCTTCCATTTCTCTTGGCTACTTCAACAACCTTCTGTGCTGCGGCGTCGATGATAGTTGCATCATAGCTCTTGAGTCTTACTCTGATTTTTCCCTGTGCCATAGTTACTTTGTCCTCCTTGTTTGTATTGCTCAATACCGTATTAAGAAGGGCGACGAGGTTTCACACCCTGCCGGGCGTATCAATCACACCCTTATAAAATCAGTTCGCATAGTCTGCCGCAAAACAACTACTACGAACCGACCTAGACACGGCGCTGCCAAAGGCAACTCTCTTGCTTCGCCCGGTTAAATATCGGACATACTCCACGGAAATTCCCTACCTCTGTGGGTAGCCACCTCCCGCTTCAACGCATATCAAGCCTTATAATTATACTATATAAATCATAAAAAATCAATAGTTTTAGGAGAAATAATTAAAAAAATTTGTAAAAAGTTTAACGAAATTTTTGCGAGATTTTTGTATATTTATAACAATATTCCTGCCGTTTTTTGAGTTTTTCATCAGTTCTGCGCGACTATATGTCACTCTTCTTGGCTCATTATTTGCCGCATAATACAAATTTTAGGCAAAGGCGCGTCCTTTTTAGTCCTGTTTACACTGTGTTCATAATTTTGGTGTAGAATTATATGTAACAGAGAGCGAGTAATGCGTCTTTACACATACATCAGCCCCTCCGGTTCTTATAAATTGTATTTATTTTTTTATAAAAACGTGAAATTTTTATTTTTTTGCTATTTCAAAAACAGTGCTCGTATATACGCGCGCGTTTTCATCTATAAGGAAGGAAACTCGACAGGATGAACAGAAATTCAGGTAGGCTCGGACTATATATATTATTAATGGTAGCGTTTGCCGCGGCAGCGGTGACACTGCGTACAATAGCCTGTATGACAGACCTCGACCTTGAGACGGGATATTTTAGCTCCGGTTTGATTATGACTATATCGGGCATCGTGGCGGCGGTCGGCGTAATAACAATGCTGTCGGTTGGAGGAATGCTGAAGCCGGTGAGACTAAAGGCATCGTTCTCTACCCCATCAACCTTTGTGCCAACGGGTGCGGTTGCGATATCTCTCATCTCGCTGGCAATAGCCCTGCTCGGCTCGAGCAATGCTGTAACCACCTCGCCCACCAAGGTGATGGACACACCGTATGAGGTGCTGGCGCTGCTATCGGCGATATTCGCGGTAGTATCGGTCGCGCACTTCTTCTTCAACGCTTTCCTCACCGAGAGGCACACACAGGTGCGCGGCTACTTCGCGCTCGGCACAATAGTCTTTTTGGCTCTGTTTGCCTCGATGCTATACTTTGACACATCGCGTGCTCTCAACTCCCCGACAAAATTGGTTGACCAGATGGCGTTGCTATTCGCCGCTCTATTCTTCCTCTACGAGGCGAGGATTTCCCTCGGTCGCGAGATGTGGCGTGCATACTCCACCTTCGGCCTTGTGGCAACGTTGCTGTCGGCGTATGCGTCAATCCCCGAGATTATAGTATACCTTGTGCGTGGCGAGACCGTATCGCTTCATATTGAGGCATCCGTATTCACACTTGCGCTATTCATCTTCGTATTTTCCAGACTGTGCCTTGTCATCACTCTCCGCGAGGAGGGCGAGTGCCGAGAGGTAAGTATTATGCGCGAATACGCCGAGGCGCGGGCGAGAGAGCTGCGCGACGAGGACAGCCTGCGCGGCAAGGACGATATACAGTTAACAATAGATGACCTCTTTGGCGAGCAGATTGCGACAATTCCCACAGATGTGACCGCAGACATCACCGATGAAGCCGCTATTGAAGCCGGCGGCGCAGTCATAGAAGAGACCGTAGATGCCGTCACGGATGAAGCTGCCGATGTTCTTAGAGATGAAATCTCTGATGTTGTCAGAGAAGATGGTGCAACCGAGGAGAGTGAGGAGACCGAATGAGAAAAATACTCGTAATAGACGGAAACAGTATAATCAATCGCGCATTCTACGGAGTGCGCCCCTTAACGACCAAGTCGGGCAAGCATACAAACGCAATATTCGGTATGGTGAATATGATAACGCGGCAACTCGACGCGATTAAGCCCGACTACGCCATCGTCGCATTCGACATCAAGCACCCGACATTCCGCCACAAGATGTATGACGGATACAAGCAGGGAAGACATCCTACCCCACCCGAGCTGCTATCTCAGTTTGATGACGCTAAGGAGTGTCTATCCCTTATGGGTCTACGCGTAATGGAGCTGCCGGGCTGGGAGGCAGACGATATACAGGGTACTGTGGCTATGATGGCACACGGTGAGGAGGATATTGAGAGCTATGTGTTCTCGGGCGACCGCGACCTGTTGCAGTTAATTGACGAGCGTGTGACGGTGCTTCTTGCGACAAATAGTGACACAATCGTTATGCACCGCGAGGAATTTCGTGCGAAGTACGGCATAGACCCCGAGCAGTTTGTAGACCTGAAGGCACTTATGGGTGATAGCTCGGATAATATACCCGGCGTCGGTGGCGTGGGTGAAAAAACCGCAACCTCGCTAATACAAAATTTCGGCACGCTGGAGGCTATTTACGAGAATATCGAGGATGGGCGAATAACCAAGGGCGTGAGAGAGAAGCTTTCACGCGATAAGGACAACGCGTTTCTATCAAAAACTCTCGCAAAAATTGACACGGGTGCCCCTGTCGGCATCACTCTAGAGGATATACGCTACCTCGGCTTCAACAAATCGGGACTACACCGCAAGTTCTCAGAGCTGGAGCTAAACTCATTTATTACAAAGTTCAGACTTGACGAGGCGGATGTGTGCGAGCCTGAGGATGAGCCGATGGACGGTAGTGCCTGCTATATTTCCGCCGATAAAAATGAGCTTAGTGCCATAACGGGTGTTAAATTTGCCGTAGATTTTGGCGAGAACGCTATCTATTTTGCCACGGAGGATAAAAGACTAAGTTTTTCGGGTAAGCTTGAGGATATTACCGACCTATTCACCGGCAAGACAGTTATCTGCTATGACGGTAAGACGTTATGGCACAGGCTGGATGCGCTCGGTGCAGACCTTACAAGCACCGTCATATACGACCTTATGCTCTATGAGTATGTAATAAGCCCCGGCGGAGGCTCGGCAGGCGTGCGCTCGCTCGCCTCGATGTTCCTTGGCAAGACAGTCACAAAGGAGATGCCCGCAGCGCACCTTATGTATGAGCTTGAGGGCGTGCTCAGGCATCGCATAGAGAAAGACGGTCTGTCGAAAATACTCTTCGAGCTTGAAATTCCCCTACTACCTATACTCGCGGAGTGCGAGAAATGGGGTTTTAAGATTGATAAAGATGGAATAGTTGAGTTCGGCGAGGCACTCGGCGAGCTGGCGAACGAGTTAACAGAGAGCATTTACAGGCATGCCGGCGCACCGTTTAACATAAACTCCCCGAAGCAACTAGGCGAGATTATTTATGACAAGCTAGGGCTGGCAGAGGCAAAGCGGGGTAAGCGTCCAACAGATGCACAGACGCTCGAGGAGATGCGCCACCTGTCCCCCATCATTGACGATATTCTTGAGTACAGACACGTGACAAAGCTTCGCGGAACATACACCACCGCCCTGACCGGTGTAGCCGATGAAAACTCGAGGATACACACCGATTTCAAACAGTCGCTCACCGCGACAGGCAGACTTTCAAGTGCTGAGCCTAACCTGCAAAACATACCAATCAAGACCAAGCTTGGCAGACAGATGCGCCGTTTCTTTATCGCAGAGGAGGGATATTCCCTAGTCGATGCCGACTACTCTCAGATAGAACTAAGGCTACTTGCCCATATATCGGGTGACTACAATATGTCCGAGGCGTTCCGTTCGGGCGAGGATATACACAGAAAGACCGCGGCGGCGGTATTCGGTGTGCCCGAGGATATGGTCACTCCGGATATGAGGAAGCGTGCCAAGGCGGTAAACTTTGGTATCGTCTACGGTATTAGCGGCTTCTCGCTGGCTAAGGATATAGGTACTACCGCGGGCGAGGCTACAAAATATATCAAGAACTATCTATATAACTATCCATTCGTAGATATGTACCTAGAGGATGTGGTGCGCGAGGCAACCGACCGCGGATATACCACAACCCCGATGGGAAGACGCAGATATATCCCCGAGCTTACCGCTACAAAGGCACCGCTCCGAGCATTTGGAAAGCGCGTGGCAATGAATGCCCCGATACAGGGTGCGGCAGCGGATATAATGAAGCTCGCTATGATAAATGTAAGTCGCGCGATAAAGAACGCAGGCCTTGATGCAAGGCTTGTAATGCAGGTACACGATGAGTTGATAGTCGAGGCGAGGGACGAGATAGTCCCGGAGGTAATTGAGATTATTAGACGCGAGATGGAAAACGCAGTTAGCCTATCCGTACCGCTAACCGTCGATGTTACCGTAGGTAAAAATTGGCTGGAGCAGGAATAAAATAATCACAGCAAAGAGGGGCAAGAAGCGAAAACGCTCTAAAGAAAATGTAAAAGAAAAGTTGGGCGAGAAGCGAAAACGCTCTAACAGAATATTAAATGAAAACAGAGCAGGAATTCTGGTGAAATTTCACACCATAACTCTTGCTCTGCTTTTCATCTTTATTTATTGATTTTTTATCGTATTTTTAACACCCGTCCTCTTATCGCGGTAAAATGTCGAACATCACTTGATTAACAGATACTTGATGCCGGCTAGGCAATCGGGGCTATCCTTAGAGGCATAGACCTCGGCGGTCAGCTCATTATCGCTTGCTATGGCGTGGGGGGATACGTGGTGTCGCTTTCCGACCTCAAAGAGGCTCTCGCCCACTTCGGGATAGTACACCTTTATCACTGCCGGATCACGCTCCGGATATTTCTCGGTCAGGGTGGATGATGTTACGCAGCTCTCGCACCTATCGCACTCAAGCGAGGTATATATAGATAGGGCGCAGGATGGGCGAACGGATTTGTTGTCCACCTCGATTTTAGCATCACTTGGCACAATATATGCCCTTGCCTTAGCATTCTCCGGCACAGGCACATCATAGGCTATGCTATCCTTGAACGGTACATCTATCTTCAAGGGCGAGTATGTTATCTCGCCATCTTCTGAAACCTCGCAGGCGATACCGCTAAAGCGTATTAGCGCCTCGATTTTTACCCCCCGATTATCGACCTCTGTCGATGTCAGCTTGGGGGTGCAGGTTGCGAACAGGATGTTTCTTACCCCCTCAAGTGCGACACTCTCGCGTGGCATCTCAACCGAGAGCTTCTCATCTCTTAGGACACTGCCGATATGCTCGGTATAGCAGTAGTCCGAGAACTCGTTATGACACTCTGCCTCGGTGGAATAGCAGTCGCTGACCAGCCTAAGCGGTACATTACCGACACCTCGCACCTCGCACTCAAGTATTAACGAGGCCACTATCGACACGCCATCCTCCATCGGGTTTACCTCTGTGCGGCGGGACAGTATATTAACAAGTGCATCTAATGTCATATCCTCATCAAAGGCGTCTGAGGTGACGTCTGCCACTAAATTCAACACCCGTTCGGCAGTATAGGGCGCTCCGCCAGCCTCTTTTATGAGTAGCGTGAGGACAACATCCGCCTTTACCTCTGCTCCCGTCTCATTTCGCGACACGGTTAGATTTTGGCACTCGGCATCGAATAGCAGCACCTCAACCTCGTCGACTATTGCACCGTCTATGTGTGCTACCTCCTCGGCAATCTCGCGCTCCTCGCTCTTGGCATATGCACCTGTAAGTATATTCACCGTCTTGCACCTTGCGATAGCACTATCACCTGCGAATGTATCACCCTGCAGTTGATATTCGCGTCTCTCGGCTATCTGGCATTCGCACTCAAGAGATGCCTTACCGGAGAATTTTCTCGGCCCCATAAGGCGAAGTGAGAAGTTATTAATCGTGCAGGTCACAGAGGCGTCGGTATAGCTCTCGTCATTTATCCGCGCCGAAAGGTCATAATCAGTGGTAAAAGTAAGAGGGGTTATATTATCCTCGCTATCAAGATACACCACATCATATGACACAACACCGACGATATCAAGCGTGTCACCATTCTTATATTTACCCGCGGGGATAGCCCTTGCCTCGGTGTATAGTATTTTTTTGACATCACCGAGGTAGTCGGGCAGGACATATTCACCGCTACTCTGCCCGCCCTCGAGAGTTACTCTTCTCTCCCTTATAAATTCCTTGCTTGTTTCCATAGAAAAACCTCCAACGGATAGTATTTACTAGATACTATGCGAGGGAGGCTCTCATTATTCATATTAGTTGCCCGACATTGCTTCCATAAGTCTCTTGTTGAACTCCTGGGCGGTGTTATAGCCCATGCGCTTCTGCCTATTATTCATAGCTGCAACCTCGATAACTACGGATATGTTACGACCGTGGCTAACGGGTAGGAGTATACTCGGTATCTTAATACCGAGGATGTCGGTGGTCTGCTCGTCGAGACCGAGACGGTCATACATCTTACCGTTCTCCCACGCCTCAAGATTGATAACCATATCAATCTTCTCAGACTCCTTAACCGCACCCATACCAAACAGACGCCGTACATCGACAATACCGACACCGCGTAGTTCAACATAGTGCTTAATAATCTCTGGCGCGCGACCGACAAGGGTGGTAGCCGACACGCGCTTAATCTCTACTGCGTCATCCGCAATAAGACGGTGACCGCGCTTCAACAGCTCGATAGCCGTCTCGCTCTTACCAACGCCCGACTCACCGAGGATGAGTACGCCCTCTCCATATACCTCAACAAGCACACCGTGTCTTGTAATCCGCGGACCGAGCTGAACATTTAGGTAGGCTATAAGGGCAGCCATAAACTCGGATGTACGAGAGGCGGTGCGAAGAAGCGGTACTCCATACTTAGCCGCCAAGTCCTCGGTAAACTTACCCGGCTGTATAGATGATGTAATAATAACCGCAACAGGGCGTGAGCGGAAGAAGTCATCTAACCTCTTGTGGCGCTCCTCGTCCTCAAGTTGGGATAGATACAGGTGCTCAACTATACCTATAATCTGCACCCTGGCAGGCTCGTAGTGGTCGAAAAAGCCCACAAACTGAAGTCCGGGGCGATTGACGCGCGAGCAGGATATCGGAATATTGTCGGGCAGATCCGGCAGGAATAGGCTCTCGAGCTTAAATTCATCAATTATCTTAGATAATTCAACGCTATATAGTTCTTCCAAAGTGGCGACCTCGCTTCGTTTTTTCTCCATTTTACCACAAAGGACACTGTTTTGTAAAGATGTTAAAGTCAAAAAGTGCAGAACAAGGCGAAAAAAGCCGACTTCTCCTCTAATAATACTTGATTTATTAATAATAATTTGATAAAATAAAGAAAAACTAACGCGGGAGACTTTATTGATGAAAAGGATTGTAGCTCTCTTTTTAATAATAGCGACAATTTTCAGCCTTGTCGGGTGTATGGGTACATTCTACCAGCCTGTCGAGAGCACAGCTCTCGAGGCAACCACGGTGATGAGCTTCGAGGTTGATGGCACAAGATATGATATGAAGTATGAGTTATACAGGCTCTTTTTCCTTAACTACAAGAATGTGATTGACGGTGGTGACGAGAGCGTCTGGGTCGGTGAGAATAAGGCGAAGTATATTGCCGAGATTGAGGAAATCATCATCGACAGAGCACTTGATATCTTCTCGGTATTTGCGCTTGCAAGGCGTGCGGGAATTGACCCCTACTCGGCAAATGTCGGCAAGAAAATAAACGAGTATATCAACACCAGTATAGAGGAGTTTCCCAGCTATGAGGACTACCTCGCGCACCTAAAGGAGATTAACCTTAACTACTCGGTGCAGGAGCTGTTGTTTAGATACGCAGTTGTGCTGGAGCTAATTGAGGAGCATTATATCGGTGCGTCCTCGTCATATGAGATGGCAGAGCCGTACTTTGAGCCGGGTGCGCTCGAATACACCGACGAGGATGTCAGGGAATTCTACTTTGGTGACGGTTGCGCCAGAATTCTTAGGTGGACGGTCGAGGATGGCGCGTACGGTGACACGCAAAAGAAGGCAGAAGAGGTGCGCGAGAAGATGCTCGCCGAGTCTAGCGATTTCGGCATTGCCAGCGTTATCCCGAACAACGGTAGCCTCACCGACGGCCCTGAGATTGAGCGCGGATACTTCCTCGGCAGATACAACCTAAACGATAATATACACGGTGCGCTCGTTGAGGCAACCTTCGCCCTTGAGGTTGGCGAGGTTTCAGATGTTCTCAGGATGCATAATGGCGAGAAGTACATATACCACATCGTATATCGCGCCGGCAAGAGCGAGGAAAATTATACAGAGAACAAGACCGACATAACCTTTGTATATCTTACCGACAGGCTAGGTGAGATGCAACATAATAAGGCAGAGGAACTGATGGCGAATACTGCGCGCACATCATTCCTAGAGAACCTTGATTTTAGCACCATATCTATGGACGAGTGATATGAGGCAGAGGAAAATTGGAGACTACGCGCTCTCAGAAAGAGAGCCGCAACGCGCAACCGTATCTCGTACTAATGTCGGTGCGATGGTCGGTGCAACACAGAGGTTTGTAGACGACTTTCTGCGCGGAATTGTAAAACTCGATATTAGGGTAGATGAATACGGTGATATAGACATCTGCACCTACTTCTTCTCGTATGCACTGCGCATGGTCGTGGCGGAGTGTAGCCCAAAATCGGTGGTCACCCTTGAGATGACTAACACCGAGGATGAGATGACAATAAGAATTCTCTATGATATGAAAATAGGCGAGATGGTTACAGATAAGCTTCTTTCCTCATTCGTTACAGCAGGGCTTCATCCGATCATAGAGGACGGTGCTATAACTCTGCGCACTCGCTTCTACCCGACGCCATTTGTCGTCAGGGTTTACGCTCGTACGCTCGAGGCGATATATCTCGATTATGTGGATATTTTCTTCCATTAAATTTTGGGAGCTGTCGCGCTTCATTTACAGACATAGCGTTATTCGTTATGTCTGTTTTTTTATTCTTCCCTGCCACCCGTGTCGGATAAAACAAGTTTTGTTACTATAATTTGTTACTCATATCTTAACCCGAAAAACAAAAAATAATACCAACTCCAAAATTGTAAAATGCGGAGTGAATTTTTTGTGCGAGGGGAAATATGCAAAACTTCAAAAACAGACTCCTCGGTGCAGTTTTATCGCTTTTGACTCTGCTTTCTCTCCTCGGAGATAACAGGGCAATCGTGGCATCTTGCGCCGCGGGTGATGATAATTTAGGGTATGTAGATGATGTTGTCAGTTGTGGTGTAACAATAAAGTCGAGGCTATGGGAGCTATTCGCAGAAGAGGACGAAGAGGTGGTGGCAACCGAGCGTCCGTATTTAATACCCGGTGGTATAGTATTCGGCACAAGGCTTAGCGAGGCGTATATGACGGTAACAGACCCGGCAGAGTGTAAGGGCTTGGTAGCAGGGGACAAAATTATAATGCTAAACGGCAGAGAGGTAACGCGGACAAAGGATATAAGCGAGGCGCTTCGTGACTGCGAGGGCGAGACGGTCGAATTAGTGCTGGAGCGTGGGGGAAAACGCACCGAAATACAGGTTGTACCAAAAAATGTAGGTGGTGAATACAAGCTCGGCGCGGTGCTTCGCGAGGGCGCGGCAGGTATAGGCACTGTTACCTACATCGACCCCGAGACCTCGGACTTTGGCGGTCTTGGTCACGGAATATGTGATTCGAGCAGTACGAAGCCTATCGAGATGACGGGCGGTGTCGTAACCGATGTCGTGCTGGGAAGTGTGCAAAAGGGCGAGAGTGGCAAGCCGGGAGAGCTAACAGGCATACTTACCGACAGGACACGAGGCATAATATACGCCAATACAGATGTCGGAGTGTTCGGTCATCTCAGCGAATTACCCAAAAAACTCGACACGCCCCTGCCCATAGCCCATAAGAATGAGGTAAGGCGAGGTGAGGCAACAATTCTATCAACCCTCAAAAACGGCAAGCGTATGGAATACAAAATCGAATTGTTTGATATAGACACAACCTCTACTAACTCGAAGTCCTTCAAAATCAAGGTTACCGATCCCACCCTGCTCGCTATGTCGGGAGGTATAGTCCGAGGAATGTCCGGCTCGCCCATTATCCAAAACGGGAAATTAGTTGGCGCGGTGACTCATGTGATGGTCAATGATCCGACCACAGGATATGGAATATTTATCGAAAACATGTTAAACGCTGCTGAAAGCCAAGTGCAGCCAAAGGCGGCGT
>JAZOPN010000001.1:0-10893 GCA_045655565.1 Eubacteriales bacterium | reverse complement strand
CAGCACAGGTCAGCTGACATTCTCTCCCGACATAGCCGAGTTTTCGGGTGGTAGACTTGTTGGGTCGGTGGATGTAAGATATCCCGCGACATATAGCCTCGCCGATGTCACCGAGCTGCTCGATAGTGCAGGTGCGGAATATGAGACCATCAGCCACAAGGAGCCGCTTTATAACGACCCCGAGGGGCTTCTTATTAAGACCTTAAGCGAGGTTTACACCGAGGTAACGGGTGAGCGTGGCGATCCTGTCAGCATAGGTGGTGGCACATACGCAAGAGCCTTAAAGTGCGGATGCGGTTTCGGCCCGGAGCTGCCGGGCTATGAATTCCCTGCGCACGCACCAAACGAGTTTATAACCCTCGAGCATATCGAGAGGTTATTTAATATCTATTATTCAGCAGTATATGAGATTTCAGAGCGTCTAGGCTAGGCGAGAGAGAGGGGGGGACAATGAAAAAAGGGCTAATATCTATCCTGGCAGTTATTATGCCGGTGCTTCTTCTCTTTATGCTTTCCTCTTGCATTATGCCGACATATACCGTGACCTTTGTGCTCGGTGACGGTATGGATAATGTCACCACAGATGTTAACTCTACATCCGAGCTATATTCCCCCACATATAAGGACGATAGCAAGGTGTTTGGCGGCTGGTTCCTCGATGAAAACTTGACACGCCCCTACCTTAAGACGCGTATTACAAGCGATATGACCCTCTACGCTAGATTTGTCGAGCGTGGGGAATATGTTGTCACATACATCTATGATAACGGTACTCCCGACACAACATATATTATGTCGGGCGCGATACTAGAGCCGAGCGAGCCGCACAGGGAGGGCTATGCATTCATCGGCTGGGAGAATACCGAGACAGGCGAGTTTTATGAGTTCGACACAGTCCCCAACACCTCGCCCGTTTATCTTCGCGCAAAGTGGCGCAGGATGAATGACACCTTTACCGTTACTATTGATTATATGGATGGTGTAAACACGCCAGCAGTGCTAAAGGCCGGTTATGGTAGCATCCTACCGCCCCTCGATGTGCCACAGCGTGACGGTTACAGCTTCCTCGGCTGGTATGTCGACAAAGAGGGTAAGCAGCCCTATGATTTTTCTCTGCCAATTACCAAGGATGTCACAGTAAATGCAGTGTGGGTCAATGATATGGCGGATTTGGCAAATAAGGCGGCAACCAAGCTTCTCTTATCCACAGTGAAGATAAATGTTGAGCAGATAAAGTATGGCAAAACCGGCTCAAGCGGCGTATCTTCCTTGGGTAGCGGCGTTATATACAAAAGTGAGGCAGGCTATTACTATGTCCTCACAAACGACCACGTGGTAGCCGAGAAAGAGGGCTATGACAAGATATTCTACTATGTCTATGACGCCTACGGAAACAAATATGCGGCATCACTTATAAAAACAGACCCCGCGTATGACCTAGCGGTGCTAAAATTTGCTATCGGTGATGAGCAGCTAAGCGTCGCAGAATTCGCCGATGCAAATGCCGAAGTTGGTGATGTTCTGATAGCAATAGGTAACCCCACGGGTATCATCAATTCGGTAACCTACGGTAAATGCATAAGGTATGCAACCGTGAGTGTCACGGGTGGCAGTATTGAGTTCCCGGTAGGCTGGCACGATGCACCCACAAATCGCGGCTCTTCGGGTGGCGCGGTATTCAATAACGAGATGAAGGTTGTAGGTATCAACTTCGGTGGCAATACATATGAGGATGGCTCTTTTACCGTGGGTACATTTATCCCACTTGACAAGGTGTTAGAATTCCTAGCCGATAATAAATTAATGTAGAAAGCCGACCTCACCGCCATAATTATCATAAAAAGGGAAAAGTCAAACGAAAATTTGACTTTTTCTTTTTTCCCTTGACAATCAAATTGTTTGGTGCTATAATGTGTATGACAGTCAAATCCCGGTTTGACTATAATAAGAAAGGAGATGCTATGAAAAGAGAAGATTCCTGTGAGGTGGTATGCGGTTGTGGGGAAGTGCACGAGGATATTATCGGTGCTGTCAGGGTGGCTATTCCTCGTGGCGAGGAGCTGAGCGAGCTGTCCGACTTCTTCAAGATATTCGGTGACCCGACGAGGCTATCTATTCTTTTCGCGCTCACCGAGGGGGCTATGTGCGGCTGTGACCTCGTTGCATCTCTCGGTATGACCAAGGCGGTTATATCCTACCAGCTGAAGGTGTTGAAGCGGCACAACCTCGTCGTTAGCTATAAGGAGGGGCGCAAAATATTCTACTCGCTCTCCGACGAGCACGTGCGCGACATCATCGAGATTGCTATACAGCATATAAATGAATAATATATAATAGGAGAATTATTATGAAGTACAAGTTTTCAATTACAGGTCTTGATTGTCCTAACTGCGCGGCTAAGCTTGCGCGTATGATGGAGAATAAGGAAGGAATCGCGAGCGCAAAAATCAACTTCCTCACCGAAAAGCTCACGGTTGAGAGCGAGCTTGATGAACAGGTTCTTATCACGTTGCTTATGGATATCGCTAAGGCATTCGAGGACGGAATAGTTATTGCAAAATGATGAAAATTTTTAAGGCTTACCTAAAAAATGAGCCTGCAAGAATAATCTCGGGGCTTGCCCTGTTCCTTACAGCACTGCTTCTTGATGTTTTGAATGTCGAGATAGTACCGCTAATCCTCTATATCCTAGCGTTAATAGTATCGGGTATATCGGTATTCCTAGACGCTTTTCGCGGAATACTCCGTCGCGACTTCCTAGACGAGAAATTTTTGATGTCAATAGCATCTATCGGTGCTATGATAATCGGTGAGCCTACCGAGGGCGTCGCGGTTATGCTATTCTTCCTTGTAGGCGAGTATTTCGAGCACAGGGCGACTAAGCGCGCCAGGGGCTCTATTCGCTCTCTTATGGAGATTTGCCCTGATACCGCGAGGGTTGTCTCGGGGGATGATGAGAGCATTCTATACGCCGAGGATGTTGAGGTCGGCTCTATCATTCGTATTCGTCCGGGTGAGCGTGTGCCTATTGATGCCGTTATAATAGACGGCACAGCGGAAATTGACACCTCTGCCCTGACGGGCGAGGCTATGCCGAGACCTGTCGCGATAGGTGACGAGATAGACAGCGGAGTAGTCGTTCTTGGCGGTGTTCTAACTGCTCGCACTATCCGCGCATCTGAGGAGTCGCGCGCATCTCGCGTACTCTCCCTTGTCGAGGATGCAACCGAACGTAAATCTCGTGAGGAGAATTTTATCACGGTATTCTCGCGCTATTACACCCCGATAGTAATTGCTCTTGCAGTGCTGATTGCGACAATTCCACCCATATTTAGCCTAATAAGCTGGGAGAGTGCCGTATATCGCGCCCTGTCATTCTTGGTTGTGTCCTGCCCCTGCGCCTTGGTTATATCCGTACCGATGGCATTCTTTGGCGGAATAGGCGGTGCAGCCTCGCGCGGAGTGCTATATAAGGGTGGAAATGTATTTTCTGCCGTAGCAAAGGCAGGTACTGTTATATTTGATAAGACAGGCACGCTCACCACAGGCGAATTCCATATTGCAAAGGTGCACGCGATAGGTGTTAGCGAGGAGGAGCTAATGATGCTTGTTTCGTCAGCCGAGCACAACTCTAACCACCCGATTGCCACCTGTCTTAAGTCGGCGCATCCTACACCACCCCCGGCGGATGCATTTTTGGATGTAGTAGGAAAGGGAATAATTGCTTCAATCTCCGGTAGACGAGTTGCGGTTGGAAATACGGCTCTAATGTCCGAGCTTGGCGCGGCGGTTGAGAAAGAGATTACCGGTGCAGTCTATGTTGCAATAGACGGTGTATATAGTGGATATCTGCTTCTTGCCGATACTATTAAGTCTGAGGCAGAAACAGCACTTAAGTCTATGCGTACGCTTGGTGTCAGACGCACCGCAATTCTCTCGGGGGATAATCCGGAAAGCGTGGGAAATGTCGCGACAGCGCTCGGCATCGACGAGGTGCACGCAGGGCTTTTACCCGAGGATAAATATAAAGAGCTTGAGAGGATGCTTGCCGATGGGCGTGGTAGTACGCTCTATGTTGGCGACGGCATTAACGACGCACCCTGTCTCGCGCGTGCAGATGTCGGTATTGCTATGGGCGAGAGAGGCGCGGATAGCGCAATAGAGAATGCGGATGTTGTAATAATGTCTGACAATCTCTCGCGCATACCAGATGCAATTAAGATAGCACGCAAGACCGTAAGAATAGCAAAGGAGAATATTTTCTTCGCCATAGGTATTAAGGCGGCGGTGCTTCTTCTCGTTGCACTAAACCTTGCCGGTATGTGGCTCGCGGTATTCGCAGATGTTGGTGTAGCCATTCTTGCAATACTCAACTCTATGCGTACTATGATGGGCAAAAACAAGTGATAATCTTTGTTTTCTACCATTTTCCGCTATAAAATGATATTCATATTTGTTAACCATTTAGAGTTATATTGTGTTATGATAAAAAATACTAGGCATTTTTGGTGCCTAGTATTTTTATATGTTAGTTGTTTTTCATAGCACGCTCAATATCTCTGTTTGCATCTCGCCGTGCTATGGAGTCGCGCTTATCATATAGCTTCTTACCTCGACACAGCCCGACCGCCATCTTCACCCTTGAGCCGGTGAAGTAGAGCGAGAGTGGTATAAGGGTATAACCCTCGCGCGATACAAGACCGGTTAATTTCATTATCTCACGCCTGTGCATAAGTAGTTTCTTCGGTCTTAGTGGCTCGCGATTGAATATATTTCCCTGTTCATAGGGGCTAATATGCACACCCAGGGCGAATAACTCGCCGCTATCTATCTCACAATAGGAGTCCTTTAGGTTTACATTTCCTGCCCTAATCGACTTTACCTCTGTGCCGAACAGCTCGATACCTGCCTCGTAGGTTTCAATTATAAAGTAATCGTGGCGCGCTTTTCTATTCTCTACTATAATTTTGACCGATGTATTATCCCTCGGCATACAAATACCCCCCCTTTCTTTTTGTCTTGTATAACTATTTTAGCATAAGAAAGTGGGAAAATCAACCATCTTATTTGATATCTCTAAATGTTTTTGATAATATTTCGAGGATTTTGAACTTAATTATATACTTTCCGCCAATGAGGTTAGCCTCTTCTTTAGTATATTCGTCTACCCTTGAGGTAGCGATATCTAGGCATAGTGGCGGATACATCACGCACCACCAGTTTTGCCCCTCGCCCTCACCCAGGATAATCCTTAGTGAAATATAGTAGCCGCTAGGTAGCGAAAAACCGTCATATTCCCGTGTATCATACCATTCTCGCCCTATGTCGACCTCGGCGGTATAGTTCTCTCCGAGTTCAAATAACCAATCGTCGACATCTCGCTTTATTCCGGCCTTATACTCTCTTACTATTCTATCTGCCTCGTCGATACTTACAGCACTTGATAACAATGCACCGTATTTCTCTAGAACTCTGTCACGCACCGCAAGCTTTGTAGATTGATCGACCTCGCTATCCGACTGTGCAAGTATATGTAGCCTTATTGTGTCTTCATATATTGCCGCCTCACATTCTGTCGGAATAGCCGTGAAAATCAGGGTTACAACCAGCACCAGCACCACATAACCCATGGCTTTTGTAGTTTTTTCCATTTTATACCTCCTGTTTTGAGGTATTCTTGACGCGCTTTTGTGAGATTATTCAAGGAGAAAAATTTTTCTTAAAAGGAAAAGGGAGAAGCATAACCCCTCCCGTAATTATTACTTTATATTGCCTGAGCACTTCGCGATAACCTGTCGCACTCTTTCGGCATCAACCTTTATGACCTCGCGGTCATATGTGACAAGTCCGTTAGTTTCGTCCTCGACATCGGATACCTGAGTGTATACAAATGCTCCGGCGCCGGCAATAGCGAGAGGCAGAACCTCGTTTTCATATAACCGAATTAGGGCATCTTCAAATTCCTCGCGTGTCTTAAACTGCTTGTATCCGTAGTTTCCCTCACCATAGAGGTGACCCTCTACACGGTAGGAATAACCGCCGAACTCGCTTATGACAAGAGGTCTATCATCTAAGCCGCGAGGCTTCAAGGGCTTGAAGTATATATGCCTTGAGTCGACATCGCTCTTAGTACGCCTAAACCATCCCGAGGTCGCGTCAATAATCCTAGTATGGTCGACCCGTGTCAGTTTTTCATACATTTCATCGGCAGAAAACTGTCCCCACCCCTCGTTGAAAATAGTGTAATATACTACCGATGGGTGATTGTATAATATCTCGACACACTCATACATCGTCTCTTCGAAAATTCTTCTGGACACAGGATTTTTATGCGCTCTTATATCACCTAGCTTTTGGAGTCCTACCGTTGGCAGAGCAGTGTCACGGAAGAATGAGTAATCCGAGTTGTTTATCATATCCTGGAATACAGCGATACCCTCTCTATCACATAGATAATAGAAGATTTCAGGCTCAATCTTGATATGCTTGCGAAGCATATTGAAGCCGAGGCTCTTAGCCATTCTGATATCATCGAGATAGCCATCCATAGTCGCGGGAAGGAATAGACCATCGGGGTAATACCCTTGGTCTAAAAGACCATTGAAAACATACGGTTCACCGTTTAGACATATCCTAGCCTTGCCATCTATCTCTCTTATATCGACTACCCTTATAGCGAAATAACTCTTAACCGCATCATTGCCGGATATGATAGTGAAATTATATAGATAGGGGTCTTCGGGAGACCAGAGGTGAGGCTCGCTCGGGCGGATATCTATGCTATCACCCTCGAATGTGTATACCTCGCCGGTTTCTTCTCCTTTTATCGCTTCCTCTATCTTGTCAGCACCCTCAATTTTCAGAGTTTTCTCGACACGCCCCCCTTTTATATTTAGCCTAACACCGCCATCTATGGGGGTAACCTTGATGGATTTTATATAATCCTCGGGCACGCACTCAAGCCAAACAGACTGCCATATTCCGCTGACGGGTGTGTACCACATACCGCCGCGATTATCGGTCTGCTTGCCATATGGGTACTTTTTATCAAGGGTATCACGACATATAACGCGAAGGGTAAAACTACCACTGTCCACCACATCCGTGATATCAAACTCGAATGGTATATATCCGCCGAGTCTCTCGCCAATTTTCTTATCCCCGATATATACCTCAGCCTCTTGGTCGATAGCACCGAAGTGGAGTATCAGTTTCCCATCTGTAAGGAAGCCCTCGGGCAGGGTAACAACCCTTTTATAATACATATATTCGTCTTTTTTGACACCGCGTGAGATGCCTGAAAGGGCGGACTCGGGTGGAAATGGTACCAGAATTTTTTCACTATATACTTCACCTTTGCCTATGCCGAAGTCCCACTCTCCGTTTAGTGAGAGGTATGACGAGCGCACAAGGCTCGGTCGCGGATAGTAGGAGTGCGGACAGGCTCTGTCCATTTGCGCCTCATATTTTGTATAGAGAGTTGTATTCATTGCTTACCTCCATCTGGCTAGTCTTGTATGCTTATTTTATCACGATCGAGAACAAAAAACAAGGGTATAAAATATTTTGCCTAATTTCCCGCTTTTCACTTGAAAAACAAAAGGCTTTGTGATAGAATAACTTTGTTGATTTTTTTATGAGGGGGATCGAGATGTTTATCACCGGATTTGACAATGATCAGTATCTAAAGTTGCAGTCGCAGAAAATTAAAGAGAGAATTTCTCTTTTTGGTGAAAAGCTCTACCTTGAGTTCGGTGGAAAACTGTTTGATGATTTTCACGCTTCGCGAGTGCTTCCGGGCTTTGCCCCCGATAGTAAGATTAAGATGCTTAGCGAGCTAAGAGATGAGGCTGAGGTCATTATCGTCATTAACACCGAGGATATAGAGAAGAATAAAGTGCGCGGTGACCTTGGTATCACCTACGATCTCGATGTACTTAGGCTTATTGATGCATTCCGTGGATATGGTCTATATGTCGGTTCGGTTGTTATGACACGCTATCACGCGAACGCGCTTGCTGAGGCATTTTGCAACAAACTTGGGGCTCTTGGCATCAAGGTGTATAAGCACTATCCAATAGAGGGGTATCCTCATAATATCCCACATATAGTCTCGGATGACGGTTTCGGTAAGAATGAGTATATCGAGACCTCGCGCCCTGTTGTTATTGTCACCGCCCCCGGACCGGGATCCGGTAAGATGGCTACTTGTCTGTCGCAGATTTACCACGACAGCAAGAACGGTATCAAGGCAGGCTATGCTAAGTTTGAGACCTTCCCGATATGGAATATTCCACTCAGCCACCCGGTTAATATTGCCTATGAGGCAGCCACTGCCGATCTTGCAGATGTAAATATGATAGACCCATTCCATCTTGAGGCATATGGCACAACCGCGGTGAATTATAACCGCGATGTCGAGGTATTCCCCGTGCTTCGCGCCATCCTTGCCGAGATACTTGGAGAGTGCCCATATAAGTCACCGACAGATATGGGAGTAAATATGGCAGGCTTCTGCATATACGATAATGAGGCGGTGTCCTACGCTGCAAAGCAGGAGATCATTCGCCGTTACTATAACGCCCTCTGCAGTCGCAGAAAGGGTGCATCGAATGAGGTTGAGATAGAGAAGATTGAGATTCTTATGCGCAAGCTCTCTATTGATGCGGTTGCCGACCGTCCCGCAGTATCTGCCGCCCTAGCCAAGAGTGAGGACACCGAGGCGCCTGCTGTCGCAATAGAACTAAATGACGGTAGGGTAGTGACGGGTAAGACCTCCCCCCTGCTTGGCGCATCCTCTGCCGCTCTCCTAAACGCTCTTAAGGCTGTCGCAGGAATAGATAAGGACATCGATGTTATATCACCGGAGATACTCGCGCCTATTCAGACGCTGAAGATTGATAACCTCGGAAACCACAACCCGAGATTGCATACAGACGAGGTGCTCATAGCCCTTGCTATCTCCGCAGTGGATAACCCCGATGCTGCCCGTGCTATGGCGGCACTCCCCGCCCTGAAGCACGCTGAGGCACATTCGACCGTCATTCTTGCAGAGGTGGATCGCTCTACATTCCGCAAGCTCGGTGTTCAGGTTTCATCCGAGCCTATGTATCAGACTAAGAAGCTATATCACAATTAAACAAAAAACGAGCTTCGGCTCGTTTTTTTCTTCATTTCTGTTGATTTTTCCGTAAGTGTGTGTTATTATAGTGGTACAAAAGAATAACGCAGGATATAGTGATGTCGCTTTTCTCGTCGCGCCCTTAGGTGCGGTGGTGGGTAAGGGAACGGGGTGAAAATCCTCGACAACAGCCATTGTCGTGACTGCTAATGCAGAAGTCGGAATGCTTACCATCCTGTGACTAATAAAAGTCTCTTGGGCAAATGGGGAGATGATATTATGGGAGTGGTGGTGCTCCCCTTGTGTCGTCCTTTCCCGAGAAGGGCGCTTTTATTTTATCCTTTTGACAGTTAAAATGAAAAAGGAGAAAAAACAATGAAAACCACAAGACTTATAGCACTGGCACTTATGTGTGCGCTTCTTTTGGCACTTGCCTCTTGCGCACCCACACCCACCGACCCCTGGCAGTCCGCCACCTATACCGAGGATACCGAGCTTGGCGAGGGCGCAATCACCTTCACCCTAAAGGTTGTGGTCGGCGAAAATGATGTTACATTCACTATAAACACCGATGAACAGATACTTGCCGACGCACTTACAGGCTCTGGTATTGCGTCCGGAGATGACGGTGCCTATGGTCTATATATTAAGGTAGTAAACGGTATTACCGCAGACTCTGATGTCGATGCCAGTTATTGGGCGCTTACCGTCGATGGCGAGTATTCTATGTCAGGCGCGTCGGATATCACCATAACAGATGGTGACCGCTACGAGCTAACCTACGCTAAGTAATTGTGAAGAATAATTCGCTTAAGCTGCGCGAGATGGTAGTGTTCGCTATGCTCGCCGTAATAATGCTCATATCCAAGCTCCTTATGGAGTTTCTGCCGAACATACACCTTGTGGGCGTATTAACTATGGTATACACCATAGCCTTTAGGAAAAAGGCGCTTATACCCCTCTACCTATATGTGTTGCTTAATGGCGTAATATCAGGCTTTTCGATGTGGTGGCTTCCGTACACCTATATATGGACAATACTATGGGGAGTGACAATGCTTCTTCCGCGCAATATGCCACAACGCGTAGGCGTGATAATATATCCACTTGTCTGCGCTCTTCACGGCATCGCCTACGGCACGCTATACGCACCTGCCCAGGCGGTAATGTTCGGCCTCGACTTTAACCAGACCATAGCCTGGATAATAGCCGGCTTCCCGTTTGACATAATCCACGCCGTCGGCAATATCATCCTCGGCACAATGATTATCCCCCTCTCAACCCTTATCACCCGCCTCACCACAAGCTGGTATAAGGGGAACACTCACACATAAACTTTTAAATTTTCGTAAAACATCTTGCAAAATCAATAATTATGTGCTATAATATCTTGCGTGTGATGAAAATTGCACGCAAGTTTATTCTTCATGCGTTTTCCATACTTTCTAAAAATGTATATAGTTGCATCACAGAGAGGTATTTCACCTGCGGTGAATATATCCACATCTTGCGTTTACAAGCGAGCTTGACACGCTTTGGTGGGATATGCGAAGCGGATTCAATGAGCTGTGCTCATTGAGCCTCTTCTCACAGGGCTCTGCATAAATATGATGCAAACTATTGCATCATATTTATGCAGAGGTATCGAAGCGGTCATAACGGGGCTGACTCGAAATCAGTTTGTGGATAACACCACACGAGGGTTCGAATCCCTCCCTCTGCGCCAACAAAATAACGGTCGGTAAATCCGCCCGTCATTTTTATTTATAGTG